>JACQZQ010000076.1 GCA_016213785.1 Acidobacteriota bacterium
AATTGCACCTGAAAGAAGGGTTTCAGCATAGGTTTCAATTGAAGTTAATGGAGTTCGCAATTCATGAGATAGGTTAGCAAAGAATTCTCTACGAGTTTGTTCTAGGGCTTCTAGTTTAGTGTTATCAAAAAAAGTTCCTACCACACCAATTACTTTTGTGCCTAAGTTTGGATCGCTTGTAGTTATAGACTCTACCTTAAGATATAGACTACGCTCACCGCTATTTGTATGTAGACGAATCTTTTTTTCAAAAGTGTTTTTTTCTTTTAAGCAAATGGTAAAGCAATTGTAGATTTCTTTATTTCTAGTTATATCAGTAAGTCTTAAATTAGGGTGTTCACTAGTTGGAAAAGCAAAAATTTCTCTTGCAGTGCGATTAGTAAAAACTATTTTAGTATCTAAATTAATTATTAAAACGGCCTCTCTTACTACATCAAGTAATGCATGTAAAAGAGGGTTTTCTGTTAATTCATATTGTAGTTCATTATTACCTGATACTAAGCTTTCTTCTTTACTCATCATCATCACCTTGGCTAGGATCCCTAAAACGATAACCTAGCCCAACAACGGTTTGAATATATTCATCACCGCCTAGTTTTTGACGCAATCTTGAAACATGAACATCAATTGTTCGGGATTCTCCTAGGTATTCTAATCCCCAAACGCGTTCAAGTAAAAGTTCACGAGTAAGTATTCGACCACGACTTTCTAAAAGCAGTTTAAGAAGTTGGAACTCTTTACGGGTAAGGGTTACACTTCGTCCCTTAAAACGAACTCTCATTTGTTCAAAATCAACACTAAGCTGGCCGTCATCAAAGGGAGCGTTTTTTACTGGTTCGGTTCGTCGTTTTAAGAGTGCTGCAACACGAGCTTTTAGTTCACGCATACTAAAAGGTTTAGTTACATAATCATCTGCACCTAAATCAAAACCATGTACTTTATCATCTTCGCTACTACGTGCAGAAAGCATTAAAATAGGTATATGGGAGGTGCGACGACGACGGCGAAGAGCGCGACAAAGCTCAAAACCGCTCATTCCAGGAAGGTTTAGATCTAGAACAATTAGGTCATATTCATTATCTTCACAAAGCTCAAGACCTGCTTCACCTGTAAGTGCTAAAAGCACTTCATGTGGGCCACTACGCTCTAGATTATACTTAATATTATTTGCAATATCTTCATCATCTTCTATAACTAAAATACGACTTTTATTTAGCATAAATTATTTAGCTTCTGGGGTATGTTTAATTAAACGTCCTTCTACTAGATAAATAACCATTTCACAAATATTTGTAGCATAATCTGCAATTCGCTCTAAGTGTTTGATAATAAAGAGAAGTTCAACAGCACGACGTACTGTTTTTGGGTCTTGTTCCATAAGGGCTACAAGCTGGGAATAAATAATACGAAAGAGTTTATCTGCTTTATCATCTTTATGAATAGTTTCAAATGCTAGGTTACAATCTGAGCGGGTAAGAGCATCTAGACTACCTAAGAGCATTTCTTGAGCAATACTAGCTAATTCTGGAATTTGAACATGAATTTTAAGTGCTGGTTGATCAATTAGGACAAGAGCGTGTTTAGCAATATTTACCGCATGATCGGCAACTCTTTCAATTGTTTGAGCAGCGCGAGAAACTAGTAAAACAAAGCGTAAGTCTAGGTTTGTAGGCTGTTTGTTTATAAGTAAATCGCTACAATGTTTATCAATGTCGTTTTCCATACGATCTATTTCGTCATCTTCTGCAATTACATCTTCTGCTAGATCAGCATCTCTATCTATTAGAGCGCGAGTAGCACGGGCTATAGCTGCTTCTGCTGCACCCCCTAATAAAAGGATGTTATCTCTAAGCAAAATAAGATCGCTATTACCAAAAGACATTTTTTTCTCCTAGGCTAAATAGCCAGTGTAGATTGTAGGTTAAGTAACTAGTAGTTGAGCTAAAGGATACTTATTTTTTATTTTTTCTGCTAGTGGCTCTTTGGCGATAAATGCCCTGTTTACATAAATTTTACACACCTGTTACAGACTTTTTACAGGCGATTAACAGGCTTGTTACAGCCCTAAAGTAAGCTCCAGTTAAAAGTTAAGACTCTAAAACGAATGCAAGCAATGCTTTTTAAGATAAATAAAAAATTTAGTAGAAAGGTTTTTATGTTAAACAAGTTTTATGCTGTGTTAATAGTAGTGTTATTTTCATTTATTTGGGTTGCCTGTGCAGGTGCACCAGATGATTCTAATGGTAATCTTCCTGGTAAAGGAGGCACAAATATTGGGCTACAAGGTGCTGGAGCTACATTTCCTTTTCCTCTCTATTCAAAATGGATTAGCGAATATAACAAGATAAATCCAAATATTAAAATAGACTATCAATCAATAGGTTCTGGCGGAGGTATTAAGCAAATTACCGAACAAACTGTTGATTTTGGTGCTTCAGATGCTCCAATGACCGAAGATCAGTTAAAGGCATTAAAAAAACCTCTTTTCCATATCCCTACAGTGCTTGGAGCCGTAGTTGTTTGTTATAACCTACCTAGTGTAACAGGGGAACTTAAACTCACTCCTGAGGTTTTAACTGCAATTTTTTTAGGCGAAGTAAAAAAATGGAATGATCCTAAAGTAGCAGAAATAAACCCAGATCTTAAACTTCCAGATAAAGAGATCACTGTAGTTCACAGATCTGATGGTAGTGGTACAACAGCAGTCTTTGTAGATTACTTAAGCAAAGTTAGTAAAACTTGGGCAGAAAAAGTTGGAAAAGGAACTTCTGTTAATTGGCCTGTAGGTTTAGGTGGAAAAGGTAATGAAGGTGTTACAGGACAAGTTAAACAAGTAGAAGGTTCAATAGGTTATACAGAACTAGTTTATGCACTTCAAAATAAAATTTCTTTTGCTTCAATAAAAAATAAATCTGGTAAATTTGTTCTACCAAGTGCTGATAATGTAACGGCTGCTGCGGCTGGAACTGTAGGTCAACTACCTGATGATATGAGAGTCTCAATAACTGATGCTGAAGGTGATACAGCTTATCCTATTTCTAGTTATACATACTTGTTAGTTTATCAAGATATGAGTGGTAAAGTAAAAGCAGAATCTTTAGCTAAGTTCTTAAAATGGGCAACTACTGATGGACAAAAAATTGCTAAAGACCTTAATTATGCACCTCTTCCTGAGGAAGTGATAAAGAAAGTTACAGAAAAAATTAACTCTCTAAAAGCTAATGGAGAAGCCTTAAGTTTGTAATTGCTACTAAAAAAAGTAAGAAAACAGAATTACTCATTACTAACTATCCATGAAAAGTATAAATTATGTGCTTTTATCTTAGAAAAACTGCTATATGGAATTGAGTTTTCTTAAGGCAAGCTTAAAATGGCTAAACCAGAGAAAATATTTCAGGAGGAAAACGCCGTGAAGATAAAACCACTAGTAATTGCAATAGTACTTACTTGTTTTTGGTTAAACTTAACTATGACAGCTTTTGCTTCTACCGAAGAAGATAAAAATGTACTAGTTGCTACAGAAAATACAACAGAAAAAGCAGAAAAAGCAGAAAAAGTAGATGAAAAGAATACTAAAGACAGTAAAAGTCTTTCTGTAGAAGAACAAATGTTTTTACTAAATGAGAAAGTGCGTAAATTAGAAGAGTTAGTAGAAAAACAACAGCGAGTAATAGAAGTATTACAAACAAAAGCCTCTGAAACAAATACGCCAAGAACAAATACAACAATAGT
>JACQZQ010000010.1 GCA_016213785.1 Acidobacteriota bacterium
AGGATAGAAGAGCTAATTATTAACTATCTTTGGTTTCAATGGTACGCAATTTCTCTTAAACTACTTTAGAGAGGAAAAGGCAGCCGAACAAACGTTGCAGCGGACTCGGGTGGTCGGTTCGCTAACGCTCACCGATCACCCTCGCCGCTGAACTTGGCGTTCGACGACAGGAGAACCACAACAGCGTAAAATAGCAAAAAATGAGAGAGTAAAGAAAGAATAATAAGGTTAGAAACAAGGGCTAAACCTCTACTGGAACTAAATAAAGGAGTTAAAGGATATCTACTTCCTAAACAGAAAAATAACAGCGAGACAAATGAAATTAGATGTGCAATTATTAGGAACAAACTTATAGTGGAAATCCTATATTTATGCAACAGAAATATTCTTATAAACACAGTAAGATGTTTACATAACCCCCTATAAATGTATATATTTATGAGGAGAAGGAGAAAGAAACCCGTCCTACAGACGGCTTTCTTCGCTTTTTGTATTAACTCTATATGATAGAAATAATTAGGGAGAGGCTAGCTATATTAACAAATATAACAAGCCTAATACAGTGTTACTTGTTTGTTAAAAATAGGGTGAAGTTTGTTTTGTCAACGTGTATTTAGTTTTTACTTTCTGTGGCGATTTATACTTTTTACACTGCGTTAGTTATTTTATCTATGTTTCCCTTATTGATTGAATTTATTCATGTTAGTACAAAGATAATTTTTTATTGTTTTATTGGCTCTTTCTGTTATTTTTTCAATTATGGTTTTTTGTCTTTTTTCGCCTTTGTAGGTTTGTGTCGTCGAACAAACGTTGCAGCGGACTCGGGAAGTCGGCTCGTTAACACTCGCCGCTTCCCTCGCCGCTGAACTTAGGGTTCGGCGCTTAATAACTGAGTTATCTAAAATTTAGTAAAAGAGACAAAATGAAATGTTTAGATTTTGTCGAGGTAAATAGGAAATATTTATAGATTAGAGAATAAATGCTAGAGTTTAAATAACCAAAATGGTTAAGAAAATTGCAAAAATAACGTTGAAAGAGAAGTGGATAGCGTTGGTGTAAATAACTTTGTGAAATACTGAAAAATAGTAAATTTTTTTGTAATGTTAAAATATAATGTAAGAGGAATAATGAAAACCAACAAAATTACAAAAATAACTCTTTGTTTATTATTGACTATATGTTGTTTTATTATGGCAATGACCTTTTGTTCTAGACAAGAACCTACTCAAGAGCAAGTTAGGTCTGATTTTTTCATCCTCTTTCCTGATTACGAAGTTATTTCGATAGAATATAATGAAAGTGAGGTTGTTGCTGTTTCTTTTGACGTAATTTGCCGCAAAAAAGGTTCTACTAGTGAACAAAGAGTTTTCATTCAATATATTGACGATGGCAATGGTTGGGAAATCAAACCAAAACCTACTTTACCTAATTGATTTGATATTTTAGAAAGCGCCGAACAAACGTTGCAGCGGACTCGGGTCGTCCGTTCGCCTTCGCTCACTTGACGACCCTCGCCGCTGAACTTAGGGTTCGGCGCATAATAACGTTCATTATTAGTAAAATGTAAGTTGAAGAAAATGAAAATGCTAAATAGGCAGAATAGAATAAAAATAAAAAGAGAGTCATCAGCAATAAGGTGTGAAATATGTCATCAAGAAGATTTGTATGATAAGTTGAGCAATGAGTGTTTTCGTTGTAAAGATCTAATTGATAAGCAAGAAAGTATGACGCAGATAAAAATAACTTATCCTATGTCCTATTCAGATTCAGAGCTAATAATATCTCAACCATCTTTTTATGAGAGATTTTTAGTCTTAACCGTTACTCACCGACTATTTATCGAAAAAATTGTTTTCTTTTCTAAACTTTTAGTTACTGTAATAATGTGTGGTTTGTTGATAAATAATTATTCTGTAGTTTTTCCTTTCATAAGAGAAATTGTAGCTTTTGCCCTTGTAATAGTTTTTATGTCACCTATTGTTTTGGCTGCATTTATATTATTTTTAATTGAAAATCTTTTGGTAACTCTTACAGTATTATCATTAATTATATTTTTAGTTGTAGCAATTAGAAAGATAGGTAGGATTTATTTGGCTATTTAAGAGGAAACTCAGGTTTTATATTTTGTAAAACCTTTAAAATATTAATTCAATACTACTTACTTTTTTATTTGTTTGCGCCGAACAAACGTTGCAGCGGACTCGTGTCGTCGCTCCGCAACGCCCCTCGCCGCTGAACTTAGGGTTATGCCCCTAGGTGAAAAGTAGGTAAAAAATAAAAGTGATAGGAAAGCGAGAATAAAGAAGAAGAGGAAGAAAAGAAATAGCAAATATAATATTTGTAATAAAACATATAAGGAAAAATGTGAATAATAGAGAGCGTATAGATAGAAAAAGAATAAGTGTAGAAAAGTTAATGATATAACGAGCTAGAAGTAGAGGGAAAATAGCAATATAACGAACTGGTGAACACGAAGTGTAAAGA
>JACQZQ010000078.1 GCA_016213785.1 Acidobacteriota bacterium
ATCTTACTGTTGTGCTCTTCAAAAGATTGACGTAATTTCTTACTTCTTTTACCTTACCTATTCAGTTTTCAAACATCGACTTTGTAGTTACTTCTTCTTAAGAAATATCTTTGCCGTAGTAAATCTTGATTTCTTTTACTGTCGGAAATTTCTATTCTACTCATTTTCCTTTTTTAGTCAACCACTTTTTTCCGCTTTTTTTATCTTTTTTCCGACTCCGTTTTTTCAACGTTTTTGGATTAAAGAAAACAACTACTTAAACCTAGTTCTCACTATGGTTTACGAGTTTTTGACTTTTAGGATTTTTTTTGCAAATAGCTTTTGAGGTTACTTCTTTCTTACTTGCGGCGTTTGTTAGACTACTACCACTTTCATTTTTGGACAACGCTTTTTTCCATTTTATTGCCGGAAATTTGTGTTGATGTGTTTTCAAACCTCAGCGACGAAATGCCATTCTATGCATAGAGTTTTTTTTGTCAACACATTTTTTCCAAGATTTACTGGTTTATCAGTTTTCCTAAACCATTACTACTTTTAATTTATTGATTATACATTTATTTAATTCTTTTTTTATGCTTTGCCAAAGATCTCTTTTTTTCCTGACTATAATTAGATTTTTTTGATCTAGCGATCAGCCATTGAGCGATATATTCCCAAGTATCGGTTGCATGCTTACCTGCAAGCATGCCTAGATGGCCTCCACTAACTTCATGGTAAGTCTTATCTTTACTACTAATTACATCAACTATTGGTTTAACTGAATCAGGATGGCCTAAAAAATCTTGTTTACCTGCAAGAATTAAGTAGGAAGACTCTATTTTATTAAGATCTACTTTTTTACCTTCAATAACTAACTCTCCTAAAAAGAGTTTATTATCTGTAACTACTTCATTAAAAAACTGCTTAAAAGCATCTCTTGGGTAAGCAACAAAATCATCAAACCATCTTTCCATAGCTTCATAGCCTTCAATATATTCTTCATCCCAGAGATTTAGCATTAGGTTAGCTGGTAAAGAAACGGTGTTTAGAGGTTTCATCATTTCAAAAATTGATCTAGAGACATAGGCTGGGACACCTTCTAGAGTATCTGCAATAAGATTGATCGGTTTATTAATGGTTTTTGCTAATTCGCCATAGGTAGGCCAACGGCTGATATCGCAGGGAGATCCTAAGGCAACTATGTTACTAACTCTGTTATGTTCATCTAAAGCAGCAAAAATATTACTAAATATGCCTCCCATACTATATCCAATTAGGCTAACAGTAGGAGAATTCGTTAACTCACGAACTCGATCAATGCCTAGTCCAATGTTACGAACATAATCATCTAGGCAAATATTTTTATCTTTTCTAGTTGGGGAGCCAAAATCTAGCATAAACACATCAAAATCATAATTAAGTAAATGTCTTACAAAGCTGTGTCTAGGTCGTAAATCATAGATTTGGGGTGTTACCATTAAAGGAGGAATAAAAAGAATTGGAGTATATGGAGATTTTTGATAGTCTTGCCAAAATCTTTTTAGTTTAAATTGTGGCTCAAACATAACTACTTCTTCAGGAGTACGTTCAAAATTAGTTAAGTATTTGCCTCCAACTAATATTTTTACTGCATTAACTGTCCTTACAACTCCCCGATAGAATTCCCTTTTACAGCGTTCAAAAGCATCTTCGCGTGCTAGTTCAAATATATCTAGGCTATTTTCTATAACTTCAAAAATATTATTTTCCTTTTTTTTAAGCTGCATTTTTACCCCAAGAAGAAGTTTTTCATTATAAACCAGACATTGGCAGGACGTTCGGCTAAACGTCTCATAAAATAGGGATACCAATGTTTACCATAAGGAACATAAACACGTATTCCATAGCCGCCACCAGCAAGTTTTAGTTGTAAATCGCGTCTAACACCGTAGAGCATTTGAAATTCATAAGCAGACTTAGGTATATTTTTTTCTTTAGAAAATTCTCTAACGGCTTTGATCATTTTTACATCATGAGTAGCTATACCGTGATAAATACCACTTTCTAATAGTGTTTTGCTTAGTTCAATATAATTTTTATCAGTATCAAATTTTTTAGAGAAAGCAACTGTAGCAGGTTCATCATAAGCGCCTTTACATAAGCGAATTCTAGCGCCACATTTTAATAAATCATCAATATCATCTTTGCTACGATAAAGATAGGATTGTATAACAATTCCAACATTATCATACTCTTTACGAAGTACTTTAAACATATCAATAGTAGCAGTAGTATATTGTGAATCTTCCATATCGATACGAACAAAATTATTATAGGCACGTGCTTTTTCTACAACTCGACGGATGTTGCGTAGTCCGAGTTCTGGATTAATAGAGAGTCCAAGCTGAGTAGGTTTTAATGAAACATTAGAATTAAGGCCATCTTTATCTATTTTGCTTAAAATCTTACCATATTCTACTACTTCGGCTTCGGCTTCTTCTTCGCTTTTTATAGCTTCTCCTAAATGATCAAAAGAGGCGCTAATATTCAGTTTATTAAGTTCTTTTACAGCTAGAGAGGCTTCTTCTATTGTTTCTCCAGCGACAAAACGATCTGTAATTTTCTTAAATAGACTAACATTGGTAAGAATATTTTTTAGGCTTTCTTGTTTGGATAAATACAAAAGCGCATCTTTAGTAATCATGTGGTTTTCTCTAAAATTTTATTTAAGGGTCAAGTTTTGAAGTGATATGTTAGCGAAATAGATGCTACACCAAGCGCTTATTAGAAATCAACTTTTCTATTAAGAGTTATTAAGAGTTATTAAGAGTTATATATTTAAGGAGCAAAAATTTTTAGAAAACTGTATATAAGAATAACCTTTATTTAAGATTTTATTGGCAAATTTGTAAGCTATTTTACTTCTAGTATAATAGAATGGTCAAGTTTCTGCTAAAATGGATTTTAGTTAAGCTTTAGTTTTTCAACAATATTATTTATCTTTGCTCTTAAAGGTTCAAAATCAGCAAGTTAAGAATCAAGAATTAGAAAAAATTCTAACAATAAAACGAGTATAGAATTATGGACAAAACACCTTATCAATCAAAAAATAAAATACGAATAGTAACGGCTGCGGCTCTCTTTGATGGGCATGATGCAGCAATAAATATTATGCGCCGCATTATGCAAAGAAGTGGAGCAGAAGTAATTCATCTAGGGCATGACCGAAGTGTGCAAGACGTAGTAAATTGCGCTATACAGGAAGATGCTAATGCTATTGCCATAACAAGCTATCAGGGAGGGCATCTAGAGTATTTTAAATATATGTATGACCTCTTAAAAGAGCGAGGGTGTGGTCATATAAAAGTTTTTGGAGGTGGCGGTGGAGTTATACTTCCAAGTGAAATTGAAGAACTACATAAATACGGTATAGCTCGTATATATAGCCCTGATGATGGACGTGCTTTAGGTTTGCAGGGAATGATAAATGATTTGCTAAAAAAGTCTGACTACTTAACTGGGCTTAACTTAAATGGTGAAGTAGAGCATATAAAAGATAAAAACCATAAGTCTATTGCTAAGCTTATTTCAGCCAGTGAAAATGGAAATGAAGAAAGCGTTACTATGGTTAGAAAAATTCGTCAAATAGCAACAAGTTCTAGAGTCCCTGTTTTAGGTATAACAGGAACTGGAGGCTCAGGTAAATCATCGCTAGTAGATGAGTTAGTACGTAGATTTTTAGCTGATTTTCCAGATAAGCAAGTTGGTATTATTTCAGTTGATCCGTCTAAGCGTAAAACTGGAGGTGCTTTGCTTGGTGATCGTATACGTATGAACTCAATTTGTAACGAACGAGTATTTATGCGTAGTATGGCAACAAGGCAAAGTAATCTAGCACTATCAAAATATGTACAGGATGCAGTAGATATTTTAAAAGCTGCAAGTTATGACTTAGTAATTCTTGAGACAGCAGGTATTGGGCAAAGTGATACTGAGATTACTGATCATAGTGATGTTTGTTTATATGTAATGACTCCTGAATATGGTGCAGCAACTCAATTGGAAAAAATTGATATGATAGAGTTTGCTGACATTATTGCTATAAATAAATTTGACAAACGTGGGGCGCTTGATGCTTTACGCGATGTAAAAAAACAATACAAGCGTAACCATAACTTATGGGAGACTCCAGACGAAAAACTACCAATTTATGGCACTATTGCTTCACAATTTAATGATTCTGGAATGAATAGTTTATATAAAGGTGTTTTAGATAAATTAGTTGAAAAAACTGGTTCAAACTTAAAGTTAAATCCTTCTATTGCGGTTAGGACAAATGAAAAACTATTTATAATTCCTCCAAGCCGCACCCGCTATTTAAGCGAGATAGCTGAAAACAACCGAAGTTATGATAAAAAAGTGGCTTTACAATCAGAAATAGCTGAAAAGCTTTATAGTATAAAAAACACTATTTCTTTGCTTAAAGAAAGCGAAATAGCTGATAAAAAGTCACTTATAAAAGCTTTGGAAGAGCAATACTGCCAAATTGAACTTGAGCTTGAAGGACATAATAAAAAGCTACTTGATAGCTGGGAAGAGCGCAAAAAACAATATCAAAATGAATATTATATTTTTAAGGTAAGAGATAAAGAGATAAAAATAAAAACACATTATGAATCATTATCTCACACAGAGGTTCCTAAAATTGCTGTACCTAGATTTAGGTCATGGGGAGATATACTAAAATGGTGTTTGCAAGAAAATTTCCCAGGCGAATTTCCTTACACAGCGGGTCTTTATCCTTTTAAGCGTGAAGGTGAGGATCCAACACGTATGTTTGCTGGAGAAGGAGGGCCTGAGCGTACTAACAAACGATTTCATTACTTAAGTAAAGGACTACCTGCGGCTCGTCTAAGTACAGCTTTTGATAGTGTAACACTTTATGGAAATGACCCTGATTATCGCCCAGATATTTATGGGAAAGTTGGTAATTCAGGGGTAAGCATATGTTGTTTAGATGATGCAAAGAAATTATATAGTGGGTTTAATTTAGCTGACCCTAAAACCTCTGTAAGTATGACTATTAATGGCCCTGCGGCTATTATTGCTGCATTTTTTATGAATGCAGCAATTGATCAGCAATGTGAGTTATATATTAAAGAAAACCATCTTGAAAAAGAAATTGAGGAGAAAATTGAGGAAATATATAAAGCAAAAGGGGTTGCCCGTCCAAAATATAATGCTTTGCTACCTGATGGTAATGATGCTTTAGGCTTAATGTTACTAGGTGTTAGTGGAGATATGGTATTGCCTAAAGAGGTTTATGAAAAAATTAAAGCCTACACACTATCTCAAGTTCGTGGAACGGTTCAAGCTGACATCCTAAAAGAGGATCAAGCACAAAATACTTGTATTTTTAGCACTGAATTTTCCTTAAAAGTAATGGGAGATGTTCAGCAATATTTTATCGATAACAATGTACGAAACTTTTATTCAGTTTCTATAAGCGGCTATCATATTGCTGAAGCAGGAGCTAATCCTATATCTCAAGTTGCTTTTACTATAGCAAATGGATTTACTTTTGTAGAATATTATCTAAGCAGAGGAATGCACATTGATAGTTTTGCACCAAATCTATCATTCTTTTTTAGTAATGGTATTGATCCTGAGTACAGCGTTATTGGTCGGGTAGCCCGTCGTATATGGGCTAAAGCCATGAAGTATAAGTACAATGCTAATGAGCGCTCACAAATGTTAAAATACCATATTCAAACCTCAGGACGTTCATTACACGCTCAAGAAATTGATTTCAATGATATACGTACAACCCTACAAGCACTCTATGCTATTTATGATAATTGCAATAGTCTGCACACAAATGCTTATGATGAGGCTATTACAACCCCTACAGAAGAAAGCGTTCGACGTGCTATGGCAATACAGCTAATTATTAATCGTGAATTAGGTTTAGCTAAAAACGAAAACCCATTGCAAGGCTCATTTATTATTGAGGAACTCACAGATTTAGTTGAAGAAGCTGTTTTAAGTGAATTTGATAGAATAAGTGAACGAGGTGGAGTATTAGGAGCAATGGAGACTATGTACCAACGAAGTAAAATCCAAGAAGAAAGCCTCTATTATGAAACACTTAAACATACTGGAGAATATCCAATAATTGGTGTGAATACTTTTCTTTCTAGCAAAGGCTCTCCAACCATAATACCAGAAGAAGTAATCCGTAGTACCAAAGAAGAAAAAGAATTTCAAATAAACACTGTAAATAATCTTTGGGAAGCCAGTGGAGAAAAAGGAAAACAAATGCTTAAAGAACTACAAGAAACCGTTATAAAGAATGGAAATATTTTTAATGCGCTAATGGAAACAGTTAAATATTGTTCGCTTGGACAAATTACCCAAGCTTTATTTCAAGTTGGAGGACAATATAGAAGAAATATGTAAGGGAGTATTTTTTATATTTCTTGGGTGTTTGCTAAATTTTTAAATTTAGTAAACACGCTAATAATATAGGGTTTATTTAATAACATTTGTTCATTGACACTCTGTTATAGCCTACACTATCATCAAAGGTTCAAACTTATTACTTTATCCAACTTTTTAAAGTTGGATTACGGATTAATACATTAATACATTTAATATTTCCGATAAATAATGCAAAAAGTATTGATTATAGGATCAGGTGGTTCAGGTAAATCTACTCTAGCTAGAAAACTAGCTACCATTCTAAAAATAGAACTTATACATTTAGATTTACTTTATTGGAAAGCTGGCTGGATTGAAACACCTAAGGAAAAATGGAGAGAGATAGTTTTAGATTTACTAAAAAAAGACTCTTGGGTTATAGATGGAAATTATTCAGGAACTCTTAAAGATAGAATTGAAGTATCTGACACAATAATTTTCCTAGATCGCTCGCCTTTACTTTGTCTTTGGCGAGTACTAAAAAGATGGTTTTATAATCGCAATAAAAATAGAATAGATATGCCAATGGGATGCAATGAACAACTTAGTTTAGAGTTTATGTTTTGGATATTAAACTATCCTCAAAAAACAAAACCTACAATTATCAATCTATTAAAAGAAAATACCGAAGGCAAGCAAGTTTTTCATCTAAGATCTAATACTGATGTAGAAAATTTTCTACTAAACTGTAAAAACCTAACCCAGCCTAACTAGCAAGGGTATAATTAATGATTTAAGTAAGTTGGAGAGTTAATGTCAAAAATTTTAGTAATAGATGATGAAGACGAAGTAAGACTAGCAGCACGGCTTTCTTTAGAAGCAGGTGGGCATGAGATTATTGAAGCAACTAGTGGTATTGCAGCCATGAAGTTACTAAAAGAAAACCACCATTTTGATTTAATTATCTGTGATGTAATGATGCCTGGTATTGGTGGTTTAGAATTGTGTCAATTAGTAAGGTTAGACCCTGAATTAAAAGACATTCCGTTTATTTTTCTTAGCGGCAAACGTGAAGATATTGAGCGTCTAGCAGGCATCAATGTTGGTGCAGACGATTATGTAGGAAAGCCTTTTGCAGTCCAAGAGCTTTTACTTAGAGTCAACCATGTACTTTTGCGTCATAAACATGGAACTCCTACAAATTCATTTCCCCCATCTAATCCGCTTTTACAATTAGGTTTGCCTCAATTTATTGAAATGGTTGTTTTTCATGGTTTGAGTGGAAAATTAACTACTATATCTCGACCTGATGATCAAGGAGTTATTTTCTTTGATAGTGGGCATGCTGTGCATGCTAAATTCAAGGAAATTCTTGGAGAAGTAGCAGTAAGAGAAATTATGGGTTCCCCTTTACTCTGTTTTTCATTTGAAGCTTATGAAGTAACAGATCAAATCACAATGGCAATGGATATTAGCCGGGCAATCAAAAAAATCTAAATGGTTAAGAAAATATGTCAGAACAAAAAATACGTGTACTAATTGCTAAACCTGGTTTAGATGGTCATGATCGTGGAGCTAAAGTAGTAGCCCGTGCTCTTAGGGATGCTGGAATGGAAGTTATTTATACAGGACTAAGACAAACTCCTGAGCAAATTGTAACAGCAGCACTCCAAGAAGATGTTGATGCAATTGGTATATCAATTCTTTCTGGTGCTCATATGACACTATTTCCAAAAATTGTTGATCTAGCTCGTGAAAAAGGCTTAGAAGATGTATTAATTTTTGGTGGCGGCATTATTCCTGATGAGGATATTCCTAAATTAAAAGAGTTAGGCGTTTCAGAAATCTTTACACCTGGAGCATCTACAGAAGATGCAGTAAAATTCTTACGTGAAAATGTTAAACCACGAGATTAATAAAACTGATAACCTTAATTTATTAGTCTCTAGAAGCAAGACTTGTGATAGTGTAGCTATCATTACTCTTAATCGCCCTACCCTACGAAACACACTTAGTATAGATACCATACAAGAATTAACAGAAACTTTTCTTGAATTAAGTCAATCACCAAAGACTTCTGTGGTAGTTCTTAGAGGTTTAGGAGAAGCTTTTGCTGCTGGAGCAGATATAAAAGAATTACTTAAACTTACAGAAACCAGTGCAGTAGATTTTTCTCTTTTAGGTGGCAATCTTTTTCGTGCTATTAGTAATTCGCCTAGTCTGGTTATAGCAGCAATTGATGGTTTTTGTATGGGAGGAGGTTTAGACCTAGCGCTATCTTGTGACTTACGCTATGGCTCAAACCAAGCGATATTTGCCCATCCTGGAGCAAATATTGGGATAATTACAGGGTTTGGAGGCACTTATCGATTACCTAAAACAGTAGGAAAAAATAAAGCAGACCAGCTTTTTGCAACAGCCCAACGAATTAATGCTAGCCAAGCTTTAGAAATGGGACTAATCCAAGCCCTTGCAACTAATAGCACAGCCTATGACTTAGCAATTGAAAAAGCAACTCAAATGGCTAAATTTGGAAAAGATTTTATTAGCCATATAAAAAAATTAACTTCTTTAGCTAGTAAGACTTCCTTTCCTAAATCAAAGACTCTACTAAATTATTATCATCAGTTACAAATTTTAGATTAAAAGAAAAAACCCAACTCCTTGAGAGAGTTGGGTTAAAGGGAATAAGTTTAATATGAGGGGCTAAAGAAAATAGATTAAGAGAAAGTGATTAAGGGAAAGTTATTGTCCTGATTGTTCAAAGGTTTGAGTATTTTCCATAGCTCTTTCTATAACCTTATTATTGACCCCGCCCCATAAATTAAAGGGATCATCATCATCAGAAAATGTTTCTTGAGTGCGTTGGCGTTGAATTTGTTGCAACGCTTTTTCTAGATCACTACGTTGTTGACGTTTAAGTTCTAAAGAGACTTTTGAAAGCTCAGTATTACTTTTTTGAGAAAGCTCACCACTTAAAATATCTATTTGCTTACGTAACTCTTTTTCTATTTGGGATCGTTTTTCTTCTAAAGCTTGATTTATTTGTGCCTCTTTATCATTTAAAATCTTTGTTACCATTGCACGCGCCACTTCATCATTGGGTTGTGGGTTAACAATAATATTTTTAGAGTTTGAGCTATTAAATAATGCAACATTAAAGCTAAAACCATTTTGGTCATAACGAATTTGGGTATTAAACACAGCTAGTAGAAGTAAACTAGCAGCACAAGCAGCTGCAAAACCAGTTCCATACTTAAACCATGCTGGTAGAATAGAGCCAAGTTCTTGTAAAATTTCCTTTAGTGAGCGTGGTCGTTGTGTAGTGGGTAAATCTAGAACAACTCTTGGAGTTTCTTCTACTTGCCAAGTTTGTAGATTTTCTCTAAGCATACCAAATTCGGATGCTTCTTTTTTGCAACTAGAGCAAATATTTAAGTGCTCTTTAAAGTTTTTTTCTTCACTTGGAGTTAATTCTCCATAAAGATAAGTAACTAAATCTTCTTTGCGTTGACAATTGTTTTGGGGTTTCATAAATTCCTCGCATCCTACAAAACGCTTCTTAAGTGACTTAAACGCTGTTTTAACTGTTCTAATCCTGTATAAACTCTAGTTTTTACTGTGCTTACAGGGATATTAAGAATTTCTGCTATTTCATGAAATTTTAACCCTTGGTACTCTTTCATTATTATTACCTGGCGCATTTCTGGAGGTAAACCGGCTAAGGCTCGTTTTACTATTCCTGCAATTTGATCGCGATGTAGAGTGTCATTAAGGCTTTCAGAATTAGTAGCAGGCTCAAATCCTTGATCTTCTAGTTGTTGTTCTAAAGAAAGATCACTATTTCCACGACTACGTAACCTTGTATGACAACAGTTAAGCGCAATACGGTAGAGCCAAGAAGAAAACTTTGCTTCACCACGAAACTTGCTTAAATTACGATAAGCTGACATGAAGGTTTCTTGACAAATATCATAAGCTTCTTCTTCACGCCCTAACATCCGAAATGCAAGCGCATAAATTTGACGTTCCCACCGTCTTACTAAGAGATTAAAGGCTTGTGGTTCGCCATTAAGTGTTCGCTCTATAAGTTCGTTATCTTGTTCAGCACCTTCAAATGGTTCAACACCTTTTGGTACCATAGAAAATTGCCTCTACCTTTGAGCGATCCTGTTTTGCCTCTTAATCTGTTTTTTAGAGATAAAGCAAAACAAGAAAGTTTGAAAAGTTTTTAAAATTTAGTGAACATTTTTTGATTGTGCTTCGTTCCACGCCTGAATAATTAAATCTCTGATTTTTATAGTAGATTCTGCCATACGTTCGGCTTTCATTTCTAAAACACTAATTTCTCGGTTCTCTATTTTTTCTTTATAGTTAAACCATTTATTAGCATCAAGATTTTCCTTGCCTAAAGCAATATCACCTGCACGACAAAGCATAGGTAAATAATCGTAGCTAGAAAACAAAGCATCTTGAATAACTAAATAAGGATCTAAGGTTTCTGTTTTTTTATTTTCCTTTAGTCTAGCAATAGCTGCTTGGAAGTATTTTAAGAATTTTTCTCGGTTTTCCTGCCCTGTTTTGCTAGTATCTTCAAATAATAAACCCTCTAAATCACCATGTAAATTATGCTTTTTTTCTCGCTCTTTATTACAAGAACATTCATGCCCTTGGTAATCTATAGTTGAGTGAAAAGGCTGGTAAGAATCTGCTACATAATGAGATAAATAACCAATCCATAAAAAAACTTGATCATTAGAGTAATTTTCCTTAAAACTTGAAACTAGGCTTTTATAACATTGTTCTGTACGAAAAGTAATAAATCCTGCTTTTTGGTATCGTTCATCTTTAGGGTTACGTGGAAGATCTGTAGGTTTTATTTTATTTGCACCATTTGGTAAGAATTTTTGTCTTTCCACATCAGACTGAAAAAATTCTGTATCCATATAATGTGTAAGTGGTTCACTTATACCAAAAGCAGGAATTGGGGATTTTGATGCTGTTAAAGTATCAGGTCTAATAGAAAAACTATCTAGACCTGCATCAAAAGTTCTTAAATTAGAAGTATCATTAATATAACTTTCAAATTGAAAAAGTTTATTTTTAGTTCCTAAACCTTCTATTAAAATAGCTTTTAGCTCACTAGGCATATTAGGATCATCAATAATTAGTTTTACAGCCATTCTAGTAATTATTACATGACCTTTACCTGACCAAGCAAAAGTAAAATTAGGAGAAAAGGCTACTATTAAAACTACTAAAATAGTAATTGCTTTAAGTAGTTTATTTTTAATGTATTTAAAAAATAATTTCATGCTAATGTCTCAAAAGCTTTTTTTGCTGCAATAGCAGTTTTTTCTAAGATTTCATCACTGTGAGCAATACTTAGAAAACCTACTTCAAACTGTGATGGGGCCATATAAACACCTTCTGCTAACATTGCTCTAAAGAATTTTGCAAATCTTGTTGTATCAGAGGTTTTAGCAGAATCCCAATCTACAACTTTCTTATCAGTAAAGAAACAGGTAAAAATAGAGCCTATAGAGTTAATACTTATAGGAATACCAGCAGATTTTGCTGCATCATTTGTTGCAGCAACAAGTTTAGCGGTTTGAGATTCTAATTTCTTATAAATTGACTCATCCCTTAAAATTCTAAGCACAGTAAGACCAGCAGTAACAGCTAAAGGATTGCCTGATAATGTCCCAGCCTGATAAACAGGGCCTATTGGAGCTAAATGATCCATTATATCTCTACGGCCACCAAATGCACCTACAGGTAAGCCCCCGCCAATAATTTTACCTAAGCAGGTAAGATCGGGTTTAATATTATAGAGAGCTTGTACCCCTCCCCTACCAAGACGAAAGCCTGTAATTACTTCATCAAAAATTAATAATGAGCCTGAAGCGCTAGTAACTTCTCGTAATTTTTCTAGAAAGCCTGATTTTGGTAGAACACATCCCATATTGCCAGCAATAGGTTCTAAGACTATTGCAGCTATTTCTGATCCCATCTCCTTAAATAAGACTTCTAGGGCTGTAATGTCATTAAAAGGTAGTGTAAGAGTATGTTTAACGGTTTCTGCCGGTACACCTGGACAATCAGGAAGCCCAAAAGTAGCAATACCTGAGCCAGCTTTTGCAAGTAGTGCATCGCTATGACCATGGTAACAACCTACAAATTTAACTATTTTATCTCTTCCAGTAAAACCTCTGGCTAGACGAATCGCGCTCATTACTGCTTCAGTACCAGAACTTACTAAACGGATTTTTTCTATCGAAGGTAATGCAGATTTAATTTCCTTAGCAAACTCAACTTCTAATTCAGTTGGTGCACCATAAGAAGTTCCTAGTGCAGCAGCTTTTTGAATTGCAGCAATTACTTCAGGGTGAGCATGGCCTAAAATCATTGGCCCCCAAGAAGCAACATAGTCAATATAGGTACGTCCATCAGCATCAGTAATTTCAGCAGCCTTAGCACTAGAAATAAAAAGTGGCCCACCTCCTACAGCGCGAAAAGCTCTAACAGGGCTGTTGACTCCTCCTGGAATATGTTCTTGAGCTTGCTCAAATAGTTGTGTAGAGCGAATTCCAGCCATTTGTTTACTTTCTGACATTATCTTATTTCCTCCAAAAGTTTTATCAAGTAAGACTAAAAAGACTATAGGTTTGAAAATTAACAAAATATCACAGCCAAGAAGAAAAAAAGCTAGAAAGTAGCTAAAAACCCGGAAAAGTTTTAGCTATTTTAAGCTTTTATTGTTTAGAAGGTTTTATGAAAAATACTTAAATATAGGAGTTAATAAAATTAAATTCTTTTAGACCAACTAGCTAAGGTTTGCCAAAATGTTTGTTTCTGTGGCTGAGTATTACGTGCGGTTTCTATATTATTTACTTTTAAGTTTGAGCTAGAAGAAAAATTTTCTTCTACTACGGCTTTTTCAAAAGCATCTGCAAATTCAGTAGCATTTGAAAATCGGTTTTGAGGATCTTTTTCCAAAGCCTTAAAAACAGGGGGTTGAAGCTTATTTGGTGCCTCTGTAAATTCCTTAGGATGAAGTCTCATATGTCCTGCGGCTATCATAACAGGACTTTCACTATTAAATGGAGGATAACCATTTAGCATCTCATAGACTATAATTCCTAGAGAATAAATATCAGTACGTATATCAAGTTTTTGACATCTACATTGCTCAGGGGATAGATAACAAAGAGTTCCAACTACTTTTCCTGAAGTTGTAATGGTTTGCAAATATTCTTCTTCTGAAACACCTTCAATTAGTTTTGCAGTGCCAAAATCAAGGATTTTTACTTTTTCATCTGGCTCACTCCCGCTAATCCATATGTTATTAGGGTTTAAGTCTCTATGAATAACTCCTTGGCTATGCATAGCCTCTACTCCTTGAGCTAGCTGTTTTAAGATATTAACTACACGTTTAGGAGCTAAGGAATTATCTGAAATAATTCTACTTAAAGTAGTCCCTTCTAAAAATTCCATAACTATAAATAAATATTTATAGTCATAGACTCCACTATCAAGAATGCGAATAATATTAGGGTGAGAAATCTTTTGAAGTAGTTTATATTCGCGACGAAAGAACTTCATTCTTTCTATAAAAGATTCTAAGCTTAATCCATCATCTATGTCTTTTAATATTTTGATAGCAACATAAGTATTTGTAATAAGATCTTTAGCCTTATAAACATTGGAAGATGCACCTTGTCCTATTAATTCTTTGATCTCATATCTTTCTTGTATTAAAGAGCCTTCATAGAGGTTTTCTAGGTCTACCATTATGTTTTAAGAGTCTAGGCACAAACTACAAGCCTTAAGATAAAGACTCTCTCCTTAAAATGTTATACTCTTTTGTAGCTAATTGATATTAAAGGTTATATAAGAGATGTTTTTGATAAAAACGATTTTATTTTAACAGATTACATTAGGAAATGTCTGATATTATTAAGCATCTTTTTTGTTTGTTCAAGTATTTTTATTAAAATTTTATTAAGATTTTCCGGGTTTTCCCTATACAATTTATAAGTACTAGATTTAATACTTAATAATAAAAGCCTTAACTTCTATCTTATTGAAAAAGTTAAGGCTTAGGCACTAGTATAAAATTTTTAGGGTTATTCGCCACCACCACGAGCACTAGGTTTTTGATAAGTTAGACTAGCCCATAGATAATCTCTATTCATTCTAGCAATAAAGTCTACAGTAATTTCTTTAGGGCAAGCAGCTTCGCATTCACGATGGTTTGTACAACTCCCAAAGCCCTCTTTATCCATAGTTGTAACCATATTTAGTACTCGTTCTTTGCGTTCAGGTTGGCCTTGAGGAAGTAGACCTAAATGGCCTATTTTAGCCGAGGTAAAGAGCATAGCTGAGCTATTTGGACAAGAAGCAACACATGCACCGCACCCAATACAAGAGGCTGCATCCATAGCTTTATCAGCATTGGTTTTTGGCACTGGGGTTGAGTTTGCATCAGGGGCATTACCTGTAGAAACAGAAACATAGCCACCAGCTTGAATAATACGGTCAAAAGAGCTACGGTCTACTACTAAATCTTTAATTACAGGAAAAGCTTTTGCTCGCCAAGGTTCAATATAGATAGAGTCGCCATCCTTAAATGAACGCATATGTAATTGGCAAGTAGTAGTAGCTTTTTTAGGCCCATGAGCTTGACCATTAATCATTAGCCCACAAGACCCACAAATACCTTCCCTACAATCATGGTCAAAGGCAATAGGGTCTTGACCTTTAGAAATTAGTTCTTCATTTATTACATCTAACATTTCAAGAAAAGACATATCAGGGCTAACATTTTTGGCATCATAACGTACCATTTGCCCTTGAGATTGCGCATTTTTTTGTCGCCAAACATATAGCACTAGATTCATCATTTGTAACTCCGTTGAGCTAGGTGTACATATTCAAAACTAAGTTCTTCTTTGTGTCTTAGAGGTTTTTTACCTTCGCCTTGATATTCCCAAACAGCAGCATGGCTAAAATCTATATCATTACGCAGTGCTTCGCCTTCTGTATTTTGGTATTCAGTACGGAAATGCCCTCCACAAGATTCTTCTCTAGCAAATGCATCCATAAACATTAGCTCAGCTAGTTCTAGAAAATCTGCAACTCTACCAGCTTTTTCAAGTGATTGGTTAAAGTCTTGTCCTTCACCAAGAACATTTACATTTTTCCAAAACTCTTCTTTAATACCAGGAATTTTTTCTAGACCTCTCTTTAAGCCTTCAGCATTGCGAGCCATACCGCATTCATCCCAAACTAGTTTTCCTAGCTCGCGATGAATAGAATCTACTGTTCGTTTTCCTTTAATTGAAAGTAGTTTCTTAATTCGTTCTGAAACTTCAGACTCAACTTGTTTAACTCCTTGATGAGAACTATCTATTTTTTGTAGGGATGCATTAGCAAGATAGTTGCCTATTGTATAAGGAATGACAAAATAACCATCAGCTAAGCCTTGCATCAAAGCGCTTGCTCCAAGGCGATTAGCTCCATGGTCAGAAAAATTAGCCTCACCAATTATAAAGAGTCCTGCAATAGTGCTCATTAAGTTATAATCTACCCATAATCCACCCATTGTATAATGAACTGCTGGGTAGATTCTCATAGGCTGTTTATAAGGGTTTTCATCAGTAATGCGTTGATACATATCAAAAAGATTACCGTATTTTTCTCTTATAACATCTTCGCCTGATCTTTTTATTGCTGCACCAAAATCTAGATAAACACCCAAAGCTGTTTCGCCAACACCACGCCCTTCATCACAAACAGCCTTAGCAGCACGTGATGCAACATCACGAGGAACTAAGTTACCAAAGCTAGGATATCTTCTTTCTAAATAATAATCTCTATCATCTTCAGGGATTTGTTGGGCAGGTCGTTTATCACCTTTTTGTTTTGGAACCCAGATTCTACCGTCATTACGTAAGGATTCGCTCATAAGTGTAAGTTTTGATTGATAATCACCACTTACAGGAATACAAGTAGGGTGGATTTGAGTAAAACAAGGATTGCCAAAGCCAGCGCCTCGTTTATATGCTCGCCAAATTGCAGTAGCATTAGAATTTTTTGCATTAGTAGAAAGGTAAAATACATTACCATAACCACCTGTTCCCAAAACTACTGCATCAGCAATAAAAGATTCTATTTTACCTGTAACTAGGTTACGTGCTGTAATTCCCCTTGCTTTGCCATCTATAATTATTAGATCTAGCATCTCTGTACGAGGAAACATTTCCACTTTACCCAAGTAAATTTGGCGTTCTAAAGCTTGATAAGCACCTAGTAAAAGTTGTTGGCCTGTTTGACCTCTAGCATAAAAAGTCCTAGAGACTTGAGCACCACCAAAAGATCTATTAGCAAGTAAACCACTGTATTCACGCGCAAATGGGACACCTTGTGCAGCACATTGATCTATTATGTTTACACTAATTTGAGCAAGCCGATAAACATTAGCTTCACGTGCACGAAAATCGCCACCTTTAACAGTGTCATAAAATAAGCGGTAAATACTATCACCATCGTTTTGATAATTTTTAGCAGCATTAATTCCACCTTGAGCAGCAATACTATGAGCACGCCTTGGGCTATCTTGATAGCAAAAACACTTAACATTATACCCAAGCTCTGCCATAGAAGCGGCTGCTGAAGCACCTGCAAGTCCAGAACCTACAACAATAATATTGTATTTTCGTTTATTAGCAGGGTTAACTAATTTCATTTCAAAACGGTGAGTGTCCCATTTCTTTTCGATAGGGCCAGAAGGTATTTTTGAATCTAGTTGCATAAGTTATTTTTTTATAACTCCAATCAATACACTGATAGGAATAGAGATATTGCCAATTACAACTACTAGGGTAGCAAGAAGTGCAAATTTACGAATCAAGTCATTATACTTAGTATTATTTGCACCTAAAGATTGAAATAAGCTCCAAAGACCGTGATACATATGTAGTCCTAGAGAAAGCATTGCAACAATATAAAAAAGTGAAATTAAGGGATTTGAGAAACTAGCTAGGACATTAGCATATACTTGGCCTTCGTGAAAGTTTGGGTTAACATTTCCAAAGGTAAAATCAAGCAAGTGATAGATAATAAAGAGTAAAACTATAGGCCCGCTTACTCTCATCGTTCTAGAAGCATAATCAGAACCAGTGGCTACTGTCTTGTAGTATTTTACTGGGCGACCTTGGTGGCTTATTTTTGTTAGCTGAAAAGCAGCAACAATATGTAGTAAGACTATAGTTAAAAGACCAAACCTAGCTACATAAAGCATTGGCCCAAAGGCTCTAAGGTTTTTTGCATATTGATCTAAGGCATAAATACCTTCTACATTTTGTCCTAAGTAGATTTGTAGATTGCCCAACATATGCATAATCACAAAACCAAAACCCATTAGCCCTGTGATTGCCATAATATATTTTTTTCCGAGCGAACTCCTGTAAATTGCAAACAACTTATCCAATTTATTTTCTCCATTATAAGTAGGAGTTTAGATAGAATGGTTAATAGTTATCCCCTACTCTTACAATCTCTTACAAAGAGTTTTATTAAAAAGAAGAATCTATTTTGTTTTGTCTTTTTCCACTATTATATATATTTTATTAAAAAAGTAACTCTAAAGTGTCAGATGGCTTAAAACCCTGGCTTAATATCTAGGTAATTAATCTTACTAACTAGTAGCTAAGCAGCTAAATAGGCTTGTACAAAGTGGCTTACTATGAGATACATGAAGTTTTAGCTATTATTTTAGCAGTTTTACTTTGTGGCTTTTTAGGAGATTGAAAGTCATAATATTTTTAGGAGACTATTTGTAATGAGTGATAAACAGAAAAAAAAATATACTTGGGAGCAAGCAAAAGAACTTTATCAGCTCTCCGACGAAGCAACAGAAATGGCTAAAGAATTAGATTTAGATGCCACTCAATTAGTTAAAAGCCTAGAAAGATCCAAACAACCACCAAAAATGTCAGTAGAAGATTGGATTCGTGATTTATATAGTTCACCTATAGTAAATACTAAACAAAAATCTGAACAAAAACCTAAACAAGAACCTAAACAAGAATCTAAACAAGAATCTAAACAAGAACCTAAACAAGAACCTAAACAAGGCTCCAAACAAAAACCCAAACCTATAATAGAAACATCTAGTAAAATAATAAATTTCTCTAGTGTAAATAAAGAAGATAAGCCTACTAAAACAGTTAAAGCTAATAGGACTACTAAATCTGGTCAAGCAGAGAAAAAGCTTTTAGAAATTCGTAAAGTAGTTCTAAATATTGAAGATGATGCTGAAGAACTTCCTCTTAAGCTTTGGGATCTTGTAGAGTGGATGGTAGAAAATAAAAAAGAAAGCTTAATTAGGGAAATGATGATAGAGGATGAAGAAATATCTGATGCTGGCATATTTGCTCTAGATTTTGTCTTAAAAGATATAGGCTATCGCTATCCCCTATCATTACCTGTAAAAGGAAAAAAAGGGAAATTTCATTTAGAAGAATTTGAATTAATTCCTTTTGCAATTCTTATGTTAGTCCCTGTAGAAGATGAAAAGCTTAATCGAGTACCAACTAAATTATTAAAAACTATTGAAAAATTAACTAAAGATAAAATTTTAAGAAAAGCTTTTCTTTTAGATGAAAGACCTGCAATAGCCCTAGATCCACATCTCTACCATGTAGATCATAATGAATGGCTAGAAGAATCTTCTGTGATGAAGTACTTAGATGGTTATTCTGCATTTTTCTCTAATCTAAGCCCTAATATAGAGCCTTTAACTAAAGATTATAAAGAACCTTCTTTAGTTTCTCGTGAAAATATGGTTCAAGGAACACCTCAGTTTTGTTTAGTTATGAGGGCACTTTGTGGAGCAATACTAGCACACGATGATGAGTCTTTAGATGTAGAAGAACAACTTTTTGAGCATTCAGAATCAATTGACTCTGAAACTAAATTAGAAGTAAGACAAAAAGCTTGGGAAAAAGTTGAGGAAATTATAGTTAAAGAATTTGAAGAGCATGGAATTAGCCTACCTCATGGGATGTTTGTTAATCCTAGTGCTGTTGAACTTTGGGATATTCCCCATGTGAGTATTTCTTTAAGTAGAATATTGCCTCTACAATTAGAGTTACATAATGCTATTGCTCAATTAACAGCAGAGATAGAAGATGGGGAGATTTTTACTCCTACACTTTATGTATCTCAACATGGCGAAGATAACCAAATTGCCGAGATTCGTTTAGCTGCTTATAGTGATCCAAACCATCCTGCATTTTTCCGTTATGTTTGGGTTATTAACCCAGAATTTGATGATCCTGACGATGTAGCCAGCACAGTTATTGCAATTGCTAATGAACTAGAAGCTGAAGTAGTTGCTTTAGAAGGTTTAAGACCTAAAGAGTATTGTTCTGATTGTGGAGAAGCTCTTTTCTACGGCCCAGGAGAAAACCAAGAAACAATTATTCATAGCCACGAAGAATATATTAATTAGTACTCAGTAAACTAAAAAAGCATAGATTCTTAATTTTTAAGCCCCAAGGGGACGAAATATTTGTAGCCCAGTGCCTAAGCGCTGGGTTTTGAGTCAGTTAGCTCTTCAAGCCCCAAAGGGGCGACATAATAAACATGCTAAGCTATTTTTTTATTCTTTCGCCGCTTTGCGGCTTTTTCTTCTAATTCATTACATTCCAAGGGTTTACACCCTTGGCTACAATTATTTCGCCCCACTGGGGCTTGGGAGATAAGAATTTAGTCTTACTTACTTTACGTTGTAATTAGTTACTAAAATAATTAAGGAGGCTTAAATAAGCCTCCTTAATTATTAAAAACTAAATTCTACTATTCAACTATTAACATAGGGTTAACAGGAATACGGGTAACAAATTTTCTACCATCAGTTGTGCGAGCAGTTACTTGGAAAACAATTCTAGAGCTAGAAATATCTTCTGGAACAGTCCAAGTAATACTGTGTTCTTTGGTTGTGGCGATTTTTTGCATATGTAAGCCTTCATCATAAGAAACTTTAACATCAAAGTTCTCAATATTATCAAAGTTTACATCCCAACCTATTTCTATAGTTTCGCCTGGGGTAACTTTACGGTTCTCTATTTTATTAAGAGCAATGGAGTTAACAGATACTTTCTTGCCTCCAAGAATCTGAAAAACAGGTTGTTTATTAAAGAACTCAGGGCCCCTAACACCATTACCACAACGAATATCAAGAAGTACGCTTTTACCTGGTAGATTAGGAACAGTCCAAGTAAAGCTACGTTCTGTGGATGAAAGCTCTGGAGTTATAAGCTCATAAGTATTACCACCATCAAATGAAGCATAAACTTCTTGTTCTACATACGTGGGGATAACTGTACCTCCGCCTTTTTTTCCGCCGCCCATTGGATTAATTGTTATATCCCAACTAACAGTTATTTGTTGTCCAGGAACAACTATAGAACCTGCGGGTGGGCTAACAAGTCTTGCAACAACTTGAGCATTAGCTTCGCTATATAAACCACCACAAACTAGTATGGCTAGTACAAAAAGTACTGGGGAAATTTTCTTAAACATTCTACTTAGCATTAAAAATCCTCCTGATAATTTTTCACTTAAGAAGCGCCTTAAATATTAGTTAGGGTAGAAGCTTAAGGTTTTAAGCTTCTACCACAGTGAGTTTAGCGAATGCCACGTGGGCCATTAAATTGACCTACAGCAACACCTGCACCACCAGATAAGAAAGGACTACCACCTGTACTAGTAAATCTTTGAATACGATTTGAATCGCTTACAAAGACAAAGCTTCCAGAGGTAAAGACAACACCTTGAGGGGCATTAACTGTACCAATAGCAGCACCAGCATTAATTAATTGCATCCAAGTACCTGTTAGAGTATCTGACCCACCCATATTTGTCATAATGCGGTTGTTAAGAGTGTCTGCAACAAACACTAGTCCAGCAGCATTAACATAAATACCTCTTGGGCCATTAACTTTACCTAAAGTATTACCAGCAGTAGCACCAGCAAATATTCTCCAGCCACCAGTAGCACCTGATGGGTTAAACTGAATACGGTTATTGGCTGTATCACAAACATAGACTATGCCAGAAGCATTAACGGCAATTCCTGTAGGTTGGTTAAATTGTCCAACAGTAGCGCCAGCACTAGAGCCAGCAAATATTGTCATACCTGTAGTAGCAGTTGATGCAGTATTTAATACTTGTATACGGTTATTGCCAGTATCAGCAACATAGAGTTTATCATTTGCTTGATCATAAGCTAATCCTGCTGGGGCATTAACTGTACCAGGAGCAAGTCCAGCAAAAATAATAGGAGTAAAGGTTGTACCAGCATCTGTTGAACGAAGAATTCTGCTAGAACCTGTTTCAGCAACAAATATAAGGTTGCCCATATTGTTAGTAGCTACAGCTTGGGGATTGTTAAATCTTTGTGTTCCAACAACTGCCCAAGTAGAACCATTATTTGTTGTAGCTTGAAGTCTAGAATTTGATGTATCGGCAACAATTACATTAGCTCTATCTAGTTGAGGAGCATTACCACCATTACAAGTTAATGGAGAAATTTGAAGTCCCCAACACATTAATACACCTACGTCACCACCAAGATCATCAGTAATTCTTAAAGTCCAAGTACCATTTCCAGGTTTACCATTAAAGGCTGATAACATTCCTTCAGGTCTAAATGTGCCAACAAATGGGGCGACTCCAGAAGTAATAGGAGTAGCAGCCGCATCATCAAATACCGTACGATTAGCACAACTAGTCCCATAATTATCACTAGCACCACCATTATCAGTAGTAAGCTCTACTGTAGTGCCATCTGGGCCAATCAAGAAAATATCTAAGTCAGCATCAAAAGTATGTGTAAGGAAGAAGGATACTGTAACTTTTCCTACAGAGCCTGTTAAACCAGAAACATTAGTTGTTGAAGTAACAGTAGCAACATCAAGAATATTTACAGGAACATTTACAGATTCAAAGGACATTGGCGCACCTACAGTACCAGATCCAACAGAGAATGGAACCATAAAGCTTCCATCACTAGCTGTATTTACTGTAAGAGTAAATTGAATATTTGTCCCACAAACAAAGTTTGGAGCCGTCATAATAACAAAAGGAGTGTTATTAGTAGCGGTCATTCCAGCAGCAATGTTTGGATAACTAGCATTAGGTGTTACTACAGTAACGCCTGGGGTTGTTGTGGCAAGAGTGGCTGTAACGCCTGAAGCAGTACTTGTGCCATTATTGCGTAAAGTAACATTTAATGAAACAGATTCATTTATATCAATTTTGCCATTAGAATCGCCATCTGCAACAATTGTGACGGCGCTAAAATCTAATAATGCACCTGGGCCAGCAGTTGAAATTTTAGAAAATCTTACATCAGGATTTCCTGTTCTATTATCGCCCCAAGTTAAATAGAAAAAGCTATTATCTGCTACGGCCTGATCATAATCACCCATATAAGTAGAGTTAATAACTGGATCAACTCCTACTACTACAGGGAAGGATTGCTCAGTAATACGGAAATTACCACCTAAAGCAGTAAGAGCACCTGTAGTTGTATTGATGGTTTGAATAGCACCAAATACATCTATACCAGCATTTGAAGTCCTACGACGATCATAGAAACCTGAAAATAGCTTTGTTCCATCAGGAGTAATAGCAATAACAGGCCCATATTGTTGTGTTAGGGTAGCATCATCGTTAATTTTTACTGGAGTACCCCAAGTAGAACCACCATCTGTAGAGCCTACTACAAAGACATCTCCTCTATCAGTACCACCAACATTAATATCATTATAAGTAGTATAAAGGAAATTACCATTTGCTTGGCTTACAACAGCTTGTGGGAAAGAGTTAGAACGAAATCCACCTGTAAGGGCTAAATCACCATTTACACCAGCACTATTTAGTAATGGGCTAACATTTATAGTAGGGCCAAAGGTAACGCCTAAATCTGTAGATTTACGCATTCTAATACGGCGGCCAGCACTTGAATCATACCAAAAAACATAAACTGAATGGTCTGGGCCAACAGTAACATAAGCACCTTGTTGACCAGTTACAATATTTGGTGTGCCAACAGGAACGCTAAAAGTATTACCTTGGTCAGTTGAACGGGAAAAATAAATTCCAGAAACATTGCTGCTACCAGAAAAAAGTCTGGAAACAACATAAACATTACCTTGACCAGTTCCAGTAGCGTTATCTACAGCTATCCATTCTTTATCAAAGAAGTCAGCATTTTGAAAACCTGGAAAAGCATTTGTTGGTTGAGTATAAGTTAAACCATTATCAGTAGATCTAAAAATTTGTATACCTGAGTTGGTAAAAGCTAGTGTAGCAACATAAACACGACCACTAGTTCTATCAACAGCAATTAATGGGTCTCCTGCATCTCCTTGAGCGCCTGTTAAAGCAGTGCTAGGAAATGTGCCTAAGTCAGTAAAAGAGGTTCCACCATTTGTAGATACCCCAACACCAGTAAATTTATCATTAGGTGTAGTAAAACTTGGGTTTTGTAAAGAACCCGAGTCATTCCAGCTAACAATTACATTTCCGTTTGCAGCTAAAGCTATAGAGGTTTCGCTTTGGGTATTACGAGCAGTAGCATCAGCAGCAGGATTATTAACTGAAAGTGTAACAGGAGCGGCTAAGGGTTGGATTGTGTTACCAGCACTATAAGAAAGTGATGGGACATCATTATTTGTTCTTGTTTTTTTACCAGCACCATTAGTTAAAGTCTTAGTACCACCATTTTCAGCTTCTTCAGCCTCTTTTTTAGGATCTTTTTTACCAAATATCATTTCTAATCTAGAGCGAGCAGCACCAGATAATTGGTTAAATGTATCCTTATTTTCATAAAGCGGTCTTAAAGCCTCGTCTGTCTGTCTTTGTGGAGCAGGCTTAGGTGGGACTGAAAAACTACTATTACTTGATACTAGAAAAGATGTACTTAGTACCAAACATATCATTAGGGAGACCCCTAATAACATTTTTCTCATAATCTTCCTCCTCATCTATGTGTAGTAAATTTTTGTAATTTTTTAGTAGAAAGACATTTATATAACTCTGTTAATTTTCATTTTTAACAGTTTAGTTTTCATTAATGCAAAATGTAATTTATTATGAGTTAGATACCAATATTAACTAAAAATTAACGAAAAACCAACTTAAACCAAGCCAAAATAGTTATTATTTTGGAATAAAATTTTGTTAAATTAAATAAAACTTAACAAAATAAATTAGTTATAATTAGCATCTGCATTATCAAATAGTTAGGTTATTTCTTTTCAGCATGTACTAGAATATACTCTATTAAGCCTCGTTGGTAAGCTTGAAAAAGAATTATATCAATAATAAAGCCTAAGCGACCTGCTACAAAACCTCTAATTTTAGCTAGTTCTGCCTTAACTTCTGGGCGTTTTTGTTCATAATAGTATCCTGGAATAGTTAGCGCTCCTACTTCTTTAATATCAATATTCTTAAAGCCAGCTTTAGATAAACGCTCTCCATAAGATTTACTAGAATAAACATTTTCTCTTGGTACTTGCCAAAGTGAAACTACTGCATTAAGTAGAGTTTTTTCTATAACATTTCTAGGTTCACGTTTTAAGGTGTAGTCAGCTATTCCAAGTACACCATTAGGTTTAAGAACTCTATAGGCTTCACCAAAGAACTTATCTCTAGTATAGAAATGTTCTGGAGCTTCAATACTCATAACACTAGTAAAAGTCTCGTTATCAAAAGGAATTTCGGTTGCACTGCCATGATGGAAGCGAACTCTATCACCACAATTATTTCTTGCTGCACGGTCGCGGGCAATTTCTACGTGTTTCCAAGTTACATCTAAACCATCTATTTGTTGGGGGTTAAATTTTTGTAGAATGTAAACATCTTGAGTTCCCATTCCAAAACCTATATCTAAGAGATGGCTATTTTGGTTAACTCCTGCAAGGCTAGCAATTCTATGAACCATATTTTCTGCTGCTTCTAAATAGGTCTTAAGCCCATTTTCCCAGAGTCCAAAATTTAAGTAACCATTATGAAAATCTCCAAATCCATCAACACTTGAACCATAAAAAGATTCTACTTTACTTTCATGTGTTGCTTTATCCCAATGTTTTTGCTGTGGTACGCTCACTTACTTTTTCTCCATTACTACAGTGATAATTAATAAATATCCACCAATACATCTTATAGATGTTTTAAGAATTTAAGATAGAATTAAAAGACTATTTTTTGCAAAAATTTGAAAAATGAACAGGTCATTATGCCCTTAAAAATAATATTTTCCAAGCCAATGTTTTCTACTTTATCCGCAATACTAACTCTTATCTTATTAATTTTAATCTGCTTTTTGCCTTCTTTTGCTCATGATGAGTCGCAAGATGATACAGATAGCGAAGTAGCTAGTAAAGGTAAATTCAATGTTCGTGCAGCAAAAACTAGCACAGTAAAAGTATTAGTTAAATATCCAACTACTTTAGCAAATAAAAAATTAGTAATGGAAATTTATCTTAACGAAATAGCTACAAATCAACCCATTATAGGAACCAATATTACTGCAATTTTTAACTATTTTTCCGATCAAGAAACTAATAATTTAACTCTACAAAAACCTATATTTGCTACAGCCTTACCTACACAAGAAAAAGGCAATTACCTAGCTGAAGTTATTTTTCCTCAAACAGGTAAATATAAATTAACGTTAATTATGTCAAAACCAAATCTTGATGCTCAAGTAATTATTCCTAATATTATTATTCCTGATAAAATTCCAATACTAGTAGAAAATAAACCCCTTGTTCAATCAAATAATAATAACTATTTTACTATTGGAATTATACTTTTTATTTCTAGTTTATTAATAATAATAGTTGTTAAAAAATATGTTAAAAAATAGTTTACTATTCATTATCAGAATCTACTTTAATATCTAAATCCTTCATTAAATCGCTTAAAGTACTTTTAGCAATACCTAGAATTTTAGCTGCATTAGTTTTTGCTCCATATGCTTTTATTCCTCCAAAACTATTTAATGCCTGTTCAATATACTCACGTTTACAAGCTTTCATATATTCTTCTAAGGGCAATACATTAGGCTTTTCAGGAGGATTAAGAAGTTTTTTAGGTAAGTTATTAAGAGTTATTTCTGTAGTTTCAGAGAGCATAATTATAGCTTCAATAGTTAATATAAATTCCCGTAAGTCTTTCCAAGGATACTGTTTTATTATTTCCAAAGCATCACTGCTAAAAAAGTTTTTACTATTATTTATTCTTAAAATTTTTTGTACTAAAGCAGGGATTTGATCTCTACGTTCGCTTATTGCTAATTGATCTATTGATAGTATTTTTACCTGATAATAAAGCTCTGTTAAAAGATCTTTCTCCAAAAATTTTAGAGTAGAATCACTATCTTGGTTGACTAGATTTGTTTTTTCAAGAATAGTGGCAGATTTTATTTTACTAACTTTTGATATACGTGTAGGTAGATCTGCTAGTTCTATTAGTTGTTTTTCGCTTAAGACATCCTCAGCCTCAACAACTGAAATAAGCTCTCGGATATTTCCAGGCCAATTATACTTCTGCATTATTTCTATTGCTTGCTCGCTAAAGGTTTTAGTAGATTCTCGTCTATTTAATGTATATTGAATTAGTTTAGGTATATCTAAAGGTCTTTCTCTTAAAGGGGGTAAGATAATTTCTATACGTGAGATTCTATAGTAAAGGTCTTGGAGAAACTGCCCTCTATTAACTAGATCTTTTAAGTCTTCATTAGAAGCACAAATTAGCCAAAAAGTTGATCTTTGCGGTTCTTTAGTATCTCCAACACGATAAAACTCACCACTATCAAGCACACGTAAGAGCTTACTTTGTATATCAAGCGGGCATTTATGTATTTCATCTAAGAACAATGTTCCACCGTTAGCAATGCTAAGAAAACCTAGCTTATTTTCTTTTGCATCAGTAAAGGATCCTGCTTTATGACCAAAAAGCTCAGACTCAACTATACTAGGAGAAATGGAAGAAATATTAATTGCTACAAAAGGAAAGCTTTCTGGCTTATTATTTGTATAATATTTATGACCAGCACGAGCAAATAATTCTTTCCCTGTTCCAGTTTCTCCTTGTAGTAAAATAGGTACAATTAAACTATTTTTTTTATTAGCTTGTAAGTTTGACTGATGCCAGTAATTATTATTTATTGCTACTTTCTGAAGGATTTCATAAGCTTTTTGTAAATCTTTATTTTCGCTTTTTATAGGAGATAGCCCTGAAAAAAACTTATCTTGTTGGAGTTTTGCTAAGGCTTTACTTTGTTCTTCAGAATTTTTTACTATAACTAAATTTTTAGCGCTTCTTAATGCTAAATAAATATAGTTACTTATAGCTGTAATAAAATAAAAATCTATACTAGAAAAACTTCTTATTCTAGAAATACTATCAACATAAATTAAACCTATTGTGTTATCAGCCGTAGGCCCCAAAGGACAAGCAATTACAGATCGAATATTATTTAAGACGATACTTTCAGCTTTATTTAATTCTGGGTCAATATTTACATCTTGTAGTAGAAGTTGTTCACCAGTTAAAACTCTTTTTATGCTACTGCTACTTAATCCCCAATTTTTTTCATCTAGGTCTAGGTCTATTTTTTTATCATTTTCCTTAAAATGATAAACTTTATTAGTAAAACTAATTTGTCCTGTTAAAGTGACTTTAGTTTTTTTATTAATAAAAATTGTTTTACTTTTTTTATCTAAATCAACAAGACCAATTAAACAACGTAAAAACCCATCAGATTTAAATTTATTTACTATAACTTTTAATGACTCTTGTAAAATGGATTCTGTATCAGTTTGTTGACAAATTACTAGCCCTAATTGATATATATCTTTTAATAATAATTCTAGTTTTTCTGGAGCTATTGTTGCTAAAGATAAATCTGTATTATTTATATTATTTTCTATAGGCATATGTTATTAGAAATTAAACTTAAAGTTAATCTTAAAATTAATCTTGACATTTATTTAGCTTATCCACATACTAAACGCCGTTAATAAAATTGACATTATTCTAACCGCCACCAATAAAATCATATTTTTAGAAAAATCATTATTATGGGTATTAAAGAACGTCGAGAAAGACAGAAAGAAGTTTTAAGAGAAGAAATTCTAGACGCTGCACGAGAGCTTTTTGCTAAAGAGGGTTATGACAGCGTATCTATGCGTAAAGTAGCAGAAAAAATTGAATACTCCCCTACTACAATCTACCTCTATTTTAAGGATAAATCCGATCTACTTTTTTCACTTTGTGAAGAAACATTTGAGAAATTGTTACATAATTTTGAAGAAATAACTAAACATTCAACCGATCCTGTTGAGTGTCTAGAAATAGGGCTATGTAACTATATTAGATTTGGCTTAACACACCCTAATCACTACAAAGTTGCTTTTATGTCTCGCCCAGAAGATCTTTCTCTAGAAGATATAAGTAGATTTATTTCACCAGATTCTATGGGAACAAAAGCTTACTTACATCTAAGAGATATTGTTGCAGAATGTATTAAACAAAAAAAATTTAAGGAACTAGATCCAGAACTTGTGGCTCAAAGCCTTTGGCTAGCTTCTCATGGAGTAGTGTCACTACTTATTGTTAAATGTCATTTTCCTTGGGTAGAGAGAGAAAGATTAATTGATCATACTATTAAAAACATGTTGTCTGGCTTAAAAGCTTAAATATTTTTGTTGTATGTTATTTCTAAAAAGATTAAAAAGATTAAAGAGATTAAAGAGATTTTATTAATTTTCCTCTAGTTTCTTTAATCCTTGTCTTGCGCTTAAATTAAAACCATCTCGTTTTATTGCCCATTTGTAGGCTCTACTAGCTTTTTCTTTATCTCCTTCTTTTTCATAGCTTTCTGCTAGTAAAACAAATACTCTACTAATCATAAGCCTAGCTTTTTCATCTCCATAACCAACAATAATATAGGGTTCAAAACAACTATAAACATTATCTGCCACCTTATTACTAGCTAGTACTGTCATAAGTAAATTCATTCCTGACCAATCCAAGCTAAAAGGTTTTATAGTTGTCCAACCTTCAATTCCAGATGCTATTAACTCAATCATTGTTTCTTCTTCTTTAGGATCTCCAAGTAGCGCAAGCATTCTAGCTGCAACAATTGCAATATTGCCTACATTAGCTATTTTTTTCTTTTTACACATCTGCTTAAGTATACTGATTAGGTTAGGATGTTTTTCAAAATAAGCTAGTACTTTTTCACGAGCAACAGTTATTTCTTCTCTAGTATATTTACTATCTAAGCCAATTCTTTGAGCTAAATGATTTATGGTTAGGCGTAAAACTTCATAGTCTTTAGTAAGAGTAAGTGTTGCTATTAACCAACTTTCAGCAACTAAGTCTGAAGGGTTTGAGATTGGTAGATTTTCTGGTGATTTAGGCAGAAGTTGCCAGGGTTTTTGACTAGTATCAACTAAGCTTTCTACTAATGCCTTTGAGTAACTATGAATTGAAGTTCCAAGTAAAGCGCGTAAATCAGGGTTTTCACTAGGATCAAGTAAAACTTCCCAACCCCTTTGACGAAGTTCTTTATCTGACCAATCGCCTTCTCTATAAGCTAAATACCTAGCCACAGGCGATCGCCAAGTAGAAAGAAAAATCTCTTGTAAAGCTCTATCTACTTCTTCTTTAGAACTCAAACTTATTATTAAATTTTTAATTTCCCAAATATAAAAATCTGTAGAGTGAGCATAAGTAAAACCTCTATCTAAAATTAGGTTTATTGCTCTCCAAGCATATTCAAGTATTATATTTTTATCAGAAACAGGGCGTTCTTTTAACAAAACTACTAGACTATCACCGCTTGCCCTGCTAATTTCCAACCTTACATCATAGGAACCTACCTTAAATTTATGTTCTTTATAAACAAAAATTAAATTTGTTAGGGCATAAGCAAAAGCTCGCCAGTTATAGCGGCGGGATACAATTGGAGCTAAATAAATAGCAGCTAAGAGTTTATCTATATCCACACTACGATTATTTTGTAATATATCCAAAACTTCATAAGCACTTACTTCGCTAGCAGATTTAGTTACTTTACTACTATCTACCGATGAATAAGCATAAAAGTCTTTAATATCAGGGACTTCTTTAAAAGGAAGAAACCCTTTTTGTTGCAACTTTTCAATTGCATCGGGAGCAATAGAATTTAAGTGTGTTTTAATATAGTTCCGTAAATTTTCACCTTCTTTAGAATCAACATAAACTTCTACTAAAATATTTGCTGCTTTTTGGCGAACTTGTTCAAAAAATGTTTCTCGCTTAGTTGAAATTTCCCAAGTAATTGCTTCATAAGCCTTTATTCTTTCAGTACTTGAGCGAGATTTATCAGCAATTATTTCACAAAAAACATCACCAATTTGTTTAGCTTTTTCTTGGCGAATTTTTATATCTAAATTTTTTAACACTTCAGAAAGGGTATATAGCGGGGAATTTATTATATTTTCAGATGTGTCATTTTTTATAACACTATAGATTCCATCTATAATATCTTTGACTTGCTCATCTATATTTTTTTTCTTTTTAACTATGTCATAGTAAGAGTTATTAGCTAAATACCCAACCATCCCAATAAAATGATTATCAAAATTATCTACTTTAGCAGAATATTTTCGTGAATCTGGCATTAGTTTAAGTAAAACTTTTTGAGCCTTTTCTAAAAAATCTGGTTTATTTACCAGCACACGCCCTATTACAACTAAACAGGTTATAACTTGTCCTAGGTCTTCTGTTGAGGCATTTTCTAAAATACCTAAAATATCCTCAACCCTAGCCTTTGTTACAACATTGTTTATTAATTCATAGTTTTCTCCTAAACCGCAAGAAGTTCCACGTTCTTCATAAACCCAAAATAGGGTTTCAGCTTTAGGGATAATAAATTTTTCTTTTAAGGGTAAATTTTCAGATGATTCTGGCACAAGGGTTTTAACAGTAGGGTGTTTAGCTAAAAACTCAACTAAGTCAGATTCCTTAATATGCCATTTTGTTTTTACTTTTGTACCTACTAATAAACCTTTTTTAAGCCAATCTTTTAATTTTTTAGGGTCAACCCCAATTCTATCAGCAGCTTGTTCTAGAAAATAAACTTTTTCTGACATAAGCAAATCTCCCAGCGCTTAGTAGCAAAATAATTTTTCTAAAATTATAATTTTTTGATATTAAAAGGGTCGTTTAAGCCCAACTTTTGTTGGGCTTAAAGGCTAAAGAAACTAGTTAGTTTTGGAAAACACGTTCTGCAACTTTTGGTAAGACTTCCTGGCTCCAAACACGGCTTGCACCAAGTAGGGCTTCCATATCATTTAGAAAATCTAAGTCTTCTACAAACTCTTTGTAACTACGGGTTAAGAAAAGCCCTTTATTTTCTGGCTGATAATCAACAAATCCACCACCTGTGCTAGCTCTACCAGATTGCTCTTCTTCCTTAAAACCATCTATTACACCTGGCTTAGGTTCTTCACGAAAACTATAAATTAAAGCACTACAATTTAATGCTTCTTCTTTAGGTATATATTCAAAATATAGTTCTAAGTCGCCTATTGATGCGCCACCGACATTATTTTCATTTAGCCCAGGGCTATCAACATGTTGCATCTTAAAAAACCTTTTTAGAATTAAAACTGCTTCTTCTCTAGTCATTAAAAAATTTCTCCCTAATACAAAATTTGCGATTTAGTGTTGGTTTGACCAACGCTAAATCGCAAACTCAAAAATCTTGATTAAAAGTTCTTAGAAAGTATCACTTAACTAAATAAATTAAAATGGTTGGCGACGGTTAAGATAGGTGTTATTAAAGTCATGGACATCACTAAACTGAGTAAATCTAACAACCTTAGCATCTTTACCAGCACTTCTATCACCATTAAATAAGCCCTTGAAAGCACCCAATCCAAAAAGAACAGGCACTGGATCAGCGCGATTTACATAATGTATATATTTTGGCCCATCAGGATAAGAACCAGCAGCAGCACCAAATGTCTCAACTTTAACATTCTTAAGTGTATTTTCTGCTTGAGAACGAGACATCCCACCTTCAATCATTAGCCTATTTTTAACATCTGTTAAAGCTCTACTTAAAATCAAACCGCCTTGGCTATGTCCCATTAAATGAACTTGGCGACCAGCTTTAATTTCATTGTAAACTGCATTGGCTACAGAATTAACAGCAGGATTATTTCCTAAATCTGCTTTATCGCCTAAAGATTGTGCTAAATCTTTTAGCATTCCTTCAGTAGAGTTATGTATACCAACAACATTAGAACCTGTGCGATTAGCTATAGCTTGCATACTATTAGCTTGTCCGCTTTTTTCTGTGTTAATACCATTAACATAAATTATTGTCTCCCCATTTGATGGAGTACCATTATTAGGTCTTACAGCAGGAATATCACTGAGAGGAGTATTAGTTGGATAAGCTTTAGCGCCAGCACCAATAAATTTTCCATCATAAGCTTTATCTGCTTGTCCATCAGGCAAAGCGACTGGAGCAGCGGCTCTCCAAGTACCTGTAGCTAGTTTAGCAAAAGCTCCTGTACTTCTAATATCCATTCCATTACGTGCTGCAACTAAGTCTTCACTACCAGCAGGAACTCTACGCATTTGAGTATTCTGCATTGGTGAATTTTGTGGGGTTTGAGCTAAATTAGCAGCACCATTAGCTCCTCTAGTAGAAGTAGCTTTAGCTTGCTCTAAAGACTGATCATTATTTTGTAAATCAGCTACTTTGTTTGCACTGGTATCAGTGATTCTCATAAAATCTCCTTTGGAAGACCGTATTTATACTTTATTTAAGTTTTATAGATTTTTACCAATTAATTATGAAAGGTTGCCTTTATTATCGTCGCATAAAACTTTACTGTTGCTTAGGAAACTATATAGATTTCCTGAGAGTAGTCTATTTTATTGATTTTAGTGCCTTAAGTGCTTTTCCCCTAACAATAGAATAACCCATAATCCTATACAGTAAATTTTTTAACCCCGCTTAAAAACCAAGATTTTATCCTGGGTATTGAAAAAGTTTACTAATTTCGTTACCATGCTTAGCCATTAGAATCAAATCCATTTCCATATTTAACCACTATGCAAAATCAAGTTCGCTTAAGCCCTATTGATAGGATTAAACGGGCAATAGTAGCCCAATATCCAATACTTTACTTACGTACCTGGGAAGAAGACCGAGCAGAGAAAATGGTTCAAACCATTGCAAAAAGCTTTTCTCAAACAGTCCCTATTTACATCTGGACTGTTTCTGAAGGCTTAAGAGATGCTAAGTCTACTGTTCCAGCTACTACAGATCCTGCCAAAGCACTTGACTTTATTATTAAAGAAGGTGAACCAGGATTTTATATCTTAAAAGACTTCCCTACTTTCCTAAAAGATAACCCTACATTAATTCGTAGGCTTAGAGATGCTTACTATGCGCTAAAAGAAAAAGCTAGATTTCTAATACTTTTATCTACTTCTTTTCACTTACCTGAAGAACTAACCAAAGAAGTACACTTAATTGATATTCCTTTGCCTGGAGAGGATGAAATAGCTCCCTTACTAGACTTTATGGCTAATCGCTATTTTAGAACACCTATAGCCGACGAAAAATTACGTAATAACACTATTATAGGGCTTAAAGGGTTAACAATTAATGAAATCCAGCATGTGCTTAATGCTCTTTTCTTTGGTCAGCCACAGTTTCATCCTGCAATGATTGAACAAGTTTTAGTAGAAAAAGAGCAAATTACTAAAAAAGAAGGTCTTTTAGAGTTTGTCTTTCCTCGTTTTCGAGTTGAAGATATTGGAGGTTATGGAGTTTTAAAAGATTGGCTAGCTAAACGAGCTAAAATTTTTAATAAAGATGCTGAAAAGTCTGGCGTTTCTGTCCCTAAAGGGCTTTTAATGATGGGGATATCTGGTTGTGGAAAGAGTTTAGCTGTTAAAGTTGTATCTACTTTATGGAATTTGCCTCTTTTTAGACTTGATATGTCTAAGGTTTTTTCTGGGGCTTTTGGTGCTCCTGAGGAAGCTTTTTCTCGTGCTATTTCAACAGTTGAAGCCGTTAGCCCAGCAGTACTTTGGATTGATGAAATTGAGTCTGGAATGATTGGTGTAAAAGAAGGTGCTTCTGGCCCTGCTTCACGAATTTTTGCTACTTTTCTAACCTGGATGCAGGAAAAAGAATCCCTAGTTTTTGTTGCTGCTACAGCAAATCGTATTGATTTACTACCAGCAGAATTTATTCGTAAAGGGCGTTTTGATCAAGTTTTCTTCCTTGACCTGCCTGATGAGGAAGAGCGTAAGTCAATCTTTGGCGTGCATTTAGCTAGAAAAGGTGCAGACTTAAATAGGTTTGACCTAGTTATTTTAGCTAAGGCTACACCTGATTGGAATGGAGCAGAAATAGAACAAGCTGTTCTATCTGCGGCAGTAGAAGCTTTTAATGAAAATCAGCCATTATCACAAAACCATCTTACTCGTATTGTTACCCGTACAATCCCACTTTCTCGCACAATGACAGAGCAAATCAAATATATTAAGAGTTGGGCACATACTCGTGCCTTAAACGCTTCTCGCTTCCAATAAAAGTTTCTATTTAGAAAGACTTTTCGACTGGGGGAAAATTGTGTCATAATTCCCTCAGTCAAAAATTTTTAGGCGGAAATTCCTTTTCCAGATACATCTGGAACCTTTTTATAAACATCTGAAAGTTACTTTTCTATTGCTAAAGCTTTGTTTTCCGCCTCTCAACCTACTCTAAAAACTGAGGTGACGGATATGCAAATCTCAAAATTTTTCTATAAAACTCTTTTCTTAGCTTTAGCTTTAGTGCTCTTTTCTATTAATTCTTGGGCACAATCATCAGGTTCTTTACCAGAATTTCTCTCTTTAGAAGAGCGTGACCGTGTATTAAAAGAGGGTAAAGAAAAAGACCGTACAGAGGCTTTAATAAAAATGTCGTCAGGCCGACTTGAAGTAGCTAAAACTAACTTCCAGGCTGAAAACTTTGAACTCTCCCGTAATGAAATTAAAAACTATGGTAACTTAATAGACTATACCATTACCTTTATTAATAGCTCTGTAAAAAAAGATGGCGACAAGAAAAAGCTATTTAAGATGTTAGATTTATCCCTTAGACGCGATTTAGCCGTTTTAGAAACATTACGTTTTGAACTTCCTGGAAAATATGCTGAAGAAGCAAATGAAGTTTATGAAAGAGTACGTAAAGCCCGAGTTGTTGCTTTAGGGGCAATATTTGGCAAAGAGTTTTTTCCTACTGACTAAGCAGTATTTTTAGTCAAACACTTTTGTGTTTGTATAAATAAATTGTTGAGAGAAGCAACCTATGATTTACTCAAAACGAATTTTGACCATTTCATTAACACTTTTACTTGCTTTAGCTATACTTGATTTACCTATAACTTTGGCTCAAAACCCACAAGATCTTCCTCCTCCACCGCCTCCTCCACCAAAAGAAAAACCAAATCGTGGAAATAGAGGCTCAAATATAGACATTGAGCAGGAAGATACAACCATCAAAATAGACTCAGAATTAGTAGTCTTAGACGTTTCAATACTTGATAAAAATAATAAATTTATTACTGGAATACAACAAAATAAATTCCAAGTCTATGAAGACCAAATAGCTCAAAAAATAGAATTTTTTAGCCAAGAAGAAGTACCAATTAGCTATGGTATTGTAATAGACACTTCTGGCTCAATGCGTAAGCGACTACCTACTGTAATTAAAGCAGCAAAAACCCTTATTGCTCTTAGCCGACCTGGTGATGAAGTTTTTATAGTAGATATGAAAGACACCTCTAATATTGAACTCCTAGAAGATTTTACTACATCTATGGAAGATGCTAATGATGCTCTTGATAATATGGTTTCAGGTGGAGGAACTGCTCTTTTAGATGGAGTTGTTGTATCTAGTGAATATGCTAAAGGTGGAAAACATCGACGCAAAGCCTTACTTGTTATTTCTGATGGTGATGAAAGAGATAGTACTTTCACTGTAGACCAAACATTAGATAAATTACGGGAGTTTGATGTTCAGCTTTATATGATTGGTTTTCCTGATGAAGTAGCAGAAGATAGTGGATTATTTAAGCGTTCTCCAAGAAAGAAAGCTATAGAGCTAATTAATAAACTTACAACTGAATCAGGCGGCCAAGCCTATTTCCCTAGAGATCTTGCTGACCTTGAACCTATTGCTAAAAAAATAGGCGCTGACCTTCGTTCTCAATATTCAATAGGATACTACCCTAGTAATGGAAAGCAGGATGGGACTTTTCGTAAGCTAAAAGTAGTATTAAATGAAAATAAAGATTATGCTGTGCGTACCCGTAGCGGTTATTTTGCACCAAAAGAAGGTGGCAATAGAAAAGAAGATAACTCTCTATCACCAAAGCGTTTAGGTAAATAAACGGCTTTAGCAGGAGCAAAATTTATGAAGCGGTATATAGCGTTTTTACTAATATGTTTGTTGCTCTCCATTGGGCTAACAGACATTGGTTCTGCTCAATCAGGGCGAATTCGCCCTAAACCTGCTCCTAATTCAAATAACTCCTCTACAAATTCAGAAAATAATAGTTCTGAAGGCTCTAACACTCCTAAAGAAGCGCAACCAAAAGTGGTTAAAGCTGATCCTAGTGATTTTAGCGAAGATGATGCTACTCTAAAAATAGATGCTACTTTAGTCACTATTCCAACTATAGTAAGTGATCGTAATGGTCGTTATGTACCATTCTTAAAACCTGATGATTTTAAGGTTTTTGAGGATGGTATTTTACAAGAAGTCTCTTTGCTTTCTTCTGAAAAAGTACCATTTAAAGTAGCTTTAGTTATGGACACTAGCGGAAGTATTAGCGATAGCTTAGAAGGTATTCAACAAAGCGCTATTAACTTTGTTCGTGAACTTCGTGAAAATGATGAAGTAATGGTTATTGATTTTAATAGTAGAGTTGAACTACGTAATGATTTTACTTCTGACCGTGAGAAAATTCGTTATAGCATTAAAACAACTCGTGCTGGTGGTGGAACAAGGCTCTATGATGCACTTTATTTGGCAGGAACAAAATTAAAAGGACAAGAAGGGCGTAAAGCAATTATTTTACTTACAGATGGTGAAGATACTGAAAGCCGTGATGCAAGCGAAAGAGATGCTATAGACGCTGTTTTAGAAAGTGGTGCGCTTAATTACGTAATACAATTTCCTGCTAGTGATGGTTATATGGGAACTCGGCCAACATTTGGCGGCCCACCAACCTTTCCTGGTGGGGGTGGAGGTAGCAGACGTAGTGGCCCAGGTCGTTACCCAGACACAACGTTTCTTTTAGATTTAGTTAGAGAAACTGGCGGAGATAAATATTATGCAGGTGGGCGTAATGGTCTTCCTGATATTTGGCATCGTATTGCTGAAGAACTTCGCTATGTTTATGTAGTTGGATATTATCCTAGCAATCCAATAGAAAATGGAGGTTATCGCAAAGTTAATATTCAATTAAAAGACCAAAATCATGGAGCAGTTCGCTATAAAAAAGGTTATAAAGCTAATAAGACCAACGGTTAAAATATTTTACCAATAATCAAATTTAATAATAGCTCAGGAAAATTTCCTGGGCTATTATTGTTTTTCACCCAAAAAACAATTATATTTTGCAATCTTTTGATAAACTTTTGTTTTTAAGTATAATACTATAAGTTAAAACTTTTAAGTCTTCCTAGGAACTTCAAAACGTGGATTTATTTACCGATCTTAATGAAAAACAAAAAGCTGCTGCACTTGCTCCTCTAGGCCCTTGGCTAGTTCTAGCTGGCCCCGGCACAGGAAAGACTCGTACCTTAGTTGCTCGTATTGTTGCACTTATTGAAAAATTTAAGATTAAGCCAGATCACTTACTAGCTGTTACTTATACCAATAAAGCTACTGAAGAAATGAGGGAAAGACTAAAAGTAGTTTTAGGCGATAGGGCAATGAGTTTACAAGTTAGTACCTTTCATGCATTTTGTATTGGTGTGTTAAGAGAGTATCACGAAAAAATAGGACTCCCAAAACACTTTACAATTGCCGATGAAGATTGCCAACTTCGTATTGTAGCGCGTATTGCTCCAATGATTAGTGGTGAAAGACATATGCGCTATCTTATATCTCGTATTTCTGGAGCAAGGCTTAATTCTGGGGATGTTAGACCTCTTACTAATCTAGAACATCAGTTATATAAACGTTATGAAGGTGAATTAAAGAAAAATGCGTTAATTGATTTTGATGATATTTTGTTTTTTACTCAGAGGCTTTTTTTTGAAAACCCAATTATTCTTAATCGCTATCGCCATATCTTTGACGGTATTTTAGTGGATGAATTTCAAGATACTGACCGAGTACAGTATGAAATCTTAAGATTACTAGTTAGTGAACATCGTAATTTATTTGCAGTAGCAGATGATGATCAATCTATTTTTTCTTGGCGAGGGGCTAATCCTACAAATATTGATTTATTCTTAAAAGATTTTGCTAGAGAAAATGTTATAGTTCTAACAGAAAACTATCGCTCACGCCGAGAAATCATTGCTCAAGCACAAATTTTAATTGCACAGCATTCCAAACTAGCAAGAAAAAATATCCAAGCAAGCCGAATTGATATTGACTCTAGCCTTTTACCCATAAGAATAGAACATTTTGCAAGTGATTATGATGAAGCTGAATTTATTATTGGTGACATTCGTCAAAATATAGAAAAATCCCCTGAGCTTTCCTACTCGGATTTTGCCATTCTCTATGCAAGACATTCCGTAGGAGAATTTCTAGAACGCGAATTTATGAAAGCAGACCTTCCTTGTCAATTAGTAAAGGGACGATCTTGTTTTGACCAGCTAGAAATTATGAGGGCAATGAGTCTTCTTAGAGTTCTCTATAACCCTAAGGATCAGTTTAGTTTAGAAAGTTTTGTTTCAAAAGAAGTAGATGAAGTTACTAGTACTAGACTTAAAGCATTTCAACAGGAAGAAAGACTTGATTTTCGCATCTCTCTAGACCGTTTTCGTAAAAGTAGCCGTATTCCAGAACAAGAACGCCGCCAAATAGATAGAATTATTGGGCTTATCTCTAATCTAATATCTATAAAAAATACTCCTGGAAAACGCCTTTCAGACCTTTTTGCAGATATTTTAAATTCTCTTGGTAATCAAGAAGTAATGACACTATCTAAACAAGTAGAAAACCTTAGCGATCCTATTACTTATAATCGAATGCGAGATGGGGCAAGAACAGTTTATGAGGCAAGAATTTTCTCTGCACCCATTTTAGTTTCTACTTCTAACCCTCAACTTAATTTTTTAGCTCTAGAGATGCTTAAACGTGGATTAGGTATTACAGCTTATAGCGCTCATGCTTTTGTAGTGCAACAAATCCCTGTTCAAGATAAACCTTCAGATAAAGAAAATATAACTCCAAAGCCTGTTTTAATTGCACTAGATGGACAGGAGTTAGATTTTTTAATAGAGACAGTTAAAACCTGTCAAAAAGTAATTTACCTAGGTACAGATTATAGCCCTAAAATACGTGAACAACTACAAAATATCAATGCCATAGTAATCAACCCTGAAGAGCTTTCCATAAAAGAGCGAGGTTTTGAACCTTCAGCAATTTTACTACTATTTAAGCTATGTCAACTTGCTAGCTGGCTTGGTAATGCTGAGTTTCTACCTGATTATGTTGCTATAGATATTGAGACTACAGATAGAGAGGTTGAGACTAATGATATTATTGAAATTGCTGCAATAAGGGTTCGTGATGGAAGACCAGTAGGTGAGTTTCATACGTTATTAAAACCTGTTCGACCTATTGCCCCTGATGCAGCTAAAGTGCATGGTATTACTGATATTGACTTAGTTAATGCTCCATCATTTAAGCAAATCACAGAGAGGTTTTTAAATTTTATAGGTCAAGATACATTAGTTGCACATAATGGGTACAATTTTGATTTTCCTTGTATTAAGCGTAAATTGCGCGAAATAGGATTTCGTTTAGAAAATCGTACTTTTGACACACTACCAATGGCATCGCGTTTATTTCCTGATCGTGGAGCAAGTTTAGATGCCTTAGCTAGTTTATTTTCAATAGATACAGGAAAACGCCATAGAGCTTATGATGATACACTATCTTTAGTTGAAGTATTTGAAGGGCTTAAAAAAGAACATGCTTCTAGGCTTCGCCGAACTGCCTGTGAACAATGTTTAGATATTGTTGCAGCAGGATCAATAGTTGAGCATAACCGCTTGGTTGACCCTCAAGCAATTTTAATTAAAGAAGGGTTAATTCGTCTAGCAGCACCTAGTGCAACTTTAATTGAAAGATTGGTCGAGCAAGGAAATGATGTAACATTACTTAGAGGACATATTGAACAAGCTAAACTTGAGCATTTACGAGAAGGTGAAGGAAATGCTGATAGATTTGGGGCTTTTTTGCATTTTGATGAAATTGTTTCCCGCTTTGACTCGCCTAATCCTAGTGTAGGAACCCTAGAAAAATCTATTATTGCATTTCTAGATTTTGCAGCCCTTTATCAACAACAAGATGGAATTGCAAGACGTAATGCAATAAATATGATGACAATCTATGCCTCAAAAGGGTTAGAATTTAGTAGGGTTTATATTGTAGGACTAGAACAAAATATGATTCCTAGTTTTTATGCGGTAGGTAGTAAAAACCCTGAACAATTAGCAGAACAACGGCGACTACTTTATGTAGCAATTACAAGAGCCAAAGAACAATTAGTTTTTACAACTGCAACACTGAGAAACGGTTATGTTCAACTTGTTTCAGAATTTCTAACAGAGATATTAAGCACACAAAACTAAACTTACCCCACATTTACGCTATCAACAATTCCAACAATTGCTGCATCTACAGGGCAATCTTTTAAGCCAGAAGCAAGACGGGCAGAACTTCCTTGAACAATTAAAACTTTTTCTCGAAATCCTGCTCCAACTGTATCAAGTGCCACTAAATAGCCAGCTTCATCACGCCCTTCTACATCAACAGGTCGAACAATCAAGAGTTTTTTTCCCTCTAAACGAGGGTCTTTTTTAGTAGCTACGACTGTTCCCCAAATTCTTGCTAATATCATGTTTTACAATAGCTAAGCCTTAGCACAAGTGTGCTAAGGCTACTCTCCTAATTATTTAGACGGGCTTATTTTTTACCACGAGATTCGTGAGTAACAGGTAGGCCATCATTAACGCCTTGGTGTGGACGAGGAATAACATGAACACTAATTAATTCGCCTACACGACGTGCTGCTGCTGCACCAGCATCAGTTGCAGCCTTTACCGCAGCAACATCGCCACGTACAATAGCTGTTACCAAACCAGCACCGATTTTTTCATAACCTATCAGAGTAACATTAGCAGCTTTTACCATTGCATCTGCTGCTTCAACCATTGCTACTAAACCTTTGGTTTCAACCATTCCAAGCGCTTCCATCATAATGTTTGCTCCTTTTAATAAACATCTGGGTTTATTCTAGCTTGCTAAAATATCTGCAATAAGATCAAGAGTGCTTTGCCCAATTTCTGCTGCGCCATCTATTACTGTGTCAACTACAGCATCTACAACTGGTTCTGAGGCTACTTCTACTACTTCTACTACAACTTCTCCTGCCATAGCCGCTACAGCTATTTTGTCATCAAGTGTTTTTTTTGGTGTTTTTTTATCAGTCTCATTAGTCATAAAATCCCCCATAAAGTTAGGTTTATTAACTTAAATTTTGTTTTACTAATTGAGATGCATGTTTAACTAATTCTATAAGTTCACTACGAGTAAGAGTTATAAGTTCATCGCAGTCTTTAGATTTTGGCTCATGTGACAAAAAACCACAAGATTGGCATCGTTTATCACTAGACATATAACCTGCGCGTTCTCGTAAGTCAATTAATTTATCTACTTGTTCCTTATCAAGTTCTCTTTCGCGTCCAAGAAGTTTAGCAACTAGGCTGATACGAGCAAAATGTTCTAGGGTTTCCATTCGACCATAAGCTGATTCTAAGCTTGAGCCATAAGCAACTGCGCCATGATTTGCCATTAATAGAGCATCGTGTTTTTCTATAAAAGGCTTCATTGCATCAGTAATTTCATTAGTTGATGGAGTCCCGTAACCTGCAAGTGGAATACAGCCTAGAGTAAGTATTACTTCTGAAATTAAAGCTTTATCTAGTGCATAGCCAGCAGCGGCATAGCCTGTTCCACAAGGAGGATGGGCATGAACAACGGCTTTAATATCTGGTCGCATATTATAAATCAACATATGCATAGGTAGTTCTGTAGACGCATTATATGTTCCATCAATTTTTGTAGTACCATCAGGAGATAGTTTTACTATCATATCTGGGCTAAGAAAGCCTTTGCAGACTGAGCGGGGGGTGGTTAAAATTCCATCTGTAACTCTTACACTAATATTTCCATCTCCGGCAACTATTAAACCACGCTCATAAAGACGACGGCCTACTTCTACTATTTCTTGTTTATATTCTTGGTCGGATTTCATAAAAAATTTTCTACTAAACGCTAGAAGCCGTTATTATAGCCTGCTAAAGCTTGATTACAAAACCATTTATACGGTAGAGAGGATTATTAATAATAAAAATTATTTTATTTCTACCTCTAATTCATTAACAACTAAAGAATGTGAAAGGCTATCAAAAGAGACTGTTAAGTCAACTGTTTTAAGAGTAACGCCTTCGGGTACATAAAATTGCATTGGAGCAAAGTTTAATATAGCTTTAATTCCAACTGCAACTACTTGATCTAACACGCTTTGTGCTACTGAAGCAGGGACACCTAAAACAATAATATTAATACCTAGTCTTTGTATTTCTTCAGCTAGTCGTTTTACATCTAATATAGGAATCCCTCGTTTAGTAGTTCTATTTACTTTTGCTGGATCAATATCAAATAAAGCAACTACATTATAATTAGTGCCAAAAAATCCTTCATATTCAGCAATAGCCATCCCTAAATTACCAGCACCAATAATACCTATTTTATGAGGACGATCTAGCCCTAAAATATGTCTTAAACAATCACGTAGTTTTCCAACTGAATAACCAACTCCACGAACACCAAATTCGCCAAATTGAGCTAAGTCCTTACGAATTTGTGCTGAGTTTAGATTAAACTGAGACGCTAGTTCTTGGGAAGAAATTTGTTTAACCCCATTGTTTATTAAAAAATCCAAACAACGTAAGTAAACAGAGAGCCGATCTATTGTTAATTCAGAAATTTTTTCTGCTTTCATAAAATTAATTTACCGTTTTAACCAACCTAAAATACCTTGCCAAGTGGTTTCTCTATTTATATTAGCAATTGATTCTGTCAAAGGAATTTCTCTAGGGCAAACTCTTACACAATTTTGTGCATTACCACAATCTTGTACTCCACCACTACCCATCATTACATTTAAGCGTTGTTCTTTACTCATTTTGCCTATAGGGTGTAAGTTTATAAATTGGACTTGATTAATTGTTGCTGCTCCTAGAAAAGCATTTTTTCTACTATATTGAGGGCAAACTTCCATGCAAAGCCCACAAGACATACAACCAGAAAGTTTATAACGTATATCTTGAGTTTTTAAGTCTTGTCTTGGGCTAGGGCCAAGATCAAAGGCTCCATCTATTTCTACCCAAGCTTTAGCACGCTTAAGATCAGCAAATATCTTGCTACGATCTACTTTTAAGTCACGTATAACAGGAAATTTTGATAAAGGCTCAATAGTAATAGTGGAACTTAGGTCAAGGTCATCAAATAGCGTTGAACAGGCTTGTCGAGCACGATCATTAATAACCATTGAACATGCACCGCAAAGATTTTCTAAACAACTAGACTCCCACACTATAGGAGAAGTTTTTTTTCCTTCTACTGTAATAGAGTATTTACGTATCTCCATTAGCCCAGTAAGGATATTTATCTTTGGGCGATAAGCAATAGAAAACTCTTCCCATCGCCATTCACTATGAGGATTATCTTGTCGTTTAATTTTTAAGCGTATCTGTTTTTCTGACATTTTTTACCTAAAGCTTATTTAGCTATATTTACGAGGTTTTGGAGTAATTAAACTAGTGTCTACTTCTCTATAACTAATTTTAGGAACATCCAAAGAATAACTAGCAATAGAAGTCTTTAACCAATTTTCATCATCACGTTCTGGGAAATCTTTCTTGTAATGTGCTCCTCTACTTTCATTTCTAGCTAAAGCACAAAGGGTTATTACTCTAGCAAGTTCCAGCATATTATGTAAATTTCTTAGATGAGGTAATGCTTGATTAGCCCAAAAGTTAGATTCATTAAGGTCAACTTGTTTAATTCTTTGTTGTAATTCTTGTAATTTATTATTAGTGTCTTCAAGTTTTTTATTTTCTCTAATAACTGTAACGTTTTCTGTCATATAAGAACCCATTTCTTCATATAAAAGATGGGCATTTTCTGAACCTGTTTGTTTAGCTAAAGTGTCATTAATTTCTTCTTGCTCTCTTCGCTTTATTTCAAACATTGGCTCAAGAACATCTAAGTGTTTTTCTAAACCTTTAAGATAATTAACAGATGATATAGCAGCGACTATTGCGCCATAAATACAAGAAATTAGGCTATTTGCTCCTAAGCGATTAGCTCCATGAATTGAAAAATCACACTCTCCAGCAGCATAAACACCATCAATACTGGTTTTTTGATTAACATCTACATAAAGCCCTCCCATTGTATAATGAACTCCTGGAAAAACCTTCATAGGAGTTTTACGAGGGTCTTCTTTAGTAAATGTCTCATATAGCTCTATTGTTGCTTTTAGTCTACGGTTAAGCTCTACTTCAGATTTATTAGGTAAATCTAAATAGACTTGATTTTTTCCATCTACTCCATAACCATCTAAACATATCTGCAAAATTTCTCTACTCGCTATATCAGAAGAAATTAAATTACCATATTTAGGATATTTCTCTTCTAAAAAATACCAGCGTTCTTTATCAGGAATATCAGTAGCAAGTCGTTTATCTTCACGAGCACGAGGAACCCACACTCGACCGCCCTCACTACGAACGGCTTCAGAAATTAAGCGTAATTTATCTTCACCCCAAAGAGTTGTTGGATGAACTTGAATAAATTCAGCATTAGCATATTCAGCCCCTTGTTGATAGGCAATAGATTGAGCACTACCAGTAGAAATAATTGAATTAGTAGATTTACCAAAAACTGAGCCTATCCCACCAGAAGCAATAATTACTGCATCTACAACAAAAACTTTAAGTTCTAAAGAGTTTAAGTGCATTGCTACTAGTCCACGTGAAATGCCTTGATTATCTAGCACTAAAGAAAGAAATTCCCAGCCTTCATATTTTTGGACTAAGCCTTTTGATTCATAACACCTAACCTGTTCATCAAGTGCATAAAGGATTTGCTGTCCAGTAGTTGTCCCACAATAAGCACTACGATGAAAAAGCGATCCACTAGAGAGACGCGTATTTATTAAACCCTCTTTAGTTCGATTAAATGCAACCCCCATTCTATCAAGTATATATATTATTGAAGGGGCCATCTCACACATAGCCTTTACAGCTTTTTGATCAGCTAGATAATCACCTTCATAAAGAGTATCTTGGAAGTGTTTTTCTGGGCTATCACTTTTACCCTTAAGATTAATTGCTGCATTAATACCATTTTGAGCAGAAACAGACGCAGAGCGTTTTGTATTAAGAATGGAAAACAGGTTAACACCTATTCCTTGTTCTGCAATTTTAATTGTTGCCATTAACCCTGCTAATCCGCCACCAACAACAGCAATATGTCTTTTGTTCATAAATAATTTTTTTCTAAACTAAATACTTTCATAAATTAAATAGTATTTGCCTAAGTTTATTGATAGAGGCTGAAAACCTTTGAATAGAATAAATTATATAAAAGCTAATGCTGCACTTAAACCTAGGATAAAAATAATAATAGCTATTGTTATACAAACCCACAGTGAAATAGATTGCGATTTTTCGCTTATAGTAATTCCCCAGTGAATAGCAAAACTCCATAATCCATAGGCTAGATGATATGACGCAGCTATTATTCCAAGAATATAAAAGGCTAAAACTATAGGTTGAGAAAGGTCTGCATGAACAATAGCAAAAGGACTGTCAACTAAATCCATTGCATGTTCATTTACAGAAAGTCTATTGCCTAAACCCCAAAATCCAAAGCGCATAGAAGCAACATGTAGTGCTATATAAAAGACTAAAAATACACCTGTAATACGCTGGCTTAAATAAAACCAATTGCGCAAATAACTGTAGTGTGAAATATTATTTTTCATTGTAAAACTAATATAAATGCCTAAGAATGCATGAAAAACTAAAGGAATAGCAATAAAAAATAATTCTACAATTGGCAGCATTAAGCCAGGAAAAATTACTCTTAAATTTGCAACAGTCTGATTAAAAGCTTCTGGCGAATCAACAGCAGAAAAATTTATATAAAAATGTTCTATTAAAAACGCCCCTATAGGAATAACCCCTGTTAGTGAGTGTAAGCGACGCAATAGAAATATATTAGACATTTTTGCCGACATATTATTTATTAAGTTTTCCAACAGATACTTATAGAGACAAAGTAATAAGATTTTTAATATAATGGTGAGTTAAGTAAATAGGCAAGACTAAGCGCCTTGCAAAGAGAGCTAATGAAAATAGAGTTGAGGTTTATCCCTGGTCTTAAAAAGCTATTTTTATTTAGGTTACACAATACTTAACTGTTTCTTAACCTTCCCAAGGTTCAAATTCACCAAAATCACCTAAATCAATTTCATTTGTACCACTATCTTCTATAACATCAGTGCGTCTAGGAACATAAATAGAGCGAACATAGTCTTCTAAGTCAGTTCGTTTAACTTTCCATCCATGACCCCTAAATAAACCTCTGAGTTTGCCTTTCCTTAGGTCTTCACGCAGTTCTTTTTCTGGGATATGGGTTAAAATAGAAACCTCTTGAACTGTTAATATTAATTTAGCGGCTGCTTCACTAGCAGAAATCTCCCTCTTAGAAAGGGGGTTAACCTTGTTATCTTCACTACTAGCTTTACTAGTTAAATCACTAGCTTCCGAGCTTTCTGGCTCTTTTGTTTTAGACTTTGCCTTAGGTTCTTCTTTAACTAAAGGGGCTTCAACAACCGGGAGAGGTTGTTTATTTTCCCATGCTTGTTTAATTCTTGCTGCTTCGCTTTCAGGAAAATAAGCAATTTTACCACCATGAAATTTCTTTCTATAGAGAAACATTATTTGTTTTTTAGCAACTAGTCTCTGTACGGTTCTTTCAGAAACATCTAGCATTGTTGCTATTTCTTTTTTAGAAACTAATTTTCCAAATTTATCATCTTCCATATTGCCCCTTGCTCCCTGCCCCCTAAAATATTTTATTAGTACAGAGGGTTCTATCTAATGTTTTTATTTAAGAATAATATATTTTGTCTGGGCATTTGTCTAACTAGACAATTTTTTGTCATTTATATTAAAAAACTGAAAAGCTAGTAAAGTTCTTAATTATTGATAATACTGCTATTTGTTTTAATTTAGAAGAAAAAATTTAACTTTGTCTACTTTATTTTGTAGAAAGATCAAGTTTAATTTTTTGAATTTCCGATAACTTTAATAGCAGTATCAACTTGCAATAAGGAGCGAAAATAAACCATTATATAGGAGTGGCTTAGCGATACATAAGTTCTCCTTTCGGTTTTCTCATTAAGTCGAATAACTTTATCGCTGAGTCCTTTTATAAATTATTAATTTTATTAAATAACTCTTTCTTATTAATTAATTTTACTAGTAAACTTGTTAAACCATTAAAAATATTTAAGATTAGGTAGTTAAACTTATGAGTCAAGAAAATCAAATAGAAGTAGCAACTCTTGGTGGAGGGTGTTTTTGGTGTGTTGAAGCAGTTTTTCAAGAACTCCAAGGTGTAAAAAGCGCCATTTCAGGTTATGAAGGTGGACATATTCTAAACCCTACTTATAGGCAAGTTTGCAGTGGAACAACAGGACATGCTGAGGTGGTAGAAGTAACTTTTGACCCTCAAAAAGTATCTTTTAAAGAAGTCTTACAAATATTCTTTACTCTTCATGACCCTACTACATTAAATCGTCAAGGAGCTGATGTAGGAACTCAATATAGATCAGTAATTTTCTATCATAATGAAAAGCAAAAACAGATTGCTCAAGAAGTTATAGGAGAAATTACTAGAGAAAAAATTTGGGATGACCCTATTGTAACAGAACTTTCACCTAGTACTACATTTTATCCTGCTGAGGATTATCATCAAGAATATTTTAAATATAATGGCTATCAGCCCTATTGTTTAGCAGTAGTTGCGCCTAAAGTAGCCAAATTTCGTAAACAATTTAAGGATAAATTAAAAAAATAGCCTTTAAAACCCTAACCTTATCATTATTAATATTACCTAATCTAAATATTTTCTAAAATAAACTTACAAAATTAAAAAATAAATTTTTAGACCATATTTTTGGGATAAGCTCTAGTAGGATATCAAAAACATATGAAAGCTAGAAAAGCTGCAATTAAAGCTACTTAAATATTTATGAGAACCTATAAAAAACTAATTATTATATTTGTATTATTTTTTCTCTCTACAATTACTCAAGCTAATAATATGTTTTGGCAAAAACAAGAAAGTAATTCTAAATCTCGTCTTCGTGCAGTAGCATCAATAAATTCTAGAGTAGCTTGGGCAAGTGGGACACAAGGAACTTTTCTTCGCACAACCAATGGAGGAAAAACTTGGATTGCTAGTAAAGTTTCTGGAGCCGAAGAACTAGATTTTCGTGATTTAGAAGCATTTGATGAAAAAGAGGCTTATCTTTTAAGTATTGGAGAAGGTGAGAAATCTAGAATTTATAAAACAATAAATGGTGGAGAAACTTGGCAATTAAGTTATCAAAATACTAAGGCTAAAGCTTTTTTTGATGGAATTGCTTTTTGGGATAAAGAAAACGGAATCGCTTTTAGTGACCCTGTTGAGGGGCGTTTTCTTATTATTACAACTAAAGATGGTGGGAAAACTTGGCAAGAAACCCCTAAAGAAAATATTCCTCCTGCTATTATGGGCGAGGCTGCGTTTGCAGCTAGTGGAACAAGTATCACAGTTGAAGGAAAAAATAATGTCTGGATTGCTACAGGGGGTTTAAGAGCAAGAGTTTTTCGCTCAAATGATCGAGGAAAAACTTGGGTAGTAGCTGAAACCCCTATTATTAGCGGAAATGACTCCACAGGTATTTTCTCTTTAGCTTTTAAGGACTCAAAAAATGGGGTCATTGTAGGAGGTGATTATAAAAAACCTGAAGAAAAAACCAGTAATGCCGCTATTACAAAAGATGGTGGAAAAACCTGGCAATTAGTAAAAAACCCTCCTTCTGGTTATAGATCCTGTGTTTTTTACTTAAATGAGCCTAAGCAAAGAGCTTTAATTGCTGTAGGAATAAATGGTTCAGACTATTCATTAGACAATGGAGAAACTTGGCAGAGTATTTCTTTAGAAGGCTTTCACAGTCTAAATTTAACATCTCAAGTAGGTTGGGCAGTTGGCGAAGAAGGCAAAATAGCTAAAATAGAAAATCCATTGAAAATGTTAGAAAAACTCCATAAAAATAATAAATAGAATTTAAGTATTTATTTTTTGTAGCTGATAGATGCTAGAACGTAATTGGTCTACAGCATTCTTAAGTTCGCTTAAGAAAATTCCATCTATTACTTTACTACTATCCAAATCACTTAAAATTATTTGTAAAAGCATATAGGTTTCTCTAGAAACGTTAGTAAAAGTCTCACGGTAATTTAGTATAGTTGTTTCTGAAAGAGGTGCTGAACTTACAGTATCAGAAAAGCTTTTATCCTCTACATCTAGATAGCTTTGATTAACTATTTCTGTAGGGTTCATCATAGATTCTTGTGCTGATGTATCCATAGTTGGTAGTAAGCCTGATGCATTAGGTAACAAGCCTGGTGGACTAGAAATATTGTTATAACCCATAGTAGGCTTTTTTGTTGTACTGCTTGCAGGAACTTTAGAGCGTTTGTTACTAGCAAGATTTTGACTAAGAATCTTACTAGGATCAGATGTAAGTAAAATAGCAGCCTCTAAATCTTGTTCGCTTGCTTCAGAAAAAACTTTCATAAATTCATTATCTGAAATAGCTTTCATTGCTGCATTTAACTCTTGAGCAAAAATTTCTACTGAAGAAGGGCGATTACTAGGAGATTTTTCTAGAGCATGCATTACTACAGCATTAAGAACAGGTGGAATATTTGGGCGAATTTCATAAATTGGTCTAGGAGTTTCACGAGCTTGTTTAACAGCAATTGCTGTATGAGATTGGCCTAAAAAAGGCAAACGTCCAGCTAAAAGCTCATATAGCATAATACCTAATGAATAAACATCAGATCTAGCGTCAATTTCTTTGCCATAACACTGTTCTGGTGACATATAATAAGGTGTTCCTATTACTACACCTTGCCTTGTTAATTGTAAGGCGTGTTCTTCGCTAGCAACATCCTTAAACTTAGCAATACCAAAGTCTAGGACTTTTATTACTTCCTGATCACCTTCACGATTAACAAAAATATTTTCTGGTTTTAAGTCACGATGGATAATCTTATGTTTATGGGCAACGGCTACAGCAGCACAAATTTGAGTCATAATTTCGCTAACTTCTAATAAGCTTGGATAGCGATTTTCCTTAATTTTTTGTCTTAGAGTTTTACCTACTAAAAACTCCATTACTACATAAACTAAACCATCAGGAGTTACACCAAAATCCATAACAGCAATAGCATTAGGATGGCGAATTTGCATTGATGCATAGGCTTCACGTCTACATCTTTCTACAGAGGTAAAATCAGTAGCCGAGTCTGAATGAAGAATTTTTATAGCAATAGGCATATTTAATTGCAAGTGTGTACCTCGGTAAACACTACCTGTGCCACCTTTAGCAACGCATTCATGTAATTGATATTTATAGTCTATAAGTCTGCCAACTAATGCATCTTGGTTTTCTGAAACAGCAAGTTGTTGTCCATCAAAAGGGCAAAAAGCTACACTTTGTTCAAACTGGCGTTGGCATTGAGGACAAATCTTCACTTAAACCTCTTTTTTATAAACTAAAAAATAAAATTTAATAGTAAAACTAGTAAGATGTACAAATGTGCTAATTATTAATAAATATGCGTAATATTGGAATAAGACTATAAATAAAGTAAACCTGAAACATAGTTAATGGCAAGAATGATTTACCTAGATCTTGGATTTTAGATCAAGATTAAGTTATTGTCTAAGCCTTAGCCAATACAAAATTTAATTATGTGCAAAATAGTTTATTGCAAGATTAGCTTCAAAAAGATTGCTCTAGAAGATATATTCTAGCCAACTTCTCTTTATAGGTTAAAAATATGTCTAAGCATAAAAAATTCCTCTTTTCAGGCCAGCCTCCTCTTAAATTAAGTACTGCAAAATCTATTCAAGAAATGATAGAAAAAGCTTTAGAAACTAATTTTACTGATGAGCAAGTAAAACTATTTCAAAAACGCTTAATCATTGAATGGCAAGAAGGTAAAAAAACTCGTAGAGATATTAATAAGTCAGAAACAATGGCTGAAGAAATTCTAGGGCAAATTCAAGCTCTACCTATAGAAAAACAACCCTTTGCATGGCGTGAGTTTGGTAGACAAATTTATATCTATGCTGAAAATGAGGGAAAAACCGATCCTATTGGACAACTTATTCTAACTCTTTATGAAAGAAAAAATCTTTTATTAATAAAAGGCAATCCCCCACTCTCTAGGCAAGCGGCTGAAAGCTATGCTGAGATGGCTACTTTTACTCATAATGTTTTAAATAAAACCTTAATTGTTGTTGATGATAAACAAAAAGAAGAAATTATTAATGAGTTAATTAAAAATTTCTCCTCCCATCCTTTAGAACAACAAGAACAAATTAGTCAAGCTGATGCTCTATGGGGACAATTGCGCTATAACTGGAAATTAGCTAGCGATGAAGAAAAGGAAAGTTTTAAAAAAGAAATACAAAGTTATCTTTCTAAGCAACCTATCAAAGAATTAGAACCTAAATTAGAAATAGCACAACCAATAGAGTCTAAAAAATCAGATGAAAAACTAAGTGACAAATTAGATGAAAAAGTACAAGAAAATCTAGCACCTGAAACGATTTCTACACCTGAAGAACCAGCTAATAAAACTACTCAAAGTGTAAAAGCACTTCCACAAAAGTTTTTTGATGTAGTCAATCGGTTACGTGCTAAAGTAGGAAAATCAGTTTTAATTCCTAACAAACCATCTGACCAATAATTTAGCCTAAGTTATAGGAGTTTAGTTTAATTGAAGTCTTTTATTATTCTTAATGTAATCCGTCCAATAGTAAAACTTATTTTTAAGCTAATGTATGGACTAGAGGCTAAGGGGTTAGAAAATATTCCTGCTACAGGTGCAGTAGTTTTTACCCCTAATCATATTTCTTATATAGATCCTGTTTTAGTTGGGGCATTAATAACAAGACGAGTTTATTTTATGACTTGGGATGAGATGTTAAAAATCCCTATTCTAGGTTCTATTGGAAGATGGTTTGGCGCTTATCCTGTTAAATTAGAAGGACATGACCGTTTTGCCGTAAAACTTACTCAAGATCACTTAAAAGCAGGTCGAGCAGTAGGTATTTTTCCAGAAGGTGGGCGTACAGTCTCAGGAAAGCTAGATCCCTTTAAGCAAGGGGCTTTTCGTTTGTCTTTAAGGGGTGGGGTTCCAATAATTCCTGTAACTATAAATGGAGCTTATGATATTTGGCCCCCAGAACAAAAATTCCCAAAATTAACTGGTAAGGTTACTATTTATTTTCACTCACCAATTTATCTGCCTAATGCCTCAGGAGCAGAATTAAAAGAGCATATACCTGAAATTATAGAAAGAGTGCGTGAGAGTATAATTAGCACTCTAGAAGAAAAACTTATTCCAGATGATGCAAAAATCAAAAGTTCCTCATAAAAAAATATCTAAAAGTTGTGGTATGCAATAGAATTGGGTTTTTTGGTGTTTTTAATTGATTACTTGTTTTACTAACTCACTTATAATCTCGGTCAAGCGTCCTACTATTTCAGATTTTTCATCAATTCTACGATGAAGGGTAATGGGAAATGCCCCAAGGGTAGGTAAATTAAACAGTCTTTCATCTGCAACCAACTGATTAGGTAGCCCAATATTGCCACGCATTGTTACTCCTAAGCCTGCAATTGCTGCTGCCCATAACCCAGCCAGACTAGGGCTAACGGCTGCCATACGCCAGCTAGTATTAGCTTGCTCAAGTACATTTAACATACGCTTTCGAAACATACATTGTGGGCCAAGTGCAACAATTGGTAACAATTGGTCTTTATGTGCTGAAAACTCCTGCCCTGCAATCCAAACCAATTGTAGCTCACCAAGATGATAAGCAGTTTTTAACTCTGCATGTCCAATAGTCAAAGCCAAATCAAGCTGTCCATTTTCAACCGCATTAACTAAAGCAGCATTCCCATCTATCCTCAGTTCAATTTGGATTAATGGATAACACTTAATAAAACGTGATAGAGCTTGAGGTAAAACCGTTTCAGCAAAGTCTTGTGTAAAGCCCAGTTTTACTTGTCCTTTAAGTGATGCTCCACGAATTTTGTCTAGTAATTCATCATTTAGTTCTAGAATTCGGCGTGCATAGCCTAGAACAAGTTCCCCAACTTCAGTCAAAGCTAGGTTTCTTCCACTTTTATAAAAAAGCGTTGCTCCGACTTCCTGTTGTAGTCGTTTCATTTGTAAGCTGATAGCAGATGGAGTACGCCCTAGTCGCTCAGCAGCTTGTCCAAAACCACCTAGGTCATAGGCAACAACTAAAGTGCGTAAGGTGTCAAGATCAAGGTTAGGTAAAATCATACTTAAATTTTATTTAACTATTGGTTAAAAAAAATCAAATTGTATATTGTATTTCTTAACTTTACAATCATCATATGAAAAAACTAAACCTAATCAAAACACTTATTTTAATTATCTCGTTGTTCTATTTAACATTGGCTCTGCCTACACTACCTACAACTTGTGCTTTCCAAGAACCTACTAAAGAAAAACTTGTCCAAAAACAACTTGTAGGAACTTGGGTTTTGGTAGAAGCACCTGAGATACGCCCTGATGGCAGCAAGGCTCAAACCTTTGGCCCAAACCCTAAAGGGATACTGATAATAGATGAAACTGGTCAATACTCCTTACAAATCTATCAATCAGATCGTCCCAAATTTGCTTCTGGTGACAAACGTCGTGGTAGTGATAAGGAATATCAAACAGCCATGTTAGGGATGAGTTCTCACTTTGGTCATTGTTTCTTAGAACCTGAAAAGGGGGTTATTATCTTTCAGATTGAGTGTGCTTCTTTTCCAAATTGGGAAGGCACAGAGCAAAAACGTCAATACCAACTCTCAAATAATGTACTTACTTATCAAATACCTGTTACAGCAAATGGCAATGGAATAACAACCATTTCTACTTGGCGACGTGTACAATAAAAAAAGAGGATGAAAATATAAGCATATAGAATTCTTCCTTAATTCTTAAAACCTTAACCTAGCCAGAATAATCTGACTAGGCTAAGGTTTTTACCTTTTATAATGTTTTTTGGAATTTAATAGGCTTGTTAGTTTATCATATCTTTTCAAGTTTTTCTTTATTTCCAATAACTTACAGACAAACTCCCACGATTACACATATATTTTATGCTATAGCTACTTGACATTACTAGCTAGAAATAGTCATCATTCAAGTTTTCTTTAAGTAGTTTAAATAAATTTAACATAAAGTTTTAGAGGGAAAAAATGCGCTGGTCAAAAATCTTTACTCCTACTTTACGTGAAACTCCTGCAATGGCTGAAGCAGTTAGTCATAAGCTTTTGCTACGTGCTGGTTATATTCGCCAACTTACTGCTGGGGTTTACTCTTATTTACCATTAGCCCAAAGAGTGCTGTTAAAAATTACTGCTATTATTCGCGAAGAGATGAATAACATTGGAGGGCAAGAACACTTATTACCAGCACTTAATCCAGCAGAGATTTGGCAAGAATCTGGAAGATGGCAAGTAATGGGCGATAATATGTTTCGCTTAAAAGACAGAAAAGGTGCTGAGCTTTGTCTAGCTATGACACATGAAGAAATATTTACCTCTATTGCTCGTGATGAACTACGATCATATAAACAACTTCCTCAAATTTGGTATCACATACAAACTAAATTTAGAGATGAAGCCCGCCCAAAATCAGGAATGCTAAGGGTTCGTGAATTTATTATGAAAGATGCTTATTCTTTTGACCTTGATTTGGAGGGCTTAGACAAAGCTTTTGAAGCACACCGTGAGGCTTACTGCTTAATTTATAAACGTTGTGAACTAGAGTTTTCTATTGTTGAAGCATCTTCTGGAGCAATGGGAGGAAGTAAATCTAGTGAATTTATGGTCTACTCTGATGCTGGAGAGGATTGGATTGCAAGTTGTGCAGATTGCAAATATGCTGCAAATACTGAAAAAGCAACTTCTAAAATTCCTTCCATAACCGATGAGGCAGGACTAGAAAGCCCAGAAAAATTCCCTACCCCTGGAGTACGTACAATTGAAGACCTTACAACTTTTCCAGGTGGAGCAGCAGCTAATCGTCAAATTAAAACCTTGGTTTATATGTTAGACGATAAACCAGCATTAGTATTAATGCGAGGAGATCATCAACTTAATGAGACTAAATTAACCGATTCAACTCAAGCAATTAATGCACGCCCTGCACATCCAGCAGAAATCCAAAACTTACTAGGAGCACTCCCTGGCTCACTTGGTGCAGTAGGAGTAAAAGATATTTTTATCATTGCTGATAAAGCTTTAGAAGGCCGTACCAATATGGTAACAGGTGCAAACCACAATGATCATCACTTAAGAGGTGTATCTATAGCAAGAGATATTAATATAACTAAATGGGCTGATTTACGAAGTGTAGAGAGTGGGGAAGGTTGTCCTAATTGTTCTGGAACACTTAGAGTAGATAAAGCTATTGAAGTAGGACATATTTTTAAGCTAGGCACAAGATATAGTGAATCAATGAAAGCTACAGTCTTAAATGCTGAAGGTAAAGAAGTTCCTATAATAATGGGTTGTTATGGAATTGGAGTAGGCCGTATACTTGCATCTGCTGTTGAACTTTATAATGATGCAGATGGAATATCTTGGCCTGTTTCAATAGCTCCTTTTGAACTAGTAATTACACCAACTAATATAAATGACGCATTACAAAAAGAAACAAGCACAAAACTTTATGAAGAGTTTATGGCTATTGGTGTAGATGTAATTTTAGATGATCGTGATGAACGCCCTGGGGTTAAATTTAAAGATTCTGATTTAATAGGTATCCCCTACCGTATTACCTTAGGTAAAAAGCTAAAGGAAGGAAAAGTAGAATTTTTTACTCGCAGAAATAAAGAAGTTAAAGATGTTTCATTAGAAAATATAGTAGAGGTGCTTAGAGAAGCTATTGCTAAAGCAAATATAGTTAAGCCATAAAAATTGTTAAAGTCTTTTTCCTAAAATAAACACAAATGAGCTACATTAATGAATATTTTTTCTGTGAAAAAGTAAGCCCTGAACATATGGACTTATTTTGGTCAGAGGGTTGGCGGCACTTTGGCTCATATTTTTTTCGTTATGAAAAACTTCTCTCAAGAAAAAATAAATACTCTGTTATTCCTTTAAGAATAAACTTAAAAAACTTTCAATACTCTAAGAGTCAAAAGCGTATCTTAAAGAAAAATAATGATTTAACTATTATTATGAGAGATGCTTTTATTGATAAGGAAAAAGAGGATTTATTTTTTGCTCATAGAGTTAGGTTTAAGGAAAATATCCCTGACTCTATTTATACGTTTCTTGCTAAAAACCCTAAAATCCCTTGTAACACTCAAGAAATATGTTTATTTCAGGATAATAAATTACTTGCAGCGTCTTTTTTAGATGTAGGAAGACAAGCAACATCTAGTATATACACAATATTTGATCCTAATGAGGAAAAGCGTAGTCTAGGAATTTATATAATTCTTTTAGCAATAGATTATTCAATTAAAACAGGAAAAACTTATTATTACCCTGGCTATGCTTATAAAGAGCCTTCTCATTATGATTACAAGAAAAAATTTGCTGCAATGGAATATTACAATTGGAAAAAAGAATGGTTAGAACTTGTGCCTTCTTAAGTAGTATAACTTTTTCTCTTAATCATTTAGGGTGCAGATATTTTTAATAAAAAACTATATCCATTTGCCAGGAGCAACCATATCAAACATTTTCTCTGGGCATTTAATATGTTGTGCTCTCATCCAATCACAAGCTTTTTCCATTAGTTGCTTACCTTTAGCCCCACCCATTAATTGACCTTTTCTATAATCTGCTGCAGTAGCAAATAAATACATATCAGTAGCTATAAGTTTTTCTTTTGAACTTTCTAGTAGTTTAATAGCTTCTTCTCTTTGATTACGGGTTGCAGCTATTGCGGCTCTAATTAATAAGGCTAGAGCATGACCATAATGGCGTTTTTCTTTTTCTATTTTTTGAGCGGTAAGCTCAGCAGCTTTTAATAAAGGTGAGGCTTCAGCACCTTGAGCAATAGCAGCCAAAGCGCTACGTGCATAAAGATGCCACATTTCAATCCTAACAAATTGAACTCTAAGATATTGTGATTTTTTTAGTTCACTCCAACGAAAGTTTAGAAAATGCCATCCTTCCTCACCCTCTCCTCGATACATAGTTGTTTCAACTTGGCAAACTAATTCCCAATAATGTTGAACATGAAAACCTCTATGTGACCATTGTTCTAGGGCTTCTCTCAGTTCTATTTCTAGCTTTTCTGGCTGATCGCTAGCTAAGCGGGTTAAGTAATAAAGCCTAATCCGTAAATTTATTTCTGTATATAAATCACCACGTCTTTGAGCTTCTTGAATTAAGCCTGTAACACGGTCAAAAAGCTTATTCCATTCACCCATATAAAAAAGAGGGCGCAACATAAAAATCAGGACTGTAGATATTTCCCAAGCTACACCTGTACATTTATCTCTAAGCATTTTCTCAGCTTTTTCTCCTAATAGGTGTGCTTTTTTCCATTCACCCATTAGGAAAGCAGCTACGCTAGAAGAAAAATCAACTAGTGTTGAGGTATAGGGGTTATTAACTTTTTCAGCTAATTGTCTAGAGAGTTCAATTAGTTGGTTTGTTTTTGACCACTCGCTACCACCATCAATGGCTGAGTAAGGGATTTCTAGGCTTAAAGCTCTAGCAATACGGTATGGTTCTCCTATTTTTAAGGCTAAAAGTAGATGTCTTACTTGAAAATCTGCACCTAGAATTGAGGCTACTAAGCTAAGCCCTATTGCCCCAGTCCAGCAAACATCAATTTTTAATAATTCTTCTGCGGGGATTTCTTTTTCTGGAGTTTCCTGAAAATTTAGCCCTCTTATTTCTATCCATAATCTTTTAATTAAAAATGAACATAGCGCTCCCCAAGAAGTCTTAGGAACTTTAATCCCAACTCTACTTAAAACACTTCCTAGTATAGATAGCCCTTCATCAATATGCCCACTACGTAAAAGCTCCTCAGATGCCCTTTGTTGGAGTTTAAGAGCTAAATTATCAGTAACACATAAATTACAAATATCTGTAGCTACAGAAAGATAAATTTGAGCAGATTCTTTTCCTCGTCCTGCATAACTTAAAGCATCGGCTAGTTTAATTCTTAAATCTTGGACTTGGGTTTCAAAAAATATAGGGTTTGGGCTTTCTAAAATTATATTTAGAGCTTGTTGATAGAGTTGTGCAGCCTGATTAAAAGCAAGTGTTTTTGATGCTTGTTCGGCAGCCAAAATAATATATTTACAAGCTCTTTCACTATCTCCAGCATTTTCAAAGTGATAGGCTAGGCGTTGAGGATCATTTTGAGGATCATTTACTGCTAAATTTTCTAGTATGTTTACTAAACTAAAGTGATAAGCTTTTAATTTTTCTGGAGGTAAATATTTTATTATCGCCTCTCTAATACGGTTATGATAAACATCTAATTCATAGCGATGTCTTGAACTCTTAGCACGAACTAGGCGATTAGTTCTTAAAATATTTACTAGAGTTTGCTCTTCATCTTTAATTTGTACAGCTTGTTTTGCTATATTACGTTCTAAGGGTTGTCCAGCTATTGCTATTATTTCTAATAGTTTACGGCTATCTTCTGAAAGTTGAAATATATGTTTTTGGATAACTTCATCTAAAGATCCTACTTGTTTTTTCCTTACATCTTCATCTGTAGTCTGCTGAAAACTGTGCCCTAATTGAGAATAACGCACAAATTCGCCAATAAAAAATGGGCTACAAGCAGCTTCTTGGGCAATTATTTCTGCTTGTTCTTGAGTAGAATCTTCTAATAAGTTTTTTGCAAGCTGACAAGCTTCTAACCAAGATAGTTCCTTTAACTCTATTTCTTGCCTTTCAACCAACATATCTGGATCTTGATTTAATAGCGTTTTTAATAATTGGCTGTTGTCTGCATCTTCACTACGATAGCACCCTAAAAATAATAGCCTAGGAGCATTAGGTGTACGTAAAATTTCTAGAAGCAGTGTGGCACTATCACTATCACCCCATTGCAGATCGTCAACACAAAGAACTAGAAGACTTTTCTTACCCAACTTAGATAGTAGTTCTCTTAGGGAAATAAAAGCTCTTTGCCTTAGCTCTTGTGAGGAAGGAATATCTAAAACACTACTTTCTATTTGTTCAATACTTTCTACTTGATTAAACACAGGAAAAATCTTAGCTAAAGCTGCTAGATCATCAGTTATTAAAGGTTTTATTTCCGATTTACTAAGACTTTTTAAGTAATTAGCTAGAGAATCCATTAAACTATCTAATGCTTTATAAGGAACAAATTCTTGTTCATAACAACGTCCAAATAAAACTACTAAATTTAATTCTCTTTGTTGTAAGTCCTCTAGAAAATAGCGTACAAACGCACTTTTCCCCATTCCAGAACGACCATGAATATAGACTGAAACCCCTTGGCCTGATTTAACTTTAAGAAAGGCTTCTTGCAAAGTATTTAATTGTTCTTCGCGCCCAATAAGTCTAGCTTGGTCAATTATTAATTTTTGGCGCTTTTTAGTTTGAATACCTGTTAAACGTCTAAGTATTTCAGAACCATTAGGGCGATCTTTAGAATCACAAGCTAAAAGATCTAGACATAATTTCTCTAATTCTGGAGGAACTCCTGCTACAAGCTGGCTAGGCGGGGTAGGATCATAACGAAGCTTACTTAGTAAAATTTTCATTGGCTGAGATTCAAAATGATCTCCAAAAGGAAGATCACCAGTTAAGGCTTCATAAAGTATTACACCAAGACTATACCAATCTGTAGATTCATCTACTACCTTACCTACACCTTGTTCTGGCGACATATAAGTAGGTGTGCCAACAATATTTTTATTTTCTACTAGGTTTTGATTAGCAAGCTCTGTAACTAAACCAAAGTCAAGTATTACAACTCTACCCTGTTTAGTTACTAAGACATTAGAGGGTTTTATATCTCTATGGAGTTTACCTGCTTCATGTAAAAACATTAAACCTTCTATTAGCTGTTTTAATGTTTTACGTAGCCTATCAAAGCGTACAGGTGATTTAGAAATCTGTTTAGGCGATTTAGATAGATTTGCTGAGGGTCTTTCTATTTCGGTGCTTGAGCCAACAGCTTTTGTTTTCCAACTAGGTTCAAGGTCTGGAACAGGTGTATCTATGGAGCTTATACTACTAGAATTATCCCATCCTAGAGCTACTTCTTGCCAAACATCTTCTTCTGAGACAGGCTGCCAAACATACTCTAAAATACTTATTCCCTCTACTAACTCCATAGTAAAGAACCATTGTTCATTTTCAAAAAACAGTTCATAAAGTTCTACTAAGTTTGGATGGGTAACATCGGCAAGAGCACGAAATTCTTGCTTAAAAGCAAGAATTGCCTCTGGGTCAAGTTCACTAAGTGTTTTTAATGCAACTAAAGTATTTTGCTGATTATCAAAAGCTTTATAAACTACTCCAAAGCCGCCCGTACCTAAACAACTTTGTATAGTAAAACGCTCTGTATTAGGAAAGCCTTGTCCCTTGAAATTAGTCATTTAACAAGCCTTTTTTAACGAGAAATGGCATAGAATCTACAAATTTATGTAAATTCCATGCCTAAAACCGATTATCTATTAAATAATAGATTAATACAAAAGAAATGTACCTAAGATTTTATTTTTTTTCCTCAAAAATATCTTGCACCATTTTTAATTCAGCATCATCAAAAACATTGTGCAAAGGAACATCAAATTTTCCTTCTTTAAGGCTAACTGTAGCCCGATATTGCAAAGGCCCTTTATTATCCATTGGTCGCCAAAACCAAAGAGCAAAGCCCGAATCATTATAATAAAGAACTTTCTGTTGATTTTCCTCAAGTTTTATTTCTTTAGAATTATCTGGTTTACCAAGTTTGGCAACTGCATCTTTTTCTTCAGTTTCACGAGTAAAAGTCTCTATAACAGGAAGCTCAACAGCAAGTTTTTCCTTAACCTCTTTTTGATAGCCTAAAGCTCTAGTTGCTTGTTCACCTCGTTGTTTTAGTTTGGTTTCTGCTGGATTAATATCTCCTACCCATTCACTTTTATCATTACTTGAAACCTGTTCTGGCTCACTACAAGCACTAAAGTTTAAACAAATTAACAAAATTAGAAAGAGAAAAAAAGTTTTTTTACCAAACATCATTTACCTCACTAAAATTACACAAAATGCCTACGCGCATAAGCTAGTAGTTTACCTGCATAAGTTTTTATATTAGGACAAGTAATATCAGAACCTTTTAAGAATTCTAATGTGTTAGAAGTGTCATATTTTGTTGCATAAGCAGTATAATGAACAATTTCTACTGGGACATTAGTAATAGGTTCTAAACTCTGAGCTAACTGTTTAATACCTGGAAGACGCAATGCCCAAACCAAAGGATCAGTGTAGACATTAGCAATAGGACGTACCCAACCAGCTTTATCACAAAAAATATCAATGAACTCTCGCATACTAACAGGATTTGGGTCTGTTAAGCTAAAGGTTTTTCCTTCAATCCCTTTTTTACGACTAATATGGTCTAGACAATTTACTACATAATCCACTGGTACAATATGACACTTAATATAAGTTCCACCAGGAGCAAGAGGAAAAAATGTTGGGATCACAGGAGAAATACTTCTTGTAAGAGCTTGAATTTTCATAAAAGGGACTAATAAATAATAAGGCCCGTCTATTTTGTCCATTTCCCCAGTTGTTGAATCTCCAACTACGACTCCTGGGCGATATATCGCTATAGGAAGTTCTTCTGCGGCTTCTCTAACCTCAACTTCTGCTAAAAATTTAGTATAAGCATAATGATTATCAAACTGTTGACCAGCAAGTAACATATCTTCATGCCAAACACCTTTATAATCACCTGCTACAGCTAAAGTACTAACATAATGAACACAGTTTAATTTTTCACAACCTCTAGCAAAATTAAGCATATGCAAAGTACCATCAACATTAGCCTTTATTGCATCTTCACGGCTAATACCTAATTCATAATGAGCAGCTAGGTGAAATATTTCTTGGACTTTTTTTTGTAGTTCTGTAGCCTCAACAGTACTTTCTAGTAATGTAGGTTTTGACAAATCTCCACTAACAATATGTATTCTTTCTGGAGCATCAGGAAAAGTAAGCATTAAACTTTCAATCATTCGCTCAACTTTAGAAAAAGAACTTCGACGAACTACTAAATAAATTTGCGTTTGTTTTTGTAAAAGCAGTTTTTTTACTAGTCGTCGGCCAATAAAACCTGTACCTCCAGTAAGTAAAACTGTTCTTTTGCCTTTTGGCATAAAACTCCTTAAATAAAATATAAAATTTATGTTTTGTTTTTAATATTTTGTAAAGAAAATAAGCTTGAAACTTAAGCCCAAGGATTTATCCTTGGGCTTAAAACTAATAACTATTCTAGGCTTTAAGCTTAATTTGTTTTAGTTTGTTGCTGCACTAACAACTTCTGTATTTTCTTCAGCTAATGCCTCTACTGAAGTCTCTGCCACTAAATCTTGTACTTCTGTTTTAATTTTGCGGCTTCCACGTTTTGCTTTAGCAACAGGTTCTTTAACTTCTTTAACTTCTTTAGCTTCTTTAACTTCTTTAACTTCAAGCTTTGCTATTATTCTAGGTTTCTTTGCTTTAGCAGGTTTAGTTGATTTTTTTGCTGGTAATGCCGCTTCAGCTATTTCTGTAAGTTGTCCTAGTTCAACAGCTTCAACTGGTTCAACTACTTCGACCGCTGTTTCTGCTACTACTTTTGGTGCTTTTGTTGCTTTTGGTTTAGCTAAAGTAGTTTTACTAGTTCTAGGTTTTGTTTTAATAATAGGTTCAAATTTGGTTTCTACTTTTTCAACAGCTTTTGTAACACGAGGTTTTTTAACTTTAGGTTTAACTTCTTTTTCAGTAGCAGCAATTTCTTCATCTTCTGTTGCAGAAGCTAAAGCCAGTCTAGCTTTAGCTTCTTCAGCCCTTGCTCTTACCAGAGCAATTTCTTGGTCTGTGATAATACCTTTATGGCCACGAATCGCAGCCAACTTAAAGCCATGTTTTAAGCCTAGTTTGTAGATTTCTTTTACACCAGCTAAGCTAATATCTCTACCTAAAGTGAAGCACTCGTAACGACCTTCTAGAGTTAAAATTAGAGTTTCAGCTAAACATGCATAAGCTGTTTTTGGAGGAAGTCCAATATCTCCGCCAAAATCAACTGGGCCAGGGACTTCTAATTCTCCTGATTCAATTACAAGAACATCAGAACGTTTAGCAGAGTCTTCTTCGGTAATATCTAGAGGTCTGGCACAATCACAAATTACTGCACCTGGCTTAACTTTCATAATATCGATAACTTTTTTACCACGAGCAGAAGTAGTAGTAACAATTAAATCCATTTGGTCAGCATAACTATTAGCATTAGTAGTAACATGGACTATTGTTCCTGGTGAATCACGTTCAATAGAGGATTTTAGCTCTAAAAGCTTATCACCACGTGGGGCAACCAGTACAACTTCAGGAAAGATCAAAGCTAAAAGACGAGAGCAAACCGCGCCAATTGCACCTGTAGCGCCAACAACCATTGCTTTATAACCAATAGCTCGTCCTTTTTTATCTACTTTCATACCCATTTTTTTACA
>JACQZQ010000079.1 GCA_016213785.1 Acidobacteriota bacterium
ATTAAAATAGATCCATCGCCTTGTTTGAATAGGTTGTCCATGACGCTGACCATAGATCATTACTTGGCTTTTCATCAACTGACTATTAGGAATTAATACTGTTTCCCAGTTTCTTGTTTCTACTACGGTTTGTCTCCAACGCACTTCTTTAACTCGCCCAACATAAGGTTCAACCTTAATCCAATCACCAGGTTTAATAACATGTTCTATCTCTAAGGCAAATCCTGCTATTATATTTCCTAACGTATCTTGTAGAGATAAACCTATAACTGCTGAAATAATTGCTGATGTTGTTAGCAGCCCTGTTACATTTATTCCTCTTGATGATAGTATTACTAATATCGCAACTATGTAAGTTAAAATTACTGTAGTTTCACGAAGTAGTCTAGGAACTTTTAAGTGTAGCCCACCTAAGATAACATCAAAGAGCATTAATGAGCCTAGGTTTATTAAAGATACACTAATAAAAGCCGTTGCTAGAGCGCGTGCATAACTGCTATAAATAGCCTGTTGGTTTAGCTCTAGTATTATAGCTAGTAAAATAAAGCAAATATAGATAAATACTGGAATAACTACACCGCGTAGTTGTCTGCGTTTTTCTGGGACAATACGAGCAATAATTACTGCACCAAAAATTGTAGCTAAAATAAACCAGCTTGCCCCATTAGCAATAAACTCACGCATGATAGCTTGGGAAAAAAGCTCAAAAATAAAACTTGCTAAACTAAACAGAGACATTTCCTTAAAATCCTATTGTATTCTTAAATAAATCTTAGCTACTCCCAGAGCAGAATTTATTCGAGTGAGGATTTAGACAGTATAGCGAGTTTTTTACATTTTTGTTACATAAATTTTACACTTTTGTTACACTTTTACCGAAAAGCTTATAAAACTATTTAATACTCTTAAGTATTTATATAGGTCTTCAAATTTTATTTTTGTGTTTTTTATTGAAAGAAAAAGGCAGGAAGATAAAATTATTTGTTTACTACTTCTTTAACCATTTTTAGTAATTGTTCGGCAGTATAAGGTTTTGTTAGTATGCCACTAACATTATAATTAACATCATTTAGCATATTATTTGAGGCTACACCGCTAACAATAACTACTTTAACACCAGGGTTAATATTTCTTAAGGCTTTTATAGTAGCTAATCCATCCATAAAAGGCATTATAGCGTCTGTAATAACTAAAGAAATTCTTTCTTTATGTTGTAAATAAATAGTTACAGCCTCAGTACCATCATTAGCGGTTAAAACCTCATAATTATTGGCTTCTAAAGAGGCTTTGGTTATTTCACAAATAGAAACTTCATCATCAACAACTAAAACTAATTCTCCTTTACCAGAAAAAAGATCATGTGGTTGGGTTTTATCAACCAAGGGTTTTTCCACAGATATTGCAGGTAAGTATATTTTAAAGGTTGTACCTTTGCCTACTTCGCTTTTTAAGGATATAAAACCATCATGAGCTTTAACTATGCTAAATACTGTTGGCAGACCTAAGCCTGTCCCTTTACCTATTTCTTTGGTAGTAAAAAATGGTTCAAAAATTCTATCTATTATTTCTTGTGACATGCCCTCACCAGTATCAGTAACAGTAGTTAATACATAAGGGCCAGTATTTGCATCAGGATTTTTTTGCGAATAATCTTCATCTATAAAAATATTTTCCACTAAAAGATGTAGAGTTCCTCCATGAGGCATAGCATCACGAGCATTTACACAAAGATTCATTAGTACTTGGTGAATTTGTGTAGTATCGGCTAAAACTGCCCAAAGATCTTTTTCAATACTAACTACTGGCCTAATATTTCTAGGAAAAGTTTCTGAAATAACTTTCTGAATTTCTGAAATCAAATGGCTAACTTGAATTGGAATACGTTGGCTTTCTAGGCCACGCCCAAAAGAAAGTACCTGTTTAACTAAATCAGCACCTCTTTGAGAGCTACTTTCTAACATAGAAAGCAGTTTTTGGCTTTTTTCGTCTGGTAATCTGTTTTTTAGTAAATGTATAAACATCATTATTGGAGCTAATACATTATTTAAGTCATGAGCAATTCCACTAGCTAAGGCCCCAACGCATTCCATTCTTTGAGCGCGTAAAAATTGTGCTTCTAACTTTTTTTTCTCTGTAATATCAGTATTAACAATTAATTGAGATATAGGGCCGCCTACATTATCTTTGACTAAAGCAAGACGACTTTCTACAACTATCTCTTTACCACTTTTAGTTACTTGTTTTAATTCTCCAAACCATTCTCCTTTTTCAATAACATTTTTAGCTGTATTGATAAATTGATTAGGATCATTCTTAAACATCAAGTCTTTAGCATTTTTATTAATGGCTTCTTGAGCAGCCCAACCATAAATACGCTCAGCGCCTTTACTCCAAAATAAAATATTACCCTCAAAATCTACTTCTTGAATAGCATCTGGAGCAATATCAATTAATGCTACTTGTCTACGAATTTTTATATCAGCATTCTTATGCTCGCTTCTTTCTTTAGTCTCACGCAATGCACGAGTTACAGCAGGCAAGAGTTTTGCTAGCTTATGTTTTAATACATAATCTGTTGCCCCATTTTTAATACTCTCAATAGCTCTTTCTTCTCCTATTGTGCCAGAAATATAGATAAAAGGGGTTTCAGGACTTCTTTCTTGTGCAATTTCTAGGGCAAGCTTTCCGCTAAATGAAGGAATAGAGTAATCTGAAAAAATTAAATCAAAAGTGTCTTTATCAAAGGCTTTAATAAAAGATTCTCGGTCTTTAACTTGTAAAATGTCAAAAACTACATCCTGAGAGATTAATATCTCTTTGATTAATTCCGCATCTCTATCATTATCTTCTAGGTGAAGAATCTTTAGTGCTGTTCCCATATCAATCTCCTAGATTATACCCTGCTATAATACGCATAACAACTTACCAAGCATAAATCTTAGGTATGAATTTTACCTATTAAAGTATGAGAATTTTTTCTACCTATTTTTTCCCTATTTTGTATTTAGTTTAGGAAGCGAAAAATAAAAAGTGGTTCCTTTACCTAACTCGCTTTCAGCCCAAACCCTACCATTATGGCGCTCTATAATTCTTTTTACTGTAGCTAATCCAATTCCTATGCCTTTAAATTCATTGTCATTATGGAGTCTTTGAAAAACTCCAAAAAGTTTCTCTGCATATTGCATATCAAAACCTACACCGTTATCATGAATAAAAATTATTTCTTGTTCGTTTCCTTTGTTTCCTTTGTTTCCTTCGTTTTCAGGTTTACTAGTTAAAAAACCTATTTCTACTCTAGGTTCTGATTTAGTACTTGTATACTTTATAGCATTAGAAATTAGATTATTTAAAACTACTTCTAGCATAGCAAAATCAGCTTTTATGGTTGGTAGAGCACCAATAACCCAAGTGATATTTGTTTTCTCTAGCATTTCAGTTTGGTTTCTTATTACTTCTTCAACCATAGGGTTAAGCTCTATTTCTGTGCTACAAATATCAGCTTTTCCCATTTGTGAAAAGCTTAATAATTCATCAATTAAAGTCCCCATTTTTTTTGAGGATTCAGAAATAATATTTATATATCTTTTACTTTTCTCGCTTATATTTGAAGACTCATTATTTTGTAGTAGTTCTATAAATCCACTAATATGACGCAATGGTGTACGCAAATCATGAGAAACAGAATAGCTAAATGCTTCTAGCTCTGAGTTAGCTTGTTCTAGTTCTTGGGTTCTATCCTTAACTCTTTGTTCTAATTCACTGTAGAGTTTAACATTTTCCATAGCAATGGAAGTACTATCTGCTAAAGCTTGTAGTATTTCTATTTGCTCTAGAGTTGGATTATATGGAGTTGCCCAGTAATTACCTATAGCTCCTATAGGTGATTGAGTACGAATTGGAACCATTAGTAAGCTTTTAACAAAAGTGGGGCGATAAGCTTCTACAGGAATACGTGCATCTTTATATATATCTCCAATAATTACAGATTTAGCATTTTTCATTACCCACCCGCTAATACATATTTCCATAGGAAAGCGCTTGCCTTTCCACAGTGGGCTAATTGCATTTTCTTCTGCATAAAAACAATTTTCCCCTTCACGTAGAACAAAAGTCGCTCCATCAGCATTAGTTAGTTCACGCGCGGCTATTCTAACAACTCTAGTAATATCTTCTAGATTGTGGGCTTTAGAGAGCGCTTGAATTACTTCAATCAAATATTTTGCCGAGTTAAAATAATTTGTGTTTGGTGAGGTTGTCATAGAATACTCTTTTAATAACTTTTTTGCTCTAGTCTAACAAGTTATTTAGCATTTGTCACTACATATTATATTCTTAAGCGAACGTTTTAGAGACTACACTTATATAGTTAAATACCATTAAGATTATATAAGGCTATGTTTTAATCCTTTAAATCTTTTGGAAAAAGCTATTTAAAAACAAAAAACACTGCTTTTTAAGCAGTGTTTTAATATGATATCAGAGCAATGCTTAATGAATTTTAATTACGTCTAAAAGAAGTCCACCCTTTTGTCCAATCATCGGTATCATTTGGCCCAATACCACCAATAAAATTAACTCTTTCAAAGAAAGGATCATTATTTGGTGCAACCATTCTAGGATCTAAAACTATAGAACCTGATTTAGGGCGGAAATTTGGTGAAGTTTTGTTTAAGGAGTCTGTAAGTTGTGGATCCATTATAAATACATTCTTAAACATTGCTGATAAATTACCTGCATCAGAACCATCATTATTTTGAAATTGTGCATCACCCTTTTTATTATCAAAGAAAACCCCACTCTCTAAAACTAAAGAACCACTATTAAGTTGGCTTAAGGTAGATTGATCCTTTACTCTTACTCCAACATCCTTAAAGTTCTGTACTATAAAATTACGAATAGTCGCAGCAGTACCAACCCGTAAGAGCATCCCTATTGAACTTGCTGTTTTAGTGCTAGCATCACCAATCAAAGTAATATTTGAAATAGTTGGGTTAGAACGAGGGGTTAAGTCATTATTTTCAGCATTATTATCAGCCTCAATCCCGTTATTTGCTTCAATTGAGCCATCTTGTTGAACTAGAACAAATTGAGCCTTACCTTGCCAACCGCCTGTCCAATCAAAAGCATCATCCATTGAGCCAAAAAGTAAGAGATGTTTAACATTAACTGTGCCACCAAAAAACTCTATAGCATCATCTCCGCTTTCTGTAATCTGGATAAAATCAACTTCAGTTCCACGTCCAACACCTTGAAGCGCAAGCCCATTAAGCTCATTTGTTGGTGAAAGAGGAAATCCAGCAAATTCAATACGGACATAACGCAAAATTCCACTATTATCATTAGAATTATTGCCACCATATTTTCCAGTGTTACCTTCGCCATCAGCCTCACCCTTAGCATCTCCATTATTAATTGGGGCAAAACCATTAATAATCAATCCACCCCAATCACCACGTTTGCGATTTCCTTGATCTTGAGCACTAGTAAACACAATTGGCTTATTAGCTTTACCTTTAGCAATAATCTTAGCCCCACGATCAATAACTAAAAAACTTCGTGGGCCTGCAAAGATTTGTGTTCCAGCTTTAATTTTTAAGGTTGCCCCAGCACGAACAAAAACGCCTCCTTCAAGCACATAACGATTAGCAGGAGTTAAAGTCATATTTTTACTAATGTCTCCACGCAGTGTGATCACATTACTTTGTGCTGCTACAGTTTCAATATTTTGTTCAGTTATCAGATTAAAGGAACATAAAGTTAGTATTACCAATAAAATAAAAATTATTCTTTTAAACATTTTTTTCTCCATATTTCTTTGTTTATTAGCCTAGTTTTTGAGCAGAATTTTTATTTACTCAAAAGTTTTAGAAAAATGTATAGGAAACGCCTAAACTAAAATTTCTTCCACGTCGGTAAACTTGGAAAGGCTGGTCTAGGACTTTGAAGCGCACTAAGCGATTTAAGAGATTTTCACCAGAAAGCTTAATCTCCCACTTATTGTCTTTTTTGCCAAATTCTTTACTAAAAAGTAGATCTAATGTGGGATAGCCTTTTTCAACAATATCAGGTAAGGCAAATGTGCCTACATCGCTGATTCTGGCACCAGTGTAGTTAAAAATTAACCTAGCATTTGCTTGTAGCTTTGCTATGTCATAATCTATTGCAGTATTAAATAAATGTCTGGATTGCCCTGCTAATGGACGTTCTTTTGAAGTGACTACTGAAAGATCTTGTACTCCAATACGAATATTAGAAGAAACAAAAGTGTAGTTAGTGTTAAGGCTAAGACCATTTAATTTACTAGATATTTGTGCTAGATTTTGCCGAAATTCAAATTCTAGCCCTTTATTTTCAGCACCTAATGCATTACGAAAAGAGGTTCGTAGGGCTGTGGTAGGTTCAACAACTATTTCAATCGGACTAATTAAACTTTTGTAAAAAAAGCCTACTGAGAGTAAATTATTGCCCTCTAGCCACTCCCCACGAATATCAAAATTGCGAATGCGAGCACGCTTTAAGTTTGGATTACCTAAAGTAGCACGCCCACCGGTGATATCACTAAATTCAAACGGACTTAACTCCCTAAATTGAGGACGGGAAACTGTTTTACTATAGCTTGTACGTACACTAAAGCGACTAGTAAAATTATAAACTCCACTAATACTAGGTAAAATATCTGTATCATCTAATTTTGCAACTATAGGAATAGGTTGAACTGAAAAAGCATCTAAAGTGCTAACTTCTTGCTTACCTCTTTCAATACGTGCTCCACCAATAAACCTAAATTTACCTCTAGTATAATCACCAAGAAAATAGCCTGCTGTTATATCTTGTGAAGCAACATAAAAATCTGTTGGACGAGTATCTTCGTTGAGTTCAAAACGATTAGGTGTAATATTTTCTGGAGCATAAAGATTTTCTGGGCTAGCAGAACGGTCTACACCATCAAAACCCCTTGGTAGAAAGCGAAAACGCCTAGAGTTAAACTTACGATCTCGATTAATGTTAGAAAATCCTAGCTTAACACTAAAAGTAGATTTACTAGTAAAAAAATATTTTAATAAGTCAAAAGCAGGTTCACGAATATTTTCCCTCATCTCGCTAAACATTCGTAGCCCACTTTGAGTAGTGTCAAAATAGACAAATTTATTTAACGTAGTATCAAATTCATAAAGAACTTCTCTTAAGTCAGGCTCGTCAAAAGTTGCACGTGAATAAGTAAGCCTCCAATTTAATACAGCATTTCCTAACTGAGGAATTAGACTTTCTCCTGCTAGTTGAAAAGTTCCTGTACGAGTTTGTACATACTTTAAGCGTGAACCACGAATACGACTGCCACGATCATCAAAAAAACCATCTGTTGCCCTAGTCTCATCTGTAGCATCATTACTAAAAAAGTTCTTTAGTAATATCTTATTATTACTATTCACTTTATAAGCAGCATTTAGAATAAAACCTAAACGGACATTTTGATTACCACTATCATAGTTATAGCGTGTAGGGGCAAAAATAGTGCTATTACCATTAGAATCTGAGGCTACGCGAAAGAAATTACGAATTTCATCTAGTTGTTGAGAGCTACTACTATAAGTTAGATTCCCAACTAAACCTAATTTACCTATTTGAGTACTAGCTACAGCACCATAACTTTGATTAAGTAATCCTTTGCTAGTGCGAGGTTCAAAAACATTTTCAAATGCTCGGCCAAATTGCTGTAGCTCGCTGCTAGAAAAACCAGAAATTAGTTGGCTTCCTCTTCTAACTGTTTGATTAGGAATAAGGTTAGGTAGTTCGCGACGACTTCGGCCAAACCCTAGAAAATCAAGGCGACTACCTGGGTAAGTCAAAAAATCCTGAAAAGTTGTTTGAGTATTACCACTAAATGAACTAGAAATTTTTAATGAAGTGCGGTTAGGAAACTCTAGGGTCTCTATTTTTACAAGCCCTCCAGCAAACTCTCCTGGCTGGTCTGGAGTAAAAGACTTTAATACTTTTAGGCTTTGAACTAGTTCTGATGGAACTTGATCAAGTGGTACAACTCGGCGATCCGGCTGTGGTGTAGGCATTAAAGCATCATTTAGCACTGTGTTACTATAACGATCACCTAAGCCTCGAACATAGACAAATTTATTTCCAACTACAGAAACACCTGGGACTTTTTGTAAAACTCCTGCAACTTCAGAACTACTATCTTTACTAATTTCTGTACGACTAACTAAATCAGAAATTGCTATATTGCTACGACGCTCTTCTAAAAGCGAAATTGTTGGACTTGTTTGATTTGCAGTAACTTCTATAACTTCTCCTGCTCCTTCTTGAGTAAGTACTAGGTCTAGAGTAGTTAACTCATTAGTAGTAACAACAATTTCTTTACGGGTTTCTAGAAAGTTATTTAAGTAAGCTCGTAGGTGATATGCTCCTGGCTCAAGATCTAGTGTAAAATTACCATCTAAGTCTGAAGAAACTATTTTTCCAGTTTCAATAACCTCTATATTTGCATTAGGTAGAGCTTCTCCTGTAGAAAGGTTTACAACCAAGCCTACAACTTTTCCTAATTTTTGTTTATCTTGTTGGAAAAAATCGTTTGAATTTTTCGCTTTTACTACTGTGAAATTGTCTAAAGAAGTTAATAACCCTCCAGAAATTAAACAAGCTAGTATGATTGCAACACGTAGCCCATTAGGCATATTTTCTTACCTTTCACTAAATTATTGTGTTGGAAATTAATCAAATGTGTAAGAAGGAAGGTTAAACTAAAGGTGTAAAAATCTTATCAAAATACTGTAAAAAAATAGTAACTTTAATGTAACAAATTATTAATCAATAACTTATTTATTATAGATCAAATATTATATGTATTATTTATATTGTAAGACTAATAATATCTTTTAGATGAATTAATTAAAAGTTTTTATTTTTAGGAAATACATAGAAAATAAAAATTTTTATGTATTTATTGGCTAATTTAGCAATTTTAATATAATCTAAAAATGTAAAATAAGTATTAACTAAGTGTAAATTTTCTATTACAAAGATGTAAAATATTAAGAGCTTTGGTAAGCACCTGTTTAAATCTCCTGCCTTATTGCAACTTATTTTCTTGCCTTTACGTTGAAAAACAGTAATAAATACCTAAAGACATACGTTATATTTATACCCATTAAAATATTTTCTTTGCTTTAATCTTAAAAAAAGGAGATGGTATGCAAATTAGATATAAAACTGCTAATAGAACAAACAATAGCTTAAAATCAGTCTATAAGCTATTTATTCTAAAAGCTTTAATTATCACGCTTTTCTTTTCTTTTACAGCCTTAACAACACAAGCTCAAACCAATAACAATAAAACCCCACTTCTAGATCGAGAATTAATATTTGGTAATCCAGAAATTGCTGGAGCACAACTCTCACCCAATGGTCAATTTATTTCTTTTATTAAGCCATTTAAGGGAAATCGCAATATTTGGGTAAAACGAACTAATGAGCCTTTTGAAGCAGCTAAACCTATTACAGCCGATACAAATCGCCCAATTGGTGGCTATTTCTGGAGTCATGACAGTAAAAATATCCTTTATGTACAAGATAAAGGTGGAGACGAGAATTTTAATATTTTTGTTGTTAACCCTGCTGAAGCACCTGAAACAGGCCAAGAAGTCCCTAAATCACGTAACTTGACAGACGTTAAAGCAGTAAGAGCTATTATTTACTCTGTCCCAGAAAGCGATCCTGATTTACTTTATGTAGGATTAAATGACCGTGATGCAGCTTGGCATGATCTTTATAAAGTCAAGATTTCTAGTGGAGAAAAAACCTTAGTACGTAAAAATACAGATAATATTTCTGCTTGGATATTTGACTTAAAAGATAATTTAAGACTCGCAACCCGTACAAAACCCCAAGGAGGAACAGAGTTTTTACGTGTAGATGATGGTAAACTTACCACTATTTATGATTGTAGCGTTTCAGAAAATTGTGGCCCAATTCAATTTCATAAAGATGGTCAAAGACTATATGTACTTAGCGATAAAGGTGAAACTGTTGATCTAGCTAGACTTACACTATTAGATGTAGAAAAGAGCAAAGAAGAAGTAGTAGAAGCTGATCCCAAAAACCGAGTTGATCTTTCTAATGCAATATTTTCCCCTATCACTGATGAGTTAATCGCTACTGCTTATGTAGATGAATATCCGCGTATCTATTGGAAAGATAAAGAGTTTGAGGCTGATTACAATTTACTAAGAGAAAAACTAGGTAATAAACAAATTGGCTTTGGTTCATCAACTAAAGATGGTCGCTTATATTTAGTCTCTGCAACTAGCGATATAGAGCCAGGTGAGACATATCTTTTTGACCGTAAAACTAAAGAGCTTAAGCTTCAATACCGCATTAGAGAAAGAATCCCTCGTGAACATTTAGCTGAAATGAAGCCTATTAGCTATAAATCCTCTGATGGTCTAGAAATTCCTGCCTATCTAACTTTACCTAAAGGGGTTGAGGCTAAAAATTTACCTTTAGTAGTATTCCCACATGGTGGCCCTTGGGCGCGTGATTTTTGGGGCTATCATCCATATGCACAATTTTTATCAAATAGAGGTTATGCGGTTTTACAAGTTAATTTCCGTGCTTCTACAGGTTATGGAAAGAAATTTCTTAATGCTGGCAATAAGCAATGGGGCGACAAGATGCAAGATGACCTAACTTGGGGAGTCAAACATCTAGTTGCACAAGGAATTGTAGATTCAAAACGTGTAGGTATAATGGGCGGCTCTTATGGTGGCTATGCAACTCTAGCAGGGCTTACTTTTACTCCTGATGTTTATGCAGCAGGTGTTTCTATTGTTGGGCCATCTAATTTAATTACTCTGCTTGATACAATTCCACCTTACTGGGAATTTATACGCAAGATTTTCCATGAAAGAATGGGAAACCCATCAACGGCTGAAGGTAAAGCTCAACTTGAACGCCAATCTCCGCTTAATTCTGCTAATAAAATTAAAAGCCCTCTTTTAGTAGTACAAGGAGCAAATGATCCTAGAGTAAAGAAAGCTGAATCTGATCAAATAGTTATAGCGCTACGTGAAAGAGGATTTCCTGTTGAATATATTCTTGCACCAGATGAAGGCCATGGTTTTGCACGCCCAGTTAATAATATGGCAATGCTTGCAACGGCAGAAAAATTCTTAGCTAAACATCTTGGTGGCCGTTATCAAACCGATATGACAGATGAAGTATCTAAACGCTTAGGCGAACTTACTGTTGATGTTAAAACAGTATCTTTAGTTAAGAAAGTAGCAGCACCAACCTCAACCCCTAAACCCGCAGTTGCTTTATCAGCAGGTGACACAAAATATAAAGCAACAATAGAAGTTGGTGGACAAAAAATTCCTCTAGATATAGTTTCTTCTATTAAAGAAGAAAACGGTAATTGGATAGTCTCACAAAATGCTCAATCTGCTATGGGTGCAATTAGTGATTCTTGTGTATTAGAAAAAGAGACATTATTAACCCTTAAACGAAGTGTTAAACAAGGCCCTGTTACAGTTGATGTGGACTTTAAGGATAATAAAGCTACAGGAACCATTAGTGTTAATGGTCAAAACAACCCTATAAATTCAGAAGTTGGAGGTGCTGTTTTTGCTGATGGGCCTGCAAACGCTTTTGTTATAGCTACTCTACCTTTAGATGAAGGCTATAGTACAACCTTCCGTAATTTTGATGTACAAACCGCAAAAGTAAAACTTATGCAGCTTAAAGTAGTAGGAAAAGAGTCTGTAACCGTTCCATCTGGTACATTTGAAGCAGTAAAAGTAGAAGTAACTTCTGCTGAAGGTGAAGGTGGTCAAACTACTCTTTGGATAAATAAAGCTGATCGTAAGCCAATTAAAAGTAGTTCTGTATTACCACAATTTAATGGTGCAGTTCTAACTTTAGAGTTAGTTCCTTAAAAACATAACTTTTATAAAACTATTAGGAGCAGGACAAGTAGTTCTGCTCCTAGTTTTTTATAACAAAGATTTATTTTGTATTGTTAAATTCTTGCGTCATTTTTTGATAAACTTTTTCCATTTTTGTAGTAACACTTTGCCAAGAAAAATGCTCTTCTATCATTTTGCGCCCGTTATCTCCTATTTGTTGGCGTAGTATTGGGTCAATAAGTAGCTTAATTATTGATTCTGCTATATTAGGTACTACTCCTCTATCTATTAAAACTATATTATTTCCTGGTTGTAAAACACCTTTTCCTAAATCATCTACTCCAATTGATGAAACAACAGGCTTTCCTACAGCCATTGCTTCCATTGCTGCAATACCAAGCCCTGGAGCATTCCCTAACCAATGTGCTTCAATAGTTGCAGCAGCAAAATAAGCCCCTATTTCCTCATGGGGTATTCCCCCAGTAAATGTCACATGAGATTTAATACCTAGTTTTTCAACTAGCTCAATAGGTTTTTGTATATAAATATCCCCTACAATCATTAAGTGAACATCGGGAACATGTTTAATAATTTCAGGCATTGCTGAAATTAAATCACATCGATCTCGCAAATTATGTACATGCCCTAAAGAGAGTATTAGAGGACAAGACCCTAAATTATATTTTTTTCTAATCTCTAGACCTTCCTCAGGAGTGGCAAAAAGCTGGTCAACCCCGTATGGAACCTCTTCAACCCAAGAATGGTCATAACGTTCATTAATGTTATCTACAACCGTTTGATCTGGAGCAACTAAAACTTGTGCATGTTTAACAATTAAGTTTTTAACAATATTTTTATCTAAAAAAACTAATATTTTTGAATAAAGCGCAACTGTATGACGAACAGGGGTGTGAATTGTTGTAACTAATGGGATTTTTAGCTTTTTAGCTGCATAAGATGAACTAAGCGCTGTATCAAAAATTTGACCATGTTGATGCAATATATCAAATTGTTTTTCCCTGCAAAGTGAAATAATTTTTTTTACATTTGAAGGAAGAAAAGTAAAGGAAAGATACTTAAATCCGTGTGCTATTTCCATTTGAGGAAACATTAAACAAGGAAGACGATAAACCTCTATTCCATCTATTTTCTCATATTCTTTGCTATCGCCAACTCTAGCTCCAATAACCGTTATTTCATGCCCACGCTCAACAAGCATCTTAGATAACATAAAAGTAAAATGGGAAGAACCGCTTTTAATAGGAGGAAATAAGTTATTAAACATGCAGATACGCATAGGCTTAAATCCTTAGAAATAAGGTTGTCTAGCTTGTGTGGCATTATAACATAATAGATTAAATGGTCATTTTAATTAATTTTTCCCTTAAAAATATTTTTAAACATATATTTTTAGTTTTAGCGAATTTGTCTATACTTAATAACATAACTTTGAAATTAGGTTTATATCTAAATAACTTAAAGCATATCATATGATAAAAATACTATCTTTAATAATACTTACACTTTTTGTTATGACTTTTATTAATTGTTCAGATAAAAAAATTAACCTTAATCCTAGCGCTAATAAAGAAAACGTTCTAATTTCTTGGCCTTCAGACTGGACACCATACCTTAATAAAAAAGTTGTGTTAGAAGGTATAGCCATAGATTCTAAACTAGGCGCTCAACTTCTTGGAAAAGATAATTCAATATGGATTGATGGGCTAGACTCTTGGCCTAAAGGTTTTTATCAAGGCGGTAGTCAAGGAAAACTCTTACATGTTACAGGTATTGTAATTGAACGCAGTGATTTACCTGTATTTGTTCCTAAAGAAGGTGAGCCTCAAAAAACAGGCATTCCTGTTTCTCAAGAAAGTGATATACCTAAAGCTCAAAAAAGGTTTTTATTAAAAGATGCTAGTTGGGAAACTATAGATAAACCTTAAGATAATGTATTGTAGAAAAGGCTATTTTTAGAAAAGATTAAATAACAAACAAAAGCTAGACATAAAGATAAAACTATTTAGTTTTTTATGTCTAGCTTTAAGTTTTAAGGATATTTTGATTTTTACTTATTGTTGGCTTTAGCAGCTTTAGCAGCTTTAGCAGCCATCTTTTCTGCTCTAGTATCAAGCTCACGAATACGAGCAGCTTTACCTCTTAAATCACGTAGATAGTAGAGTTTAGCACGACGAATTCTTCCACGTTTTATTAGATCAATATGATCAATAATTGTTGCATGTAATGGGAAGATTCTTTCTACACCAACTCCAAAACTTGTTTTACGCACAGTAACTGTTTCACGTATTCCACCATGTTTACGAGCAATTACAACACCTTCAAATATTTGCAAGCGTTCTTTATCGCCTTCCTTGATTCTTACGTGTACTTTTATAGTATCTCCAATGCTAAAAACGGGGTTTTGGCGTAACCCTTTCTTTTCCACATCATCAATAATTGGGTTGTTCATCTCTTTTTATCAGTACCTGCCCAAAACCGCTATTGAGTTGATGGTACTGCCTCCTTATCAATTAAAATTAAAACTTAGATAAAATAAATTTGGATCTTTATTAGGTTGTGCAAGGAAAATTCTAATTTTCCTTATAGAGCTAAAAAAATGCAACCTGTTTTAGTATATAAATTGCAGATTAAGTATTATTTTCTAGTAGTTTTATAGGTTTCATTAATTTAATACGGGTATAAACAACTTGAAAACCTTGTCTTCCAGCATTTCTTTCAGAAATGGTTCCTGGTAATGTGCTAATTACAGCCAGATCACAACCTAACTCTATAGCTAAATTAAGTCTATGTTGAAGCAATTTAGTTTGAACACCGAGTTTTCTAAACTCTAGGCTAGTGCTAGCACCAGAAAATAAAGCTATATTTTGATAAATAGAAAGCCCGCCTCCACCAGCAGGATTACTATCTACTTTGGCTAAAAAGAAATAATTATCAGCAATATCAAAAGAAACTTGCCAAACGGTTTTTAAGTGCTCTGCAAATTCCCCCTCTGCACCAAACCCTTTAGATACAATATCTGCCCAAGTCTCTATTGTAGTTCTATCAACAGAAGTAATTTCAATCTCTGAATCATTAGAAGTAGAAACTTTATCTTTACCTAAGGATTTTACTAATACATTACTTACTTCTATTAAGCGATAGCCTCGATTTGCTAATATTTCTAGCAAAGAAGGCTCTACATAAGGAGAAAGTTCTATATTAACAGCAGAATTTCTTTGATAATAAAAATCCTCTAGTTCTTCTATTTGACTAATAGAAACTGTTTTGTCTAACCCTATGCCTAAAACTTGAGTTAAAGGAGAATTATCACCTAAGTAGATTGCATAGCCTCCAGCAATTGCTAGGGTTGAAGCTTTAGACTTATCATATTTTTTTTTATAAAAATCAGCAATTTTTGCATTAGAAGTAGCATTAGCCATCTCTATACGACGAGAGAGTGCTAGATCAGAAAAGATCATTTTTTCTCCTAAAATTTTTAAGAATTAAATTATCCTGGAGGCCAAGCAAGCCCACGTCCCCCTAAAATATGAATATGAATATGAAAGACGGTTTGCCCTGCTAAGGCTCCTGTGTTAATCACTGTACGAAAACCTTCTTCAGCAATACCTAAATCATTAGCAATTTTTGCGGCTGAGGTTAAAAGATGCCCTAATAACTCATTATTTAGAGAAGTTGCTTCTTTTAATGAAGCAATATGTTCTAGTGGAATTACTAAAATATGTGTAGGTGCTTGAGGGTTAATATCATGAAAAGCCAAACACTTATCATCTTGATAAGCAATTTTTGCAGGTATTTGTCCATCAACTATTTTACAAAAAAGACAATTGCTAGTAGACATATTAAAATTAGTTCCTTAAGTGTTTTGATTAGTCTCTAAAGCGTTCTATTTGCCCACCAAGGCGTTGAAGTTTTTCCTCTATTTTGTCATAACCTCGGTCAATATGATAAACACGATCAATAATAGTTTCTCCTTCAGCAGCTAAACCTACTAAAACAAGTGAGGCACTTGCACGCAAGTCCGAAGCTAAAATCTTAGCACCTGTAAGTTTTTTTCCACCTTCGATAATGGCTTGATTACCTTTTATTTGCACATTTGCACCCATTCTCATCATTTCACTGGCATGCATAAAACGATTTTCAAAAATTGTTTCTGTGATTACTGCTTGCCCTTGGGCTTGAGTCATTAAAGCCATATATTGAGCTTGTAAGTCTGTTGGGAAAAGAGGAAAAGGTTCTGTAATCATATCTTTAGCTTGTAAATTACCTGACTCTACCCTTAAAGTTACATCGCTTAAACGTTCTATTTTTACCCCAGTTGAGGAGAAAAGATCAATCACTGATCCAATATGTTCAGGATTACAATCAGTAATTTCTAAAGCCCCATTGGTAATAGCAGCTGCAACTAAAAAAGTCCCTGCTTCAATTCTATCAGGAATAATGGTATGTTCTGCACCTCGTAATTTTTCAACACCTTCAATTTTGATTTGATTTGTTCCTGCTCCAATTATTCTTGCTCCCATCCGGCTAAGTAATTTTGCTAGATCAACTACTTCTGGTTCACGAGCAGCATTATTTAAGATTGTAGTACCTTTAGCTAGCACAGCAGCCATCATTATATTTTCTGTTCCAGTAACAGTAACTTTATCAAAGGTAATTTCTGTGCCTTTTAGTCTTTCGGCTGAAGCAACAACATCTCCGCCGACTAATTCAATTTTTGCTCCCAAGAGTTCAAGGGCTGAAAGGTGCATATCTATTGGACGTTGGCCTATTGCACAGCCTCCAGGCAGCGAAACTTTAGCTTGCCCAAATCTTGCAACAAGTGGGCCAAGTGCAAGAACTGAAGCACGCATAGTTTTTACAAGTTCATATGGTGCTTCAAAAAACTGTATGTCTTCAGCAGTGATTTTTAATGTATTACGTTCCGGCATTAAAACCATACAACCCATATCTTCTAAAAGACGACGCATTGTAATAATGTCACGTACATAAGGAAGATTATGTAAGACAACTGTTTCTGGCGTAAGAAGTGCGGCTGCCATACAAGGCAATGCTGAATTTTTTGCTCCACTAATGCTAATACGCCCTTCTAAAGGTTTGCCACCAACAATTCTAAACTTGTCCATAAACTATTTTCCTATCTTTTTTACTTAAGGCGATTGAGAATAACAAAAGCTGAGGGATGTTAACATAACCTAGGAAAGGTTGAAAAATAGGATTAGCCTATGAAACCCTGAATTTTAAATGTATTTTAAAATCCATTTTTTTGGAAATTTCCGATTTTTTGGAAAAATTTTAAAAAAACCTGAAACATTTTTAAAAAACTTACCACTCACTAGCATATTAAGAAGAAGGAATTCTAAGGAGTGGTTATGAAAGAAAACATTTTTACTTTTATTGAATCTGAATCAACATTACAAAGATTTGCTAGAGTATCAAAAGAAGCTTATCAAGAAATTAAGGCTGATCCTAAAAAATTTATTACTACTTTATTTTCTAAAGATAAGGTTAAAGGTCGTCAATACTTGCGTTTAGGGCTAGTGGGTGCTGCTTTTTGCTGGTTACTAGGTATAGTTGTTTATACTGGTATTTATTTTTGGCAAAGCCCAAAGAACTTAGAAGAAGGTCAGCACCTTCAATTAATCACTAGACTCGTTGCCCTTCCACCAAGCCCAAAACCTAAACTTCCTCCAGTTAAAGCAGTCAATCGTGCTAGTGGTGGTGGCGGTGGTGGCAGAGTACACGAAATGTCTCCTCCACCTAAAGGAAGACTGCCCATTGCAGAATTAAAAAAATCAATTGTCGCACCAACAACTCGCCGTCCTGAAATAAAAATACCCATTTTGCCTGTTACACCAACTATTAATGTCCAGCCTGAATTAATGGTTAAACAGGACAATACTATTGCTATAGGTCTACCAACAAATCTTCCTGCTCCTCCATCAGATGGAAATGGCGATGGTGGTGGCTATGGTGGTGGCAAAAATGGCGGTGTAGGTAAAGGAAATGGCGATGGTTATGGTGAAGGAATAGGAGGAAATCGAGGTAGTGGAGTTAATTCCCTAGGTGGAGGTGAAACCTACACTCAAAAATCACCAGGAATTAAACTTCCTATAATAACCCATACAGAAAAAGCTCGTTATACTGAAGAAGGCCGCTTAAATAAAATTCAAGGCAAAGTAGTTATATCCGCTTTACTTAATAGAAATGGCACTATTACAGACATCAAAGTTTTAAGAAGTATAGGCTATGGGCTTGATGAAGAGGCTATTAAAACTACAATGAAAGTTAAATTTATTCCTGGAACTAAAAATGGACAAACTATTGATGTAAGAATGCTACTAGAATTTGATTTTCGTTTGCTTTAATTTCTTCAACTATTTAGCAAACATTTTTGGATATTTTGAGTAAATACAGAAGAAAAATTTTAATTTGTGGCTTTTAATTTAATATGAACTATGATTATTTTTTAAGGTGATAAAAATTGCTTAAAGTGCCACTTTTGACTAAAACAGAAGTTAGCCTTAGTAGAGAAATGCTTGATGTTGTTACCCGAAGTCAACAGGGAGACAAAGAAGCATTTCATCACCTTTTTAGGCGTTATAGTAAACCTATACTTAGCTTTATTTATAATTTGGTAGGCGAAAAATCTCTTGCAGAAGAACTTGCTCAAGAGACTTTTGTAAGAGCTTATAAAAACCTAAATAATCTAAAAGATACAAGCAAATTCTCTAGCTGGCTTTTTGGGATCGCTAAAAATATTGTTAAGGAAAGCCTAAAAGAAAGCTATACAAATCAATATGTAGAATTAACAGAAATTGATCTAGAAACTCTAGAAACCCCTGATAAAAAAATAATAAATAATGAACTTAATCAAGCTATTAAACTTGCAGTTTTAGAACTAAATGAGGATTGGAGAATTGTTTTTACGCTAAAAATGTTTCACCAAAAAAGTTATGAAGAAATAGCTGAAATAACTGGATGGTCAATAGCAAAAATAAAAACAGACCTTCATCGTGCTCGACTAGAACTTAGAACTAAACTACAAAACTATATAGTTTTATAGCTATTAGGAAACTTTTATGAAATGTGCAGAAATACTTCTAATATTAGAAGACTATACTTACGGCGAGTTGCCAGATATAGATAGCATAGGCGTAGCTGCACATTTACGTGACTGCTCTAGTTGTCTAGAAAAATACGAATTAGTACTTAAAGAAAATGAAACTTTTGCAGATTATTTTACAGATATAGAAGTTAATCCTAAGCTTTGGGCAAATGTCCAAAAATGCATATCTTCAGAGCTAGAGCTTGAAGACTTAAAAAACACAAATAGTTTTCCTCAAAATCAAACTATTTCTCTTATCAAACCTGTGTTTTTAGAATTCTCTGAACCTCAAGCTCTTTGGAAAAGGTTAGTAACTGTTTTAGACACAACATTAAGTGATTTTAGTTCAAACCCTAAACTCTTTTTTCAAAATCTATTTCAAGAAGATAGATTACTTACGCGAGATAAAAAATATTGGAGGGTTGGTAGGAACATAGCAACATTTCTTTGGCTATTTAGTTTAATTTCTTACGTAAGTGTAATTGAAAATTTACCAAAAAGCTTTTATCAAAAAGAAGAAGTAGAAAAAATAGTAGACTTAGCACCTCTCACTTTTCCAAAAAATTTAACGTCTAAAGAAAATCAACCTAGCCAAAATAATTCAAATAAAAATTCTATTATCTTATCAGAATCAAACACTTACAAAGGGAGTAGTTCATCTTTAACTAATCAAGAGCCTAAGAATACTGTAAGTAATAGATATAGTTTTCCAAATATATCAATGCCTAAAGATTTACCTGATAGTAATTTACCTAGCTTAACATTTGGGATTACTAATGATAATGGTGCAAATAATGGAAGTTCTGATATTGCAGGATCAAAAGATGGGAAGGGAAAATCAGGTTTAGGTGAAAATCAATCAATAGTTCAAGGAAGTGAAAATGGTTATGGGCTAGGAACTGGACAAGGGCCACAGCTTTTAGAAGGCGATATTATTTATAATGCTAATGATACTAATATAATTCCTGTTAGGGTTTTATCTAAAGAGAAACCCCGTTATACAGAAGAAGCACGTCAAAAACAAATAGAAGGAAAAGTTATTTTATTAGTAATTTTTAATAAAAATGGAGCAGTGACTAACATACAAGTTATCAGTAGTCTTGGGTATGGGTTAGACGAAGAGGCTATAAAAACAGCGTCTCAGGTAAAATTTCTTCCTGCAACAAAAAATGGATTAAATGTAAGTGTTAGAGCAAGGTTAGAATATACTTTTACTCTATTTTAATAAGAAGACAGAAAAACCCAACCTTGTTTGTAATTTACAAAGCTGGGTTTTACAAAAAATCTCTAATATTCTAGATATTTTATTAAATATTATTCAACTTTTATACCATTCCAAAAAGCCACATAGCCTTTAATTTGTTTAGCTGCTTCTTTAGGTTCAGGATAAAACCATGCAGCATCTTTATTAACTTGACTATCAACAACTATATGAAAATAGCTTGCGTGTCCTTTCCATCCGCAAAAAGTATGAGTTCCACTTTGGCGAAAATAAGCTTTATTAATTGAATCTGGGGGAAAATAATGATTACCTTCTATCACTATTGTTTTATCACTTTCTGCTATTACAGTGCCATTCCAGGTTGCTTTCATAGGTGTTTGCTCCTTTTAGGAAAACTTTATTATGTGAGGGGACTTTAATTAATCTAAAGATTATAACACTAAATATTATCCAAATTTTTAAGCAAACTTATTTTAGATATATTTTTTGTTAAATCTCCATATTTTTGAAGTTAAAATACATTTTTTCAAAAACGTTGTTTAAGATTTTACTCCAAAAAAGATTTTTGTCTTTAGCTAAGATTTTCTATTACTTATACCTTACAAACAATCCTCTTAATAAAAACCCCTATGGCATTAGATTTGCTCAAGGCTTTTTAACCAAAATCAACTTATTTTCTTTAAGAAAAAAAAGTCTATAACACTCTAGTAGCCTATTTATTTAGGTTTTAGGATAGCTTTGTTTCTTAAAAACTATTTTTCTTACCTAATGTAAGTTTCTTACAATAATAACTTTAGGAGTATAAATTTATGAGCAAGAGTTACAGTTTAGATAAGCGCTTAAAAGTACTTTCTCCTTGTGATGAAAGCTGGGAAACAATGAAAGGAAATGACCAAATACGTTTTTGAAGTCATTGCCAACTCTTAGCGATGAACGGGGCAATTTTTCTTTTTCATCAATACCAGAAGATGAGTACTTATTGGTGAGTACAGCAGATGGTTTTAAGAAAGTAGAAAGCGATATTCTTATATAAAGTTTAAACTCAGAGCTAATGGAAAAATTTACTGCTCTTGCGGTAAAACGTTTACTAAAATCTGTTAGAGCCAAAAAATAAAGTTGAAAAAGAGAGCCTTAGCTATAGCTAAAAGCTCTCTTTTTTAATTATTACTTCTTAAGATTAGTAATCCATTTCTGGGCTAGCAGGAGCAGATTTCTTTTTCTCAGGTAGTTCAGAAACTACTGCCTCAGTAGTAAGTAATAAACCTGTTATTGATGCAGCATTTTGTAATGCTGTACGAGTAACTTTTACAGGATCAATAACACCTGATTGTAATAAATCTTCATATTTTTCTGAATCTGCATTAAAGCCAAAGTTTACATTATCGTTTTGACGAACTTTCTCAACAATAACATAACCTTCATAGCCTGCATTTTGAGCAATCATTCTTAAAGGTTCTTCTAAGGCGCGGCGAATAAGCCTTATTCCTGACCTTTCATCTTCATCTGTGGTTTTTAGGTCATTTAATACTTTTTGGGCACGAATATAAGCTGTCCCACCTCCAGCTACTACACCTTCTTCAACAGCAGCGCGAGTAGCATACATAGCGTCTTCTACACGAGCTTTCTTTTCTTTAAGTTCAGTTTCAGTAGCAGCACCAACTTTAATTATTGCAACGCCACCAACAATTTTAGCTAAGCGTTCTTGTAATTTTTCACGATCATAATCAGAAGATGATTCTGCAATTTGAGCACGGATTTGTTTAACCCTAGCATCTATAAGTCTACCATCTCCTGCACCTTCTACAATTGTGGTGTTATCTTTATCAACAACAACTCTTTTAGCTTGACCAAGATCAGCAATTGTTAAACTTTCAAGCTTAACACCTAAATCTTCAGTAACAGCCCTTCCTCCAGTTAAAATAGCAATATCTTCAAGCATTGCTTTACGACGATCGCCAAAACCAGGAGCTTTTACTGCACAAACTTGAATAGTTCCACGTAACCTATTTACAACCAAAGTAGCTAAGGCTTCGCCCTCTACATCTTCAGAAATAATTAAAAGTGGTTTTCCATGCTTACCAACTTGTTCTAGTAGTGGAAGTAAATCTTTTAATGAGCTAATTTTTTTCTCGTGTGTAAGAATAAAGCAATTTTCTAAGACTGCTTCCATTCTCTCTTGGTCGGTAACAAAATAAGGAGAAAGATAGCCACGATCAAATTGCATACCTTCTACAATATCTAATTCCATTTGTATGGTCTTAGATTCTTCTACGGTAATAACACCATCTTTTCCGACTTTATCCATTGCTTGAGCAATTAATTTACCAATAGCACGATCTCCATTAGCAGAAACTGTTCCTACATGAGTAATTTCTTCACCCTGAACAGGTTTAGTTAATTTTTTTAGCTCAGCAACTACTGCACTTGTTGCTAAGTCAATACCACGTTTAAGCGACATTGGATTAGCACCAGCAGCAACCATTTTTATGCCTTCACGGAAAATTGCTTGAGCAAGAACAGTAGCAGTAGTAGTACCATCACCTGCTACATCAGAAGTTTTAGAAGCAACTTCTCTTACCATTTGCGCACCAGCATTTTCTAATTTATCTTTTAAGTCTATTTCTTTTGCTACAGTTACGCCATCTTTAGTAATTAAAGGAGAACCAAATTTTCTTTCAATCACTACATTACGCCCTTTTGGCCCAAGAGTTACTTTAACAGCATCAGCAAGTTTATTGATACCACTTAAAATAGATTTTCTAGAACTTTCTCCCAAAATAATTTGTTTTGCCATAATTTTTATTTTTCCTCCAAATAATTATGCTGTTCTCTTAGATTAAGCATTTTCTAGTATTCCTAAAACTTCTTCTTCTTTCATAATAATATATTCTTTATCATCAACTTTTATTTCTGTGCCTGAATATTTTCCAAAAAGCACAGTATCCCCAACTTTTACACTAGGTTGAAGACGTAAGCCATTATCTAAAAGCTTTCCATCACCTACGGCAACTACTTTAGCGCGTTGTGGTTTTTCTTTGGCTGTGTCAGGAATAATTATTCCTCCACGAATTTGTTCTTTTTCTTCTTCGCGAGTAAGTAAAATACGATCGCGCAATGGTCTAATTGACTGTGACATTTCTATGAACCCTTTCAACTATTGATTTTATAAGCAATTAAAATAATATAATTAGCACTCTGATTCTTAGAGTGCTAATTATATTCATAGATTTTTTCTTGTCAACATTCAGATGAAAAGCTTTTAAGGGAAAGTATTAGAAAGCGTAGCGCTTAATTTATCGTAAAAAGCCATAGGTTAGGGCAAATTGGATTGTCCTAGAAGAAAGAGAGCTATTTACACTTGATCCAAAACCTGGTGATTCTAAAATCCTTACAGGTACTCCAAAATGTGTGCGATTAAAAATATTAAAAGCTTCAACCCTTAAATTAATTGTTTGGCTTTGAGTTAGCTTAAGTTTTTTTGAAATGGCTAAATCTAGTGAAGCAATTCCCTGACTACGAAAGGTGTTTCGCCCTACAGCGCCATTATTTCCTGCTAAAGCAAGTAGCGAAAATAAAGATATATTAGAAGGTAAACTTATTCGAGTTCGCCCTTTATTAGAAATTATTAAATTCTCTGAATTATCTAAGCGATCAGACAAATTACCATCAAAGTTAATATCTGAACTAGAATTTACAGTAAATGGTTGACCAGTTTGTAATGTTAAAATCCCAGAAAAATTAATTTCTTTTAGAATATTTATTAATCTATTATTACCTATGGTATTAAAAGGTTGATATTGGAAAGCTGTACTAAAACGATGTCTAACATCAAAATTAGCACTAGCTCTTTCTGCTTTTAATCCTAGATTAAATTCTCTTTCATCTTGAGCAGAATTAAAACTTGCGGCTGTGTCAAAAATATCTGACATTTCATCTATTGTATGAGAATAGGTATAGGCTGTTTGAAAAAAGAATTTTGTACTAAACCTTTTATTTATGGCTATTTGTAAAGAATGGTAATTAGAATTAGCCGAGCTAGCAAAGCTAGTAACAGTATCTAAGGCTGGATTAGGTCGTTTTAGTAAAGCTAAAACAGAAGGGGTAACACCTGAAATTGCCCTTATTCCTACTGTAGTAAATTGTCCTCCATTTGGAGTACGAACTTTAATTAGTTTTTTACCTAGAGTTGCAGCATAAGCAATTGAAAGAGTAAAGCGATTAAAGAAAGCTTGTTCTAAGGAAAAGGAAATTTGTTGAGTATAAGGTGAACGTAAGTTCTTTTCTGGCAATGTGATACCAGCACCAAAACCAGCACCTACAAAAAATCCACCTACAGAAATCAATCTACCTATACTTCCTACAAACTCTGTAGATGGAAAGTTTAGAGTATTTAGACTACCAGGAACAATAATAGGCCGACTAATATTCTGAGTGCTTAAGCGTAAGAAAGCAGGATTAGCACTTAAAACATCAGGAAAAAGAATAGCTGAGCCAAAATTAATAGGAATAAAATTAGGAAAAGCATTACGAGACTGATTAACAACCACACCAAGAATCGGGTCATAAAATACACCATAACCTGCCCTTAAGGAGGTTCGGCCATTTCCTCTTATATCCCAAGCAAGTGATAGACGAGGAGCAAAGTTATTATTATCAGCGCTATAGATTTTTTCTCTGCCTGCTAAAAAGCCTCGTTGAGCATTTACAGCATCAAAAAATCTATCAGAAAAAACACTTGTTGGATCAAAAACAAGCGAGTCAATGTCCTTAAGGCTTAAAGAGCGTTCTAGCCTGCCTCTTTGATCTGTTGGAACGCTATTACGTTCATAGCGAAGCCCTAGAGAAAGATTTACTCTAGGGTGAAGTCGAAACTGATCATGAAGAAAAAGGTTTATCTCAGTAAAGCCTAAGGCAAGCGATGAATTTGGCTCAATGGCTAAGGCTTGAAAAATACTTGATGGAAGCCCAAGAGCAGCAAAATCTACTCCTGTACCTAGAGATGTTCTACCGCTTAAACCTCTGGATATAAAACCACTGGTAAAGCTAATTTGAGTTCGGTAATTACGTTCTAGAAAGCTATTTAACTCAACAAGTCTTAAGTCAAAACCAAATTTAATTGTATGTCTTTTAAGGTCTATTATTGTTGTATCTGCGATTTGAAAAGTGTTATTTACTCGGCCTTGAGGAAAAATACTTGGGTCAATACCTATTGGGCTAAAAGGAGCTAAAAGGATTCTCCCAATTGGGCCTGTGCTTCCATCCGGTAATCCATCGCCTGTTCGGTCTTTTTGTCTAATTCTAGATTGAAAAACTAATGGACTACCTAAAACTTCGGCAAAGTTTAGTGATGTACGTCCATAAGAAAACCTAGTTTGGTTAGAAATACTTTTAGTCAAAGATAAATTTAGAGCTAAAACTAAATTTTGTGTTCTGGTAAATGCTTTAATACTTGAGTTTAGTGCATTGTCAACGGTTGGAATCAAAGTCTCATCATCAGTAAAATTATAGCGAGTGTTAAAGGTAGAAGGTTTAGATAAAAAATTATTTTTCCCATCTAATCTTAAGCTAAAAATCCTTCCATCTCCATTAGCAGAGATTAACCTAGTAAAAGTATTGTCCTGATAAGGGCCACCAGGGTTATTAGGTAAAGGATAAAAGCTTGGATCAAGAACATCTCTACCTAACTTGCTACTATTTTTAGCAAACCTAAAAGCTTTTTCCCTTTCAGAAAAGCTAGGGACAACAAAATGTACTTCCTCCATTTTTTCAATATGTTGGAGTTCAAAAGAGCCAAAAAACTGTAGCTCATTTTTCTTTATTGGAAAGGCTAAAATCCCTCCAAACTGATTTCTAGTAAAAGGGTTTTTCTTAGGGTTAGCTTGGTTTTGGAGGTCAAAAAAATCTCTAGCATTAAATTTAGAATCTGTAAAATAATTATGAAGTTGGCCTTGAATAAAATTACTACCTGTCTTTGAAACAATATTTATTTGGCCTCCAGAATTTCGGCCTGATTCAGCATCAGCTAGTAAAGTAGAGATTTGAAACTCTTTAATTGACTCAACAGATTGTGATGTAGTAGGGGTAAAACCTTGGCGACGAACGCCTATGTCTTGATCATTATTATCTGACCCATCAATTGTAAAATTATTACTTCGAGCACGAGCGCCATTTACAGAAAATTGTCCTGTACCTCCAACACCTGTACCAATAGCTGGCCCATTAGATCCTTTAGTAGCAGGTGAAGGAAAAACTCCTGGTAGAAGTAAGGCTAGGCTATCAAAGCTACGAATACCAGGCAAAGGTAAAATACTAATTAGATTTTCTGCAAAATTTCCTCTTAATGTTGCATCTACAATATTTACTTGTAGAGGATCATCAGCAACTAATGAAATAGGTGTTAAAGGAATATTATTAGTTGCTGTGCTATTTATTTGGATTGTTAAACTAGCTAGGCTATTTAGCTTTATTGGAGGAGGTTTAATTACTTTTGGTCGGTTTACTTCAATTAAATATCTAGATATTTCTGTAGTCTGATAGCCCTCTTTTGAGGCTGTAATACGATATTCTCCAGCTAAAAGTAAATCAATTTTATATAAGCCATCAGAGTCAGTTAATTTTGCGTAGTCAAAGCCCGTAGTAAGGTTATAAAGTTTTATTAATACACCAGATAAAGTATTACTTTGTTCATCTATAACAGTTCCTTCCAAACTACCAGTAATGGTTTGTCCTTTAGCTATAGAAAACCCACAAATCAACAAAAGAGTTAGAAAAAATACCCTAGAAAAATTTATTTTCATTGCAAATTTAAGAGATAGAAATTTTGTCTTTGCTTTTATAAATTTGCGATAGAAACTTATGTCTCTATCCTACAGCTTAAACATTAAAATACTAAAATTACTGAGGATAGAGACATAGTGTTGCCTTCTACCTCAATTTAATAAAACGCACAGCATTAAAATCTATTCTGCCATTAACAAGAACAAAAATATTGCCGTCTTTATTTATAACTAATCTACTTAAAAAATCTAAACCAGCTTCTGATAGTGGTTTTCCATCACCAGAATAATCTCTTATTTTGCTATCAGCAACTGTAGTTATTATTTTTGTTTGGGCATCTATACGACGAATTTTGTAAGTTTGACTTTGAAAATCAAAAACAAGAAGAAAAAGATTGTCATCACCATCAATGCTTAGACTTATTATACTACCCAACCCAGCATTATTTACTAATCCTCCATCACCAGAAACAGTAGTTGAACCATTGCCTCCAATTATAACTATTTGCTTTGTAAGGGGATTTATTTGTTTAAGAATATTACTATCTTCAAATATTAAGTTCCCTAACTTATCAGTAGCTATAACAAAACCTGAAAAAGTATTTCCCAAAATTAGAGAAGTAACTATTTTTGTATTTGAATCAATTCTACGTACTTTTCCGCCTGAAGAACTAGTATAAACATAAGCATTGTTTTTATTATCTACAACTATTTCAAAGATAAAACTAAATCCTGCATTTGTAGCTAGTTCCCCGTCTCCAATATCTGAGGCAATTCCATTACCAGCAATACTAGTAATAATCCCTGTTTTCAAGTCTAATTTCCTAATACGGCTTCCTTCTAAGAAATTATCGCGATTATCTGCAATTAGTAAATTATCTTGATTATCAATAGCTAAAGCGTAAGGAAAGCAAATAGCATTAATGCCTAAGCCGCCATCACCATTTCCAGTAGTATTGCTAGTATCTTTACCAACAATAGTAGAAATCTCTCTTGTAACAGCGTCTATTTTTCTAACTAATCCATTTCTATAATCTGCTAAATAAAGGTTATTACTTGAATCAACAGCAATATCTTCAACTACTCCAATAGAAGCTTTTTCTGCCAAAATATTATCACCAAAGAGGTTAAAGTTTTTATTGCCTGCAACTAATGTAGCTTCTTGAGTGGCTATATTAAAGCGGTAAACAAAACTTGGAAAAGCAGTAAAAAAGAGATTTCCTAAACCATCAAAAGCAATTTTTCCAACAGTAAAATCAGGAGGAAGAAAACTATCGTCAAGTTTTATAGATTTAGTAGATAAAATTCCTGTTTTTGAACTGACTTGTAAAATTTCATTTGACGCAAATGGGTTACTAGCTTGAAAGTCTCCACCAAAATCAGAAATAAATAAATCTCCATCTGGAGAAATTGCTATCCCTTCAGGAATAATCAAACCTGCTCTAGTAGCTAGTTTACCATTTCTATTGTTAGCATCATTTCTATTACCAGTTCCTGCAACAGTAGTAATTATTCCTGTTTTAGCATCTATTTTCCTTATTCTTTCACTAAGATTTTCACAGATAAAAATGTTATTTTCTTTATCAAGAGCAATGGAAAAGGCATCTCCAAGACTTGCTTGGGTAGCTGGGCCACCATCGCCATCAAATCTTTCTCTACCTGTACCAGCAATAGTATTAATTATGCCTGTTCTAGCACTAATTCTACGTAAACGAGTAGCTTCTAAAACTAATAAGTTACCATCTTTATCAAAAGTAATATCTCTTAGGTCTCTAAAACCAGCTTTTATAGCAGGCCCCCCATCACCTGAAGAAATAAAACCATTTCCACCAGCAATTGTAGTAATTGTGTTTGTCAATGAATCAACTTCTCTAATACGATTACTTCCTATGGTATCAGCAATAACTAAATTACCTTTCCCGTTAAGTGCAATACTTATAATACTTAATTTTGCTGTAGTAGCTAAAACTCTATCAAAAACACTACTACCGCCACCAGCTACCGTAGTAATAATGCCTGTATTTGCATCTACACGACGGACTCTTAAAAATTCAGAGATAAAGAGATTATTTTTACTATCTGCTATTATTTTTGTTGGTATAGCTAAACCTGTTTGTTTTGCGTCTGCACCATCTCCGCTAAAAATACTCCCTCCAGTAACAGTAGTTATTTGTCCAACACCTATAGAAGATGCAGCAGGAGCAACAGCGCTTAGAGTACTTTGGGCTAAACCTCCACGAGTTAGAAGAGAAAGTGTTAATTTTCCAGGCACTTTAGGGGCATTAAGTGGAAAACGTAGTTCCTCAGCACTAATAACAGAAACATTTGATACAAGTTCACCTCCAACAACTACTTGGGTCTTAGGAGCAAAATTTTTTCCTTTTACTATTACTTCTTTAGTGTTTTCCAAAGTTATAGTGTCTGGTTCAATAGAATTAATTATAGGTGCTCCAACAGAAACAATCTTTAGCGCCTCGCTAGAGGTTTCTAAATCTATGAATTCTTCAAAAGAAGTAACTCCTACCCCAGAAGCTACTGATTTAGAATCTAAAGTATTTATTTTAGCAGTACTATTATCTAAGACAAAAACTTCTGAGCCTTTAACAGTTAAGCTAATAGCTTTATTAAATGTATTTTCTTGAGCTAGCGAAGATACTTCAATAACATTATCTGAAATACGATTAACTACTTGAACACCTGTACCATCAACAACATAAATAGTACCTAATCCATCTATCCCAACAGACTGAGGTTTACTAAAAGAAATTTCTATATTTTGATTTGCTTCAGTTTTAGATAAAGTTGAAACTCTACCAATAGGAGCACCTTTACTAGTGGGTAAGAGTTCGATTAAACGAACTCGATTATTATCTTCATCAGCAACGGTAAGTAACCGGCCATCACTGCTTAGTGCCATACCTGATGGGCGACGAAATCTAGCCTCTCTACCCATTCCATCTTCTTTTCCACTTTCGCCAGGTTCTCCAGCAACAAGAAAAATCTGTTCTAATGAAGAATCTACATAATAAATTGCATGATTATCTGTATCAGCAATATAGAGATTACCACCATTATCAGTAACTATCCCTCTAGGGCTATTAAGTAGAATTTGGTCAAAACCTGTAAAGCCCTCATTAAAACGGCTTACTCCTGGAAAACCTCTACCAATAATGGTTTCCACTTGTTTATCAAAGCCAATCTTACGAACACTGTGATTAAGTGTGTCTGTAACATAAATTCCGCCCTTATCTCTATTATCAACACCAATAGCGGTTGGGCCTGCAAAAAGGGCTTCTGCTAATAAACCATTTCTATTTCCTGCAATTTTTGGTTTACCTGCAAAAATCTTTAGTTTTGAGTTTAGAGCATTATCTGTCTTAAATATTACATTTTGCAAAGGGTTGGAAATATAAACTGCTCCCTTAGCATCTGTTTTTGTATCTCCTGGAACAATTAGCCCATTGCCTTTTTTTACTCTAGTAACAGCTAAGAAAACAGAAAAAGTTTCTGAGCCGCGAATTGCAGTAATAGTAGCAAATCCTGCCTTAATGCCTAAGACTTTCCCTGTAGTAGTTTCTATTTCTGCAATATCTGGACTACCAGACTTCCAACTAACTCCGTTAGTTAAGGAATTTCCACTATTATCAATTGCTGTTAGTGTAATTTGATTTCCTTCATTAACTACAGGAGACTTTTGTTTAATTTCAAAACTCCTAGAATTAGCTTTTATTGCTATATCCTCTTGATAAAAATCATTTGTAGTTAAAAGAAAACCCAAAGTTAGAAACAAAATAAAGAAATATTTTTTATTCATAAATCTATGCATCCTACGCTATTTAATACAAATTTTTTGTATTTTTATTTTTATTAAAAATCGATTGTAGCTTACAAACATAGACGCGTAAGATTTTATTAAACTCTATCATTAAAACTAATAATTTTTTTAAACAAACTATAAAATTCTCCAAATTTTATAAGGTGATAGTTCTTTTCTTTATTTCACTATAGATCCACATTTTAGCTATTTGCCACTCCATAGATACTTTAGTAGGAGAAATACCTAGTATTTTAGCTATTTCTTCTGTAGACAAACCACCAAAAAACTTAAATTCAACTATTTGGCTTTGTCTTGGGTCAAATATAGCAAGTTGATTAAGTACCTCCTCAAATATGTGTAAATCTATATTTTTACGTTCAGAGTAGCTTATAATTTTATCTAGCGCAGTATTAAGTAGGTGTTTACTTTTAAGGGCTGTTTTAGGAGTAAAGGGATTAGTAGAGTCTAACAAACCAACTTGACAGGTTTTATTAGTAAAATCCTTTGTCATAAGTTAGACCCTACTTAATATAACGTAATATAAAGTTTTTATATTTATCGTAGAAAACTATTCTATTGCATATAATTAGCAACTATTCTAGGGCTTTTAAGTTGTCTAAGCGATATTAAGCAACGGAATAAAATTCTAAGATAACTACTGACTAAGTTTAACTAGTCTTACAGAATTAAAAAGTGTTTCACTAATTACTAGGTAAAGATCTCCTTTTTTATCTGTAAGAACCGTGTTTACAATTCCTAAATTGGCTTTGGTTGCTATATCACCATCACCTTTGTAGTCTCTATCACCAAGGGCAGGATTTTTATTACCTGCTATAGTATTTATAATTTTTGTCTGAGCATCAACTTTACGTACTACAATAACAAAATTTTCTTCGCCAAAAGATATTTTTTCAGAAACAATAAAAAGATTGCCTGCTTTATCTATATTTAAGCCAATAACAACACCTAAACTTGCTTGAGAGAGTGGCCCACCATCACCACTAATCTCTATTTTACCATCACCAGCAAAAGCTGTTACTTCGCCCGTTTTAGGGTCAATACTTTTAATAAAGCTAGTTGCATCACAAACAAGTATTCTCCCAGATTTATCAAAAACTAAAGAAGTAGAAAAACTATTTCCTGCAACTTTAGCCACAGTAGTAATAATTCCTGTCTTACTATCAATTTTACGTAATTTACTCCCTCTAGTAACAAAAAATATATTATCATTCGGATCTAGTGCTAAACTAAAAGTTGGGCTTATACCTGCTCGTATTGCTGGGCCATCATCTCCAGTATCTGTATTAGTACCATTACCCCCTATTGTAGTAATGATATTTGTTTTTAGATTTACTTTCCTTATCTGTGAACCTAAAGCTCGATTATCAATAATAATTAAGTTATTTTGACTATCAATGGCTAACTTAATAGGTCTAACAATTGCTTTAGCAGCATCTCCCCCATCACCATTACCAATAGTCCCACTAGTATCTTTGCCTACTATAGTAGTTACAATAGATGTATTAGCATCTATTTTTCTTACCATAAAATTAGCAAAATCTGCTATATATAAATTATCATTTGAATCAAAAACAGCATCCAGACTACTGCCTAAGCTAGTAATTTGTGCAGGCTTACCATCTGGAGTAAAGTTAAATTTTTTGCTACCTGCCAATAATCTAGCATCACCAGTATTTGGGTTAAGATTATAGATAAAACCATTTCCACTAAAGAAAAGATTACCTAGTCCATCCAAAGCCAATTTGCCACTAACAGAAAAATCCTCAGGCATAGTATTAAAATTAGATAGTTTGATTTTTTGAGAATGTATAAGACCTGTGGTTAAATCTATTTTTGAAATAGTTGCAGCTAAAAATGCCCCTCCATCTGGAAATTTTACTAGTTTATTTCGATCAATAAAAAACAAAGTGTTATCAGAAATAGTAATAGCATCAGGCGAGCTTAAACTTACTTTGGTTGCAGGTCTACCTTCTCTATCTTTTTTAATTGATAGCTCACCATCTCTAGTAATACCTAATCTTTTTCCATTACCAGCTATTGTTCTAATAATTCCACTAGTATCAATACGTCTAATTCTTCCACTTAAAAGTTCTGTAATAAAAATATTGCCTTTTTTATCAACATCTATAGCACCAGCAAAACCCAAACCAGCATTTATGGCTGGGCCTCCATCACCACTAAATCTATCAGTTCCATTACCAGCTATTGTTCTAATAATTCCATTAGCGTCAATATGGCGTAAACGTTTTTGTTCTAAAACCAATAAATTGTTATTAATATCAAAGGCTAAATCAATAATCTCTTCAAAACCAGCATTTATAGCAGGCCCACCATCACCACTAAACTTGCGGCCTTTGCCTGCAACAGTAGTAATAGTATTAGTTATACTATCGATACGTCGTATTCTTTGAGTAAAACCATCTGCAACAAAAAGATTCCCTGATTTATCTACTGCAAGGCTTCTAGCAAGTATTTTAGCTGTACCTGCAAGTACATCATCTTCAAATGATTCTCCATCACCTGCAATAGTAGTAATAAGTTTTGTTTGGGCATCAATTCTACGAACTCTAAGTGAATCAGCAATAAACAGATTACCACTACCATCTATCGCTGTTTTAGATACAAAAAGAAAGCTACTTTGATCAGGACTTCCTCCATCACCATTAAAAGAACGTCCACCTGCAATAGTAGTAATCTCACCAGCATTAAGCATAGAAGCAGGCTTAGCTATAACATCTAAAGGAAGTTGAGCTATACCTCCACGAGTTAAAACTGTAAGAGTTAATTTACCTGGAGCATTTTTAGCAGGAAAACGAAAACGTATTTCTTCAGCACTAACAACTTTCACATCCTGCACAAGCTTACCAGACACAATAACTTGGCTTTCAGGAGCAAAACTACTTCCTTTTACAACAATCTCTTTATTTTCACCTAAGTTAATTATTGGGGGTTCAACAGAGTTTATTTTTGGGCCTCCTACAGAAACAATTTTTAATGATTCTGAATCTAGTCCGCCATTATCCAGCACAAAAACCTCTGTGCCCTTAATAGTTAAACTTACTGCACTATTAAAAGAAACCTCCTGTTGTGCTAATGGCATAACTTGTGGGGCTTGTCTTTGGCTACGAGTAATTAACTGAACCCCTATTCTATCAACTACATAAATATTACCAAGACCATCTAAACCAACCGATTGAGGTTTGTCAAAAACAAACTCTTCTGCTGATGCATTAGATGTTTCACTAGCTAAAGATTGAGTTATACTAGCTGCTCCTAAAGTAGAAACTGTACCTGTTAAATTACCTTGGCTATCACGCGAAATATCAATAAGTCGAACTCTATTATTATCTTCGTCTGCAACTGTTAAAAGCCTCCCATCACTACTTAGAGCCATTCCTGATGGACGACGAAATTTAGCTTGCCTTCCTATTCCATCATCTTTTCCACTTTGTCCTGGTTCACCTGCTAGCAAGAAAACTCTTCCACGTGACATATCTGCATAATAAACTGCATGGTTATCTGTATCAGCAATATAAAAATTTCCACCAGCATCGCTTACTACACCTCTTGGGCTACTAAGTCTAACATTACTGAGGCTTAGTCCTTCACTAGGAAAAAGGCTTACTCCAGGAGATCCACTACCTATAAGGGTTTCTACCTGTTTATTAAAACCTACTTTCCTAATACTATGATTAAGTGTGTCTGCTACGTATAATCCTCCATTAGCATTATTATTTACACCAATAGCAGTTGGGCCTGCAAAAAGGGCTTCTTCTACTTTACCATTTTTATTTCCAGCAACTTTTGTGGTGCCAGCATAAACTTGTAAGGGTGAATTTAAGGAATTGTTTGCTTTAAGAATTACATTTTGAAGGGGATTAGAAATATAGATACTACCATTTGAATCAAGTTTAGTGTCACCAGGAACTTTAGCTCCATTAGATTTTCTTACTTTTGCAACAACAATAAAAACAGATGATGTCTCTGAACCTCTTTTAGCTGTTATAGTGGCAAAGCCTGACTTAACACCAAAAACTTCTCCTGTGTTTGCATTAACTTGAGCAATATCTGGGCTACCAGATTGCCAAACCACTCCACCACTTATACTGGATCCTGAAGCATCAATAGTAGTTAAAATAATCCTGTTACCCTCATTAACTACTGGATTTCTTTGTTTTATTCTAATTTGTTGCTGATAGGCTTTTGTGCCTAAAGAAAATAAAGGTATTTGATCAAAATTTTTTGGACTTAGAAAATAACCTACTAATAATAAAGAAAGAAGCATAGCCCTTTTCATAGTTTTTAATAACCCTTAGTTAAATGTGTATCTTTTATTTTTTATCTTGCTAAGAGACGCGTAGAATCGTGAAAAACCCTATCATCAAATCCGGTAATTTTTCAGAAAATTTTAGCAAGTTTTCCAGTATTTTCGAGATTTAGAATTCAGTATTGATTTAGGGGGTTATTTTCTAGAAATCTATATTTCGTGGCGGTTAGTTAAAGCTTTGTGCATAGTCACTTCATCGGCATATTCTAAATCACTACCCACAGGAAGCCCCATTGCAATACGTGTAACTTTTACTCCTAAAGGCTTTAATAAACGGCTTAGGTAATTTGCCGTAGCCTCTCCTTCAGTAGTAGGGTTTGTAGCAAGAATAATTTCTTCTACCTCTGCTGAACGCATACGCTCAAGTAAATTCTTAATTTTTAATTCTTCTGGGCCAATTCCTCTAATTGGAGATAGTGCTCCGTGTAAAACATGGTAGAGGCCATGATATTCACGGGTTTTTTCCACTGTAACTAGATTATGCGGTTCTTCTACAACACAAATTAACTTTTGATCTCTAGTTGGGCTAGTACAATAGCGGCATGGGTCTATATCTGTAATATTATTACATAAGGAGCAAAAAATTATTTTCTCTTTAACTTCTTTTATTGCATTAACTAGGTTTTCTACTTTTTCTGTATCTGCTTGTAGTATATGAAAGGCAATTCTTTGAGCCGATTTATGACCTATTCCAGGCAAACGTTTAAGTTCATCAATTAAACGCGCAACGGGTTCTGCATATTCCAACATTAGAACTACCTTTCCATTATCTTATTAATTATAAACTAGTTAAACTTATTTTACCTTTAGGCTATTTAGGCTATTAGCTATTATAGAGCTACCAGCCTAGACAGGATATTTTAAGTTTTTGGGTATTACTGCCTAAAACCCTAAGCCTAAACCACCTAATAATCCGCCCATCTGAGCTTGCATTACTGATTGCCCTTTTTCATCAGCCTTACGGCTTGCTTCATTAACAGCGGCAACAATAAGATCTTGTAACATTTCTACATCCCCATCTTTTATTGCAGAAGGATCTATTTTTATAGAAAGCATTTCTTTAATTCCTGACATTTGGACTGTAACAATCCCACCACCAGATGAAGCTTCTACTTTAATAGCTTTTAACTTATTTTGCATGTCATCTTGTTGTTTTTGGGCTTCTTTCATTATATTTTGCATTTGGCGTGGATCAAAAGGTAATTTCATTTTCTTAACTCCTTAACTTTATCTATTTATTTAAGTTATATTGATAAAAAATTTTTTGTTATCATAGCATAACTACTTTGATTAAACCCAGGAATGCCTCCTGAACTATTTTTTCAAACAAATAGCTATTTTTTCCTCTCCTCTTTAACTCCTATAATCTCACCCTTAAAGGTCTTAAGGAATTTTTGCACAATAGGCGAACTTTCCGCTTGCTTACGTAATTCTTCCTGCTTATTTTCTATAGCCATCTCTTCTGGTTTAGCACTGCCCACTTTTACATCAAGCTTTATATCTTTATCTAAAAGACTTTTTACTACATCTATTAAAGCTTGCTTATTCTCTTTATTTGATACTGTTTGATAATAAACTTTTGCTTTTTCATCAAACTGCACTTTTAAGACATTATTTTCTAGCTCAACTTTGCCCTGTTCTAGAGCAGTTAAAAGCATCCATTTACGACTTTTTTCTAGCCCATCTTTTATCGCTTCCAAAATGTTACTAGGATAACTATTTTGTTCTAAATTTGTTTCTCCTATTTCTTCTATTTCTTCTATTTCTGGGAGTTTACCAACTATTTTTTCAGGAGGAACTAATTTTGGGGTAGTTTTACTAGATTTTGGTGCTTCTACTGGCTTGGGAGACGCTAAAAGCTCGCTTTTATCTTCTACTATTTTATTAACAGTTTTAGGTTTAGCTGATTCTTTTACTGGTTCTTTTACTGATTCTTTTACTGATTCTTTTATTGGTTCTTGTGCTTTAAGATTTATGGTTTGAGGTAAAACACTTTGTGTAGAAGGAGTTGAAGGGGCTAAAGAACCTAAAGATGCAGAAGCAGTAACAGTTGCTAAAGCGGGTAGATTTGTTTTTTTAGTAGCCGAGCTAGGAGCATCACCTGTAATCTTTTCCTCTACTGCCTTTAACCAAAAAATTATCTCTTCTATGCTTTGAAGCCTAGTTAAATGTCCTAGTTTAATTAACCCTATTTCTAAGTGAAGCCTAGGCTGACTACTTATCTTTATCTCTTGCTCTAATGCAGTTAAAAGATGAAAAAACCTTATTAAATCCTCAGTAGTAAAGCGCCCTGCCTGCTCTTGATAGCTAGGTAGCTCACTTTTAAGGAGTGAAACTATTTCTCTATCATAACCTACTGTTTTTAACATAACTAGATTACGAAAATGTACCATTAAATCACGACAAAATTGCCGTAAGTCATAACCTGTTTCTGCTAGTTTGGCAGTTAAATAAATTAAATTTTTTTGATCACCATTAGCTATAGCTAAAGTAAAATCTCTTAGAGTTTGTTGATTAATTAGCCCTAAAGAATTACGAACATCTTCTTCACTTATTTCTGTACCAGCAAAGCTAATTACTTGATCAAAAGCTGACTGTGCATCTCTCATACTGCCTTGACCAGCAAAAGCAATCATCATCAAAGCATCATCATTAATTACTATCTTTTCTGCATCAGCAATTAAACGTAGTCTTGAAGCAATGGCTTCAGCAGCAATGGTACGAAATTCAAAATGTTGACAACGAGAAAGAATTGTTTGGGGAAGTTTATGGATTTCAGTAGTTGCTAAAATAAAAATAATATGTGGGGGCGGCTCTTCTAGAGTTTTAAGTAACGCATTAAATGCGCTAATTGAGAGCATATGAACTTCATCAATAATAAAAATTTTATAACGATCTCGTGCTGGATTTATCGCTACAGTATTAATAATTACATCACGAACATTATCTACACCAGTATTTGAAGCAGCATCGATTTCTAAAACATCAATAGAACTACCTGAAGCAATTTCTAAGCAGGAGTGGCATTTTTTACAAGGTGTAGCAGTAGTATCTTCAAAACAATTTAGGGCTTTTGCTAAAATTCTTGCCGTAGTAGTTTTACCACAGCCTCTTGGGCCAGAAAAAATAAAAGCATGGTGAAGACGCTTCATTTTTATTGAGTTTTGAAGTGTTTTAGTGATAGCTTCTTGGCCTGTTATTTCTTCAAAGGATTGTGGCCGCCATTTGCGAGCAATGACTTGGTAGGACATAAGAAAAACTATTTTATTTTGGAAAGTTTAAAAATCAAAAACTCTTTGATCGGACCCCGGTGCTACGGCAACACATGGCTAGTTGGTTAGTGCTGCTACGTTCCCGCCCTGACACGGTTCCCAGTTCGCTATTGTACCGCGTCGGAGCCCGGTCAAAGAGTTTTTAGGAGTAGTTTTATAACTACTTATCTTTGCATAAGGCAAATAGAAAAAACTGCTTGGTAGGATCCCGGTTGAACGGCAACACACGACTACGTAGTACCGTTGCTACGTTCCCGTCCTGGCGGGGTTCCTATTTCGCCGTTGTACCGCGCCGGGACCCAACCAAACAGTTTTTAATATTTATAAGATTCAAAGAAACTATTAATTTTTTGCTAATTACTAACGGAGAGGGCGAGATTCGAACTCGCGATACGGTTTCCCGTACGCACGCCTTCCAAGCGTGTGGTTTCAACCACTCACCCACCTCTCCAGTTTTGTCGCTTGGGAAAAGCGAAAAGCATTCTACCTATATATTAGTAAAATGTTCAAACAATTTTTCCGTCATGTTTGCTGACGGAGGGAGGGGGACTCGAACCCCCAAGCGGTCTCCCGCGCCGGTTTTCGAAACCGGTGCCTTACCATTAGACTACCCCTCCTAAAGCCTTGGGGTTTACCTTCTGGCACGAAAGAATTTCTGCATAACCGCTCGACAATCTTCTTCTAGTACCCCGCTAGTAACACTTATCCGATGATTTAGACTAGTGTTATTACATATTTGAAATACAGAATCAACCGCTCCTGCTCTTAAATCTTTTGCTCCATAAACTAACCGAGCAACCCGCGCCCAAATCATAGCCCCAGCACACATTGCACAAGGTTCTATTGTAGTGTAAAGAGTTGTATCTATTAAGCGATAATTATTAAGCTTTTTAGAGGCTTCTCTTATTGTGATAATTTCTGCATGAGAGGTTGGATCTATATCCAAACGAGTACGATTATAACCTACTGCTATTATTTTTTCTTCAAAGACCAAAACAGCCCCTATTGGAACTTCATCAAGAGAATAAGCAGTTTCAGCAGCTTCTAAGGCTAAGCGCATAAAAACTATATCTTGATTTGGGTTAACAACTAGGTTTTTCAAAGCGAATCGGCATAATAGCTTCTGATTTTACTCTCTGTCAAGCTATTTTTATTTATTTTCCATAGAAAACTTCGTCTTAGTTATTTCTACTGGCATAATAGTCGTTAATGCCCAATATGTAGCGCCTGAAACAAAAAAGCCTACAAACCAAGCATAATCATAAAGTGGGGCTAAAGCTTTGATCCAAATTCCGCCCCAAGCTAAGGCACATCCTAAGATTGTAGCTATAGTGGCAGCAATATTCCAGCCACTTATAAAGCGATAAATTCCTTCTGAAAGATAGAGATCAGGAACTTCTAAATGTGTTTTTCTAATTAGCCAATAATCTGCAATCATTACTCCAGCAATAGAACCAAGCCCTCCAGAATAGCCTACAAGCCAAGTAAATATATATCCTGAAGGATCAGCTAAAAGTTTCCAAGGCTGCATTATAATCCCTATTATTCCTGTTAAAAGCCCCCCACGTTGAAAAGAAATCCACTTAGGAAAAGCATTTGCAAAATCATTGGCAGGCGAGACTACATTAGCAGCAATATTTACAGAAAGCGTAGCTATAACTACTGTAAACATTGAAATTGCAACAACTACTGGTTGCTTAAATTCTGCAATAAGTAAAACAGGATCCCAAATTAATTTATTATAAATAATTGCTGATGCTGAAGTTATAATTACTCCCATAGCAGCAAAAACTGTCATAGTGGAAGGTAGTGCAACAACCTGTCCTACCATTTGTTCTCTTTGGCTACGACCATAGCGGGTAAAATCTGGCATATTAAGCGAAAGCGTAGCCCAATATCCTATCATTGCTGTTAAAGAAGGAATAAAAACAGGAAAAAATTCAGAAAAGCTTTGAAATTTCCCTGATGACTGCATTATCACACCTAAACCATTAGCTTTCCAAATTGCCCAAACCATTAACAAAAACGCCATTACTAAAACAAATGGAGCAGCCCAATTTTCTACATGTTTTAAGAGATTCATTCCTTTATAAACAATAAAAATATTTAGCGCCCAAAAAAGTAGGAAAGAAATATATTCTGTAGGTGTATAACCTGCAATTATAGCTGGGCTTATAATTTTCTCCCCTAAGAAAGTTTCCCAGCCAGGCCAAAGAGTACGAAAAAATACCTGTAGGGCTTGTCCACCAATCCAAGCTTGAATTCCAAACCAACCACAAGCAACTAAAGCACGCATTAAGGCAGGTAAGTTTGAGCCAATCGTTCCATAACTTGCACGAGCAAAAACTGGAAAAGGAATTCCATATTTTGTTCCAGGATGCGAGTTAAGCAATATTGGAACAAGCACAATTATATTGCCTAATAAAATTGTCACTAGCGCTTGCCACCAATTCATCCCAGCGCTAATTAACCCTGAGGCTAGCATATAAGTAGGAATACAATGAGCCATACTTATCCAAAGAGCAGCAAAATTATAAGTTGTCCAGTCACGTTTTTTTACTGGTACAGGAGCAAGATCTTCATTCCACAGCGAACTATGAGAAACATCTTCTTTCATTTCATAAAGCTCTTCTTTTCCTGATAAAGGTGTAGCCATTTTAGTAACCCTTTCTTAAACAAGATTATTAAGCAAAATAATTTTTGAAAAGTACAAAATTAACTAAATAAAAATAAATAGCAATAGACTAACTAATCCAAAATCAACGAGATGAAAAATCTTTAAAGGTAGGCTTAAATAGATAGAATAGCAAAAAATGAAGAAAAATGGCAAAAGAGAAAGTCAATAAAAATAAGAAAAAAGTAAGTCTTATATAGTAACAACCCCATAAAAAATATTGTTTTATGGGGTTCTAAATTTTTTATTTTGCAAAAGAACCTGTTAGTTTGTTAGGAAACAGGTTTTGCTGCTCCGCGATGACAAGTATAACAAGTAACTTGTCCATTAGTTGGATAGGCTTTATTCATTTCCTTTACCATTTCTAACATTTTACGAGCGGTTTGTTTCATTGCCTTATCATCTTTAGCAAGTTCATCTGTAGAAACATGGCAGTAAACACAATTTACTCCTAAACCCTCAGTAAAAGCTTTCATTACTGTAAGAACTTGATCTGAAGGAACACCTTTTAAGACTTGAATATTTTTATAAACACTTTCCGCTGGAGGAGTTTCTGGACTAGACTCTTCAGATTTTTTGGCTCCAAAGGCTTCTAATGCTCCTGTTTTACTAGCTGTAGCAGGAGAAGGGGTCTTATTTGTTGTTGTAGGCTCAGCGCTTTCTGTAGCTTGATTTGTACTGGTGTTAACACCTCCACCAGCTTGATATTGAGCATTAAAATACAAAAAACTAATAATAAAACCCACCACAAACCCAACTATTAAAAGCACAACATTCTTATTCATTTATTATTTTCCTTGAGATTTTCTTTAGCTAATGACAGTGTAGAAAACGAATTTTAGAAAAGCCTTAAAGCATTTGTCGAGAAAGACTAGCTTAATGTCTCCTAAGAAGCTATTTATCCAAGGAGAGTTGCTTAAGTTGGGTTTTAGCCTGCCAAATTTGTGCTATATGCCTTAAAGTAAGCATAAGTCCAATAAAAATGAATATTAAAGGGACATTATCAAGTAGCAAAATGCTACCACCTGCTCCACTTTGAATTATAGTAGAGTTAAATTTTATACCTCCAAACCAAAGAATTATTTCTGCTATGACTGTACCTATTATTGCTCCTAATAAGCCTTTGTAACCATCTCTAAGCGAGTTTTCATAATAAATTCTATCTGTTTGGTCTCCTAATTGGTCTTCTAACTCTTTATTATCTTTATTATCTTTATTATCAACCGGTTGATCTAATTCTTGATTTTCTAACATTTTAATCAAAACTTCCCTAAATTTAGAGTACTGTTAATGGTTTTTAGCCCAGTATCCTTTTTTATAACATAATGTTACATTAGGCAACATAGTCTTAACCTCTAAATTATGCCATTTAGCTTCTAAATTTGTCTGTTCTGGATAATAGCCTATGCTATAAACCATATGTAATTCTTCTAGTAATAAATCATATTGGCTAGTCAAATCCTCTAGGTTTGTTATTGAAAATAGCCGCCCCCCAGCTTGTGAAATAAGAGTCGTGATTTCTTCTTGAGCAATAAAATAAAGCGCTTTATTTATTTCTTTTAGCTTTTCAACAGGTAATTTGTTCATACCCTCCAAACAATCTTCACAATTAGCTAGAGTAGTTTTTCCATCATTAATCTCAACACAATCTTTACAGGGAAAACGCTTAAAATATTTTTGAAACTGTTTAGTATTAAAACCTCCTCCTTGACTTAAATAACCTTCCATTTCTTTTTGGTTTTCTAGTTTCATTACATAAAGGCTTATATCTGATTTTGCTAGTTTTGTTTTAATTAAATCAAAGCTAGTTAAACTACCTGTATCCATCCAATCACTAAAAACTAGAATAGCCTTTCTTCCTTCAGTTTTTTCTAGTAATTTAATAGCTAAAGCAACTGAATCATAGACATTTGAGCCTTCGCTAGAAAAATATGTGTCTCCCTCAGTAGTCTCTATTACACGATCACCTAAGTTAATTAAACCAAATAGCATTTTCTCACGGTTTGAAGAAAAATCTGAAAGTAAAATAGGTCTATCCTTAAATTGCAATATCGCCACACGATCATAAGCATTAAGTTTATAAATAAAGTCATGAACTGCTAATTTTATAATGTCTTTATGCTGATTAACACTACTACTAGTATCTATTACCATTACTAGATTAATAGGGGTTTCTACTCTACTAAAATGGGCTATTTCTTGTTCTTGCCCATCTTCATAAACTAAAAAGTCTTTGGGATTAAGTTTTGAAAGTAGTTCCCCTTTACTAGTACGAACTCTTAGCTCAAAAGATACAGCTTTAGTATCAATAGAAATAGTGTTTGTCTCATCTTCAACATCATCTTTATTTTCTGTTACTTGCCCATAACTATTTATTATTAAAAACATAATTAACATTAGTAACAAACAAAATCTTTTTAACATAAGACACTAATACCTTCTATTTTTCAAATTGGCTTGCTACTAAATTAGGCGAAAAAAAGCTCTCTAAAAGACCAAATAATAAAAAGATTTTTGATAAAAAATCTTTTTTAGAACCTGTTTAGCAAAAAATCTTATGACCCGGAAAAAAATTTATGAAGTATTTTGCTAAATCTGGAATATATAAAAACAATTCTAGATATTAAACTTTGTAAGCTTACTTTTTTGCCAAAGTGCTTATTTAGTATCTTGGCAAAATTTTAAGTATTTGTATTAATTTTTTATTTTTGTCTATTTTTCGATTTCTTTTTTGGGCTCTTCCGTAATTGGCGTGGAAGGCACAAGATATAGTGTTAAGAAAAAGAACCAAAAAGAGAATAACCTTCGAGATCAAGAAAGATTCTTTGAAAAAGGTGAGAAGGGTTAAAAATGCCATAGCAGCGACGCTTGATA
>JACQZQ010000080.1 GCA_016213785.1 Acidobacteriota bacterium
GTTCGGCTCCACAAAAACTGCGATGGCATAAAATAGCAACAAAATGACTGTAGAAAGTAGGAGAAGAAAGAATTATAAGGTTAGTAGCGTGTACCAAACCTAAAATAATAGGTAAACGTAAGATAATGTGAAGAAGTAAATTGATTAAAATGAAAAATTATTATCTTGGATATAAAAAAGGTCATACATGTCTCACAACCAAATAGGTGTTAAGAGTTTTGTCTTTACTTTCTTTATAGATTTTTATAAAGGAGACTCTAATGTGTTTTCTAACTCACTGAAATCTCTTATATTTATAGGAGTAAGAGCAAGCAACCCGTCCTGCGGACGGCTTGCTTCGCTATTTTGTATTAACTTTAGGTAATAGATATAGTTAGCAATAGGTTAGCTACTTATTGGATTTACTCAGTCTAAATCTTAGTGTTACTTGTAGGTTAAAGTTTAGGTGATATGTTGACTTTGTTAAATTTTGCTATGGTTTTACTTCTTGTGTGTATTTTATATTTTTTTATAAAGCAGCATTTGGTTTTGATACTCTTTCCCTATTTTATTGGTTTTGTTGGTTTTATTACAATCGTAACTTTTTTGTTGTCTTATCCAAATTTTCTGTTATTTTTGATTTGTTGTCTTTTTTTGCCTTCGACCCGTTTTTGTGAAGCCGAACAAACGTTGCAGTGGACTCGGAAAGTCGGCTCGTTAACACTCGCCTAACTTTCCTCGCCACTGAACTTTGGGTTCGGTTCTCTAGGAATGTTGCGTCATATAAAAGCAATATAGTGGAGAAAAGAGTGGAGCAATAGGAAAATTATGAAATAAGATTCTAAAACATAATATAGCAACTGTAAAATAATGGGAAATATGCATAATCGTATGAAACAAAGAATTGAGCAAACAAACAAATAAATAAACAAAGAGATAAATATAGTATGGAAAATCTTAGAATAATCTAAAATAGATAAGAGTCTATCTTATGAAAGAATATAAATATGGCATAAATAGTACAATATTATTGTAGAAGAAAGAGTAAGAAGAGAGAAAAAGAGTAAGAAGCTCAAAACGAAACAAGAGCAAAGAACAAACAAGAACAAAACGAAGCGTGAAAGGCTGAACGCGCTTCGCGCAGCCTTTCCATTGAATCTCTTATGCAGTAAATACAGAAAAATAAAGAAGATAGGGCGAAATAAATTTCTCAAGTTCTAAACAATGAGTTTGCAGTATTGCTAAATCCTAAGAGGTGGAAGGCTAAACGCGCTTGGCGCAGCCTTCAAGAAGTTGATTTTTGCATTGTTGCTTTTCTTTGTCTCCTTTACAATAAGAGAACCGAACAAACGTTGCAGCGGACTCGGAACGTCGCTCGGTAAACCTCGCTCCGTTCCTCGCCGCTGAACTTGGGGTTCGGTTCTCTAGGAATGTTGCGTCATATAAAAGTAATATAGTGAGGAAAGAATATAAAAACAGGAAAATTAGAAAAATAACGTCTTAACAATGAAATAGAAATTACAAACAGTAAAAAAATATTAATGAAAATTATAAAACATATATAAAAGTAATAGTAAAATAGATGAGTATAACATAGAAATTGAAAATATAACTAAGTAAGTATAAGATAAAGAAACACCTATATCATAAAATAATGTAAAATATGCTGCAAGCAGCAAAACATTATTGTAGAAAAACAAGAAATGGGAAAAAGAAGAAAGTCAAAACGGAACAAGAACAAAGAATAAACAAGAGTAAAACGAAATGTGAAAGGCTGAACGCGCTTGGCGCAGCCTTTCCATTAAATCTCTTAGAGAGAAGTAACGAGAGATAAAGAGGATAGAACAAAATGAGATTTTCAACTTCTAAACAAAGATATTGCAATATTACCAACTTCGGAAAGGTGGAAGGCTAAACGTGCTTCGCACAGCCTTCAAGAATTTGATTTTGCATTGCTACTTTTCTTCTTTCCTGCAACAATAAGAGAACCGAACAATCGTTGCAGCGGACTCGGGGTCGTCGCTCCGCAACGACCCTTCGCCGCTGAACTTGGGGTTCGGCGCGCTGGTGCAAATAACGAATAATATGGGTTAATGAAGATTATGACGGAGAAAGTATTGATAACGATAATAATATGTGGGTCAATTACAGTATGGATTGTGTTGGGAATGATAAGACGAAAAGAGTTTATACCAGCCTATCAAATAGATGGAGAAATAAAAGGGTTTTTGGCTGCAATCTCAGATTTAATGCTTCATCCAAAACAGGACAAAACAAAGTTACGTTATCTTCATTGCTACAATAATATGCTTTTACATTCTCCATCAGAAGTTTGTTCTGCTATTACTGAATTTAATAGCTCTATTCTTTCAAATCTTGATTCTATAGGCGATGAAGAACTAAAATTAAATATGGTGAAACTTATTAATGTTATAAGAAAGTGGTACAAACTTAATGATGATATTAGTAGTTACTTCAATCCATTTATAAGTAACTCTAACACAACTGAAAATAAGACAGGTTTTTAGAGTTAAGTTTTCTAGGAAAACAGTTATAAGAAGTTTGGTGAATGGGGTATAAAAATTGATAAAGGATTTTGGAATCACTGAATGTTTTGTTGTTTACGCACGCCGAACAATCGTTGCAGCGGACTCGGGTAGTCGGCTCGTTAACACTCGCCCGACACCCTTCGCCGCTGAACTTGGCGTTATGCCCCATTAGCACGAAAAGAGATCGCCATAATAGGCAAAAAGAAAGAAAAAGGCGAATTGGGCGAAAATATAAATTTTGATGAAAAGTAGGAAAATTTTAGCATTGAAAAATAGGTAACAGGTTGAGAAAAAAGAGATTATAGGATGAAGAGCTAATAGGAAGTTTTGAGGATGCAGTTTTACACACTCAGTTTCAGGCAGTTTTTGATTAATCTGTTGTTGTAGTTTCACATTCTATAGCTTTTGATTACACTAATTTACCTGTTCACATTCTGCTGCTTTTTGACAAAACTAGTTTACTTGTTCACATTCTACTTGCTCCTGATAAAACACATTTGTGTATTCACTTTCCATAGGCTTTTGATTTAACTAGAGATGAAGTTTTGTTGGGCTTTTTGATTACACTTTTTATTGTATTCACGTTTTTTACAAATGTTCGGCTAATTTTCTTGTTTGTTAGTGTTTTCTTTGGCTTATGTTTGTTGGTTTTTGTTTGGTTTTATGTTTGTTGGTTTTTGTATGGGGCATAACAAACGTTGCAGCGGACTCGGGTAGTCGGCTCGCCATTGCTCGCCGCCTTGACCCTCGCCGCTGAACTTTGGGTTCGATGGCTTAGGCGAAATAACGTAATAAAAGCAGAAAAATACGAAAAAGCGAATTAAAAGAAGAAGAATAGGAAAAGGGAAAAAGGGTAAAAAGAGCTTTAAGAAATAAATAAAAAACCTGAATCAAAGAAGTATAAATAAGTTAAGTATAATAACTATATAAAAACTAATAGTAGGAAGTGAGCGAATAGTATCTAAAGTTAGGAAAAGGTAGAAAACCGAGCTTGAGAAATGAGTGAAGAGGAAGTGCTAGAAGCAAACGGGTAAAATGTGGAATAGGCAAACACCAATAGAAATGCAGTTTCACAAAGGTGAGACAACTACCCTATAGAAATGTGTTGATATTTTCCTTCTATCAACTCAAAACTAACCTATAGAAATGTGTCGATGGCTTGTTTTTAGTTATGACTAAAACTCTTGTTCTTTTTTCCCTAATACGAATTGCTTGTTTTCTTCTTTTTCTTTATCCTTTTTTTGTTGGTTCCACAGCCATCGAACAATACGTTGCAGCGGACTCGGGTTGTCGGCTCGTTATCACTCGCCTCAACCCTCGCCGCTGAACTTTGACGTTCGGCGCGTTAATAAACGAGCCTATCTTAAAAATGAGGAAAGAAAATAGAAACATAATCTGATTTAGAAAAGAATGCTTATTTAAATGAAAAAGGTAGAATGACGAGTAGGAAATTACAATTGGAAATGGATATGAAAACGAAAATAATTTGGCTTCTATCGTTTTTAGTTTTATTTTTAATAGCAGGGTACGGGTATAGTTTTTTTATATCAAAGAAAGCTAATGATTCTGCAAAAGTAATTAACACTTCTAATCTGAGAGCAGCAACTAATGTAAACAGTTTAAAAGAAGAATCTAAGAGAAAATCTATTTCTAGAACACATTGCCATAATATTAGAGTTAAACTTACTAAATTAATTATGATGGGCCCTTATGTAAATCTTGAAGGAGTTACTGACCCGGAAGCAGCTATTTTTATTAATGATAGACTAAAACTAAAAGCAGATTCTAAAGGGGTTTTTATCGCTTCTTTTCCTCTCACTTATAATGAAAAAAGCATTTCTATCGATGCTTCTGGAAAAAATGGTAGTTCTTATCGGCTAGTTTACAAACTCTAATTTTTTATTTTACACGCCGAACAAACGTTGCAGCGGACTCGGGAAGTCGGCTCGTTAACACTCGCCGCTTCCCTCGCCGCTGAACTTAGGGTTCGGCGATGTTAGGCGAACAAAGTTAATAGTAAGTTATTGAAAAGAAACAAAGAAAGAGGTTTCAGGTTTTGAGAAAAATAGGAGATAATTCAATGAATGGACAAGAAGTATAAAAAATACTCACCTACGAAAGTAATACATCAAATGTTTGTTTCATAACTCTATAGAATCTTTAGTACCATTTTATAGTTTTTGAGTTTTTATGATTTTGCAGAATTATTGTTTTTGTATTCTCCTAATATCTTGGAAACAGTTCAGTTCCGCAAACGGCCACTATAGGTATCTGTTAGGCCAACCCACCTTCGGTGGCTTGCCCTTGGCTATGTTGGATTATTTCAACAAACTCTATAGTTAGGTGTAAGTTTTACAACATTTATGGGTTTGAATTTCCCTAAACAGCTTGTAGGCAAAACTGTGGCTATAAGTTTTTTATTTTTCCATGAAACTAAGATTGGTTAGGTTACAATCTTTCTTGGATTATATTCCTGTTTTGATTTATCATTTTCTTATTCTTTCGTTGGTTTTCGGAATTGCTTTTTGGGGTTTGTTTTTATTCTTATTTTCACAATTGGAATTTTTGTTTTTTACATTCTGTTTTTGCTATTTTCATCGCCGAACAAACGTTGCAGCGGACTCGGGAAGTCGGCTCGCTAACGCTCGCCCGCTTCCCTCGCCGCTGAACTTGGGGTTCGGCCTCTGAGTAGGAGCGAAAAAGCAATAATGGCGAAGGGAAGCAAAGAACTCGACAAAAAACAAATCAGTTACGATTTTAACCAAGTACCAGGATAAGATTAAGATAAGAAAAGAGAAGAATTCAACCAAGGAACGAAGAAGCAAAGAGTTGGACAAATAAGCAGAGCGGCAAAAAGCTTAACCAAGCATTAGAGCAGGAAAGAAGCAAAGAACTCAACCAAGCATTAGGGCAGAAAAGCAGAAAAGAAACAAAGTAGCAAAGGGTTGGACAATAAGCAGAGCAGCAAAAGGCTCAACCAAGCATTAAGGCAGGAAAGCAGCAAAGAACCCAATCAAGAAGCAAAGCAGAAAAGAAGCAAAGAGTTGAGCCAAGAAACAGAGCAAGCAATCAGCAAAGAATTCAACCAAGCATTAGGGTAGGAAAGAGGCAAAGAACTCAACCAAGAAGCAAGCAAGGTTAAAAGAAGAGGCCGAACAAACGTTGCAGCGGACTCGGAAAGTCGGCTCGCTAACGCTCGCCGCTTTCCTCGCCGCTGAACTTGGCGTTCGGTTGCTTAAGGTAAGTAACGTTATCAAAAAGAAGTAATTAGAAAATCAGTTTTGAGTAACAGGTGAAGAAAGAATAGACTTCGAGAACGGGTAAAGAAAGAGTTGACTTCGAGTAGCGGGTAAAGAAAGAGTTGACTTTGAGTAACGTGTGAAGAAAGA
>JACQZQ010000081.1 GCA_016213785.1 Acidobacteriota bacterium
TTTCTGTATTTGTGAAGAAAATCTGGTTTACTAGGATTTTTACCGATCAGATAAGTTATTGATATTGAATAACTTAGTAAAGGGAGCGCGATTTCTGGCTTTCGCCATCATCGCGTTTACAGAAAATGATTTACACGCCCTCCATAAACTTAATAAGCTCTGCCTTCTGTTTGGTTTGCCTTTCGTTACTAGTCCTTATTTACCACCAACACCCAAATATTACTTCCTAATTAGGAGAAACATTAAATGTTAAAGCTAAGGCGCCTATTTTTAACCATAATCCTACTGATAGCAGTAGTATTAACGGTAGACAAAACTTTTAGCCAAGCACAATCTCAAGAAATAGTTTTAAGTGATATTTGTTTTTAATAATTTACAAGGTAGACCAAATTAATAAGCACCTAAATACTTATAAATAAACTTATTGTTTGATTAGGTTTATTTTTTATTCTATATTGGTACTGGGAGTATTATAAAAAAACAAAAACAAACCAGCTTTTAACTACATAACCTCAAGGCACAGTGTTGTTATCTTCTTGACTTGTTGGACAAGGATATAGCCTGGATCTACAAAAGAGGTATAGAAAAAGCCAATGGCTAGAGTCTATAGGAAATAGTCTTGTTTGTGTTTCTATATTTTTCTTTCTTAGTTATTTTGCATTAAGCTTCTGTAAAACTTCCTTAACTACCTCATTAGTAGCAAAAGTACCATAGCCATCCGACTTTAACGCCTCTTTTAGTGCTGGTATAGCCACTTTGGCGTCGTCTCCAAGATTACCTAAAATAATAGCAGCCTGCTCTTGAAGGTCTCTACGGCTAGAATAATTTAAGATGTCTATTAACACAGGAATAATCTTTTGCCTTACTTTTGAGCTGTTAGAAGCTATTTTTCCTAAAGCTATAGATGCTATGTACTTAGCATCATCACTTTTATCGTTACTTTTACCATTGTTTAGATTATTTATTAATGCTGGTATAGCTAACTGAGCTTTTTCTCCCATTGTCCCTAACGCATCAGCAGCGCTATAACGAACATACTCATTTTCATCCGTTAAGGCATTAATTAGACTAGGAATAGCTACTTGAGCCTTTTCTTTCATTGTTCCTAATGCATCTATAGCATTAAATTTTACCCATGAATCTTCATCTTTTAAACTTTCAAGTAAGGCAGGAATAGCATCTACAGCCGTTTCCCCCATAAATTTTAAGGTGTTTGCAGTATTAATACGAACATAGCTATCTTCGCTCTTTAAGGCTTCAATAAGCGCAACCAAAATAGTTTTAGTTTTCACTTTGCCTACTTCAGCCAATGCTTGTGAAACACCGTGGTTATTTGGCTTATTTAGATCATTGAGGAGTATTGGAATAACTGTTTCATCTTCAATTGCCACCTTAGCTAATGCTTGAGCGGCTTTATTTTCTGTAGGGGTACAATAAGCAGTATGCATATAATCTAACAACACAGGAACTGCGGTTTTAGCTTGTGCGCCCATTATCCCTAAAGTTTCTATAGCAAAATCCGTTTCTTGAGAACACTTATTGGTATTTTCCTCTTTAAGCTTGTCTATTAGTATAGGAATGGCTTCTTTAGCTGTGGGGACTAATTTTCTTACAGCGTATGAAGCTCCAATAAAAAATTTTTTATCTCTTAAAGCTTCAACTATTATTGGAAGAACCATTTTAGCCTTTGTGTCCGATATACCTGCTATAGCAAATGCTGCACGGTATTGAACCTCTTTATTTTCATCAGCTAACATCTCCATAAGGATTGGAATAGCATCTTCTGCTTTTTGGTCATATCTATTTAATATGCCGATGACGCATGTTCTAAATGACTTATCCTCATCTTTTAGAGAATTGATTAAGTATGGGATTACTTCAGGGCCTATTTTGGATAATGCCTCAGCGTACAAATAATGGTGATTATGTTGGTTTAATTCTTGTAATTTCCATTCTTCTTTTAAGGCGTTTATTAGCAAAGGAATAATGGCTTTTCTTTGATGTGGCGTTAAAGACAATTTATCAGAATATAATAAAGATGCAGCATAATACCGAACATCACTCTCAGTGTCTTTAAGTGCTTTAATTACTATTGGAATAATAATTTCTGATTCTGCACCTATTTCACCTAGTCCAAAAATTGCGTTAGCACGAACACTAACATCTTTATCATTAACTGCTTCAACAAGGTATGGCATAGCAACTTTAGCTTCTTTTCCTAATATAATTAAGGCAAATATAGCACCACATCTAAAAGGGTTGTTTTTATCTTCTAATTTCTTAATTAAGTCAAAGAGAATTGGCTCATTATCAGGATTTGTCTGAAATATTTCTTCCAAAATAGGCTTTATAGCTGCTCTAAAATCGGAAACATTTACCAAAGATCCATAAGAAACACAATATATTAGCTTTTCATTTGCTGATAAATTATAGTATTTAACCAAAAAGATGAGAATTTGAAAAAGTTTTATGGTAGTATGTAAGAAAACTTAAGGAAAAAGAAAAATGAGAGTAAAAGTAGAAGAAGCAAATAAGCTAGATAAATATTTGGAGAATAGAGAAAAA
>JACQZQ010000082.1 GCA_016213785.1 Acidobacteriota bacterium
AAATACTTCTCTGTACTTTTCCATTTCCTCTGCTATTGTTCTCGGTACTTCTACTATTGGTAGTATCATCTTTTGCCTCTTTTTGACTTTTCATTTTCTTCCTTTTTCTTTGTTTTTTCAATAACCTTCAAAGTCGTGTAAAAGACACATGCCGCACTTTAGCAATAGCATTTTCTCCTAATGGTAAACGATTAGCTACTTGTTGCTGGGATAAGACAATTAAACTATGGGATATGGATATAAAAAAGGAATTAGCCATTCTTAAAGGGCATAATAGCATTATTCATTCAATAATATTTTCAAAAGATAATAAAAAATTAGTTTCTACAAGTGCTGATATGAAAGTGAAAACTTGGCAAGCTTCTACAATAGAAGAAGTAACAAAAGAGCAGAAAAACCAACAAGATATAGACTCCAATTAGATTTTTATTTAAAAAATTCTTAGCAAAAATTTAGCCGTTTTTTAGTTTTTTCTTAAGGATTTTCAAAGACTCCTCAATCTATCATTCAATCAAACAGACTAAAAAATTAAATTTTTAATTTATAAAATCAAGGAGATCAAAATGAAAAAAATCATAGGGGCCTTCTTCCTTATGCTATTTAGCTTTGCAGTAGTTTTAGCTCAACAAACTGTAATTACTGGACAATTAATGGGAAGTAATGGAAAACCACTACCAAAAGCTCACATACATCTTGGTTATAGTGGCTCAAAACCAAAAATTTCTGTAGAAACAGCTAAAGATGGAAGTTATCAGATAAACACAAATGAAAAGGGCTTTTTAGTTTTACAATTTACAGGTGTAAACCATCAGCGTAAATATATTCCTTTAATTATTGAAGACAGCACTAATATAAAGCTTGATGTAACTCTTGCTACTAATGAGTATAAAGCAGATTTTAATGATATAAGACTCATAGATAATTTTGAGAACCCTGACCCAAAAGAAGGTAAGGTATTAAAAAAACAAGCTGATGGGTCTTACATAGTTGAGTTTGAAACTAAAAAAGATAGAGTGGAATATGAAATTTCTGGGTTAGAAAAAAATGGGAGAACAGTTAATGGTACTCAATCAGAAGACTATGCTTATGATGGTGATGGTGATTATAAATCTATAACTTCATCCCAAAATGGTAAAGTAAAAATTGTATTTAATCCTGAGTTATTAGTTCGTTCAAATGCTAAATCAAAAATAGTTTTTGATGAAAAAAATTATAAGCTGTCAGCTTTAGCCAAGCTTTATGATGGAATGAAAGAAAGAGAAAATGCTCGCCTTGCAAATTTAAGGAAAGCAGAAGAACAAGGTAAAAGCCTTCAAGATGCTGATAGGGAATTTGTAGAATCTCTTAAACCTGCTTCTAATGCTATTAAAAACCTTATAGATAAAGAAAAAAAACCTTTTATTCGACAAATACTAACTTTGGAATACTTTACATACTTTGATAAAGAAAAAGATGAAAACCTTGTATTATTAGCACTTAATGAAATTTCCCCTAACTCTCCTCTATGGTCTATTGAATCATCTTTGCTTGCTTATATAGCAACATCCTGTAAGAAAAAAGATAAGGCTAAAGCTTATATTGAAAAATTTTTATCAGAAAATAAAGATGAACAACTAAAAGCCTATACCTTGTTCTACCTTATGGATAAAGCAGATAATCAAACAGAGCAAAAAAAATATTTTGATATTTTGCAAAGAGATTACCCAGAATCTAGAATAGCTAAAATAGCCAAAAGAGATCTTTTAGCAAAAAATACAATGATTAAAGTGGGTGCGCCTGTTCCACAATTTTCTGTTACCTCAATAGAAGATCCTAAGAAAACCTATAGCTCTGAATCACTAAAAGGAAAATATTACTTAATAGATTTTTGGGCTACTTGGTGTGGCCCCTGTGTAGGTGAACTAGGTAATTTACATAGGGCTTATGATAGATTCAAAAGCAAAAACTTTGAAATCCTTAGTTTATCTTTTGATACTAGCCCTGAAGAAGTAACAATTTTTCGCCAGGGAAAATGGAAAATGCCTTGGCTACATACCTTTGTAGAAAAGAATTTTGAATCATCTTTAGCTCAAAAATTTGGTGTGCTTGGTATTCCTAAAGCTATTTTAGTTGACCCTACAGGTAAAATTATTGCTACTGAGGATAGATTACGAGGTAAAGATCTGGATAAAACCTTAAGCGAAATTTTAGAAAATTAGTATTTTCTAAGGTTTGATTTTGTTACTTAAATCAAACGCTACTTTTAAGTATTTTATTTATAATTACTTAGAGTAGCATTTGATAAGAGTAGCAAAATGTTGTTTTGCAAAAAAGTAGTAAAAGGCAAAGTTTTGTATAGCACTATTTCCTATCATTGGACTTAAGATTTATTACTAACAATTGCAATCCATTCGCCTGCTTTAAGAAGTTCTACTATTTTCTGGGATTTAGCTTTAAGTAGTTGAGAAACTTGTTCTTCTTGAGTATCTAAAATACCAGACAAGATTAAATAGCCATCTAGGGCTTGACAAGCGATTAAATCATCAATAATCGAAGCAATTACATCAGCAGTTAAATTAGCTACGACTAAAGAAAATTTTTGCTCTACATAATCTTTTGCAGAACCTACAGAAAGTTTAATAAGTTTATCAACTTGGTTAATTTCTAGGTTTTCTCCTGCAACCATAACGGCTTCAGGGTCATTATCACAAGCAAAGACTTCTGAGGTTGGAGAAAGTTTAGCTGCTGCCATTGCTAGAATTGCTGTTCCACAACCCACATCTAAACAATTTCCGCCCTTAAAATATTGCTCAATAGCTCTTAAACAAAGCTGAGTAGTCTCATGTGTTCCTGTTCCAAAAGCCATACCAGGATCAATTTCTATAATAAATCGCGATGTGTTGGTAACTTCAGATTTTAACCAAGAAGGAACAATAAGAAACTTTTCCCCTACTTCAACAGGACGATAACCTTCTTTCCATTTTTTTAACCAATCTTCATTTGCAACTTCTAGGAGTTTTAGATCTTTTAGTTTATCAGGAGTATATCCAAGTTCAGAAAGAATGTTTTCTAAAAGGTTTTTCCAATCTTCTAAATTAATTTCTTGGTCAAAATAAGCTTGTAAAGTGATGCTATCAGAAGTTTCTTTTATTGTTGTAATACCAGAAGTTCCTTCTTCCCAAAGTATTCCACTAATAATATCTTCTAGTTCTAAAGGAAAAGTTAGTTCTACAGAAAACCACTTAATCGTTTTAACTTGACTCATAGCTAAGACCCTCTGTTCCAAGTTGATCTAGGACTTCTTCATCATTACGCCAATGTTCTTTTACTTTTACAAAGAGTCGTAAATCTACTTTTTTATCTAAGAGTTTTTGTATATCTTTTCTAGCAGCAATACCTATTTGTTTTAGCTTTTGCCCTGCACGGCCAATAATTATAGCTCGCTGAGAATCACGCTCTACATAAATTACACAATGGATTTGAGTTTGAGATTCTTCCTCTTGCCAGCTTTCGCATATAACAGCGGTTACAAAAGGAATTTCTTCAGAAGTATAATGCAAGACTTTTTCTCTAACCATTTCTGCTGCAATTGAACGAAGACTACGATCAGTTAAAGTATCTTCTTCAAAAAGTCTTGGGCCAATAGGTAGATATTCTAGCAATTTATCTACTAAAATTTTTGTATTATCACCCCTAATTGCTGATAGAGGAATAACTTCTTTGAATTCATATTCTTGGCGGTAAAAATCAATTATTGGAAGTAGATTGCCTTTTTCCTTGATTAAGTCAATTTTATTAAGTAAAAGAAATGTTGGACGAGCAGCTTCTTTAATTAAATCAAGAACATAGCGTTCACCTTGTCCCATTTTTGTAGAAGCATCCCGCATTAAGACTACAATATCAACATCTTTAAGTGCTTCAAGTACAGCTTGCATCATACGTTTATTGAGTTTATAGCCTGGTTTATGTACTCCAGGAGTATCAACAAAAACAATTTGACCTTGGTCAAGATTTAATACACCTTTTATTTGAGTGCGTGTTGTTTGTGGTTTATCAGAGACAGCAGCAATTTTTTCACCAACTAATTTATTAAGTAAGGTTGATTTACCTGCATTAGGACGGCCAACAAAAGCTACTAAGCCTGAGCGAGTTTCTATTTTATCTGTCATATTGATAATAAGATTACCTTCTTATAGAGACTAAAGTGCCTAAAATATATAATTATGCTGAATTGTTTTTACTAGTTACATTATCTGCTTCTTCAGTTAAATATAATTTTACTTTACCAATTCTACCATTATCAGATTCTATTATTTCAGCTTTTACGCCTTGATAGACTAAAGTATCACCAACATTAGGGACACAACCAGCGTGTTTAATAATAAAGCCTGCTAGAGTAGAAAAGTCATCTCTTTCAAGTTCTTTATTAAAAAGAGTTTCTATTTTTTTAATTTCAGTACTTCCCTTTACCAAGTAAATACCTGTAGAGATTTCAAGGATTTCTGGGTCTTTTCTATCATTTTTATCAGTCTCTTCATTACCAATTTCCCCTACAATTTCTTCAAGTAGGTCTTTTATTGTTACAAGTCCAGCTGTAACGCCATATTCATCGACAACTAAAGCAATTTGACGTTTTGCCCTTTGCATATCAGTAAGAAGTTCTGCAACTAGTTTAGTTTCAGGGACAAAATAAACAGGTCTAAGAATTGAGCTAACAGTTTTTTTAGTTTGTCCTTCTCGAAAAACAGCCAAAACATCGTGCATATAAACTATGCCTTCTATATGGTCTATTGAATCTCGATAAACAGGGATGCGAGAATGTTTTTTATCAATCATTAAGTCCCGCATTTGCTCTACTGTAGCATTAGCATCAAGCATTATCATATCAGGACGAGGTATCATTACTTCATCTACAGTAGTATCAGTAAATTCTATTACAGAATGTATTAGTTTACTTTCAGCTTCTTCAATAATACCCTCTTCAGTACCTACATCTAGTAAAGCTTTAATATTTTCTCCTGAGACTTCTTCAGCTTGTTCAGGGGTAATACTACGTTCATCATCACGACGAAAACGCCTTAATATCCAGTAAACAAATTGAGCAGGAATAGAAAAAACTTTGTAATAGATAGCAAAATAAGGTAGCAACAAAAGTAGCATACTTGCTGGGTTATTTTGTGTAAAAAGCCTTGGTAAGAATTGACCAAAGATTCCACCTATTAAAAGCGATACAGCAAAAGAGCCTAGTAAAGCTTCTATTTTTGTTAGAGTTAACTGTAGTCCTATAGAAACTAAAAGAAGGGCAATACTTACTGCGGAAAATTGCAGCCCTGAAAGAGTAGTCATCTCTAGTAATTGATGATGACTAAGTAAATAACGTAGAAAGCGCGCTTGTTTTTTGCTTTTGCTTTCAGCAGTAAGTGATCGCAAAGCAACATCGCTTAATTGTCCTATTGCGCTTTCAAATGTAGCAATGAAGACCAGCATTAATATTAAAATGCTGGTCGCCGCTATTTCATATTCCATTTTCTTATGAAAAAACCCTAGTTATTAAGAATCTGACAATAAACTGAGTGTTGAAAAACCCAACAGTTGCTTACGTAATTTTTGTTCTAGCTCGTCCATTTCGCCATTATCTCTTTCATGGTCATAGCCACACAAATGAAGCAACCCGTGTAGTATCAGTGTCTTAACTTCTTCATCAAATGTCAAGCCTAATTTTTTAGCATAAAGATCAGCTGTTTGGCTAGAGATTACCACATCGCCTAAATAATTTCCTTCAAAACTAGCTAAAGAGGGAAAAGAATTTTCCTCTACATCTTGCTCATTTACTGTGCTTTCAGTAGTTTGATAGCTAAAAGAAAGCACATCTGTAGCTTTATCAATATTGCGAAAATCTCTATTTAATGCTCGTATTTTCCGATCACCTACAAAAACAATTGTTACATCTACTTCTTCTAAGTTAAGAGCTTTTAGCACAGAAAGAGCAAAGTCTTTCCACTCTTTTTTAGCTATTTTTTCTTTGCGTTGTTGGTTAATTATTTCAACTGTCATAAGTGCTAGAGTCTAATCTTACTATGTTCATCATAGGCTTTAATAATTAACTGAACTAATTTATGTCGTACTACATCTTTTTCATTAAAAAAAATCATGGAAATGCCTTCTACAGAATTTAGAATTTGTTGGGCTTCTACAAGGCCAGAACGTTTTCCTACGGGCAAATCTATCTGAGTTACATCACCTGTAACAACAGCTTTTGAGCCATACCCAATTCTAGTTAAAAACATTTTCATTTGTTCAGAAGTAGTATTTTGAGCCTCGTCTAAAATTATAAAAGAGTCTGACAAAGTACGTCCTCGCATAAAAGCTAGAGGGGCAACTTCAATAACGCGTTTTTCTAGTAATTTGGTAACTTTTTCATTATCTGCCAAATCAAAAAGCGCATCATAAAGTGGCCGCAAATAAGGGTCAACTTTATCTTGAAGATCTCCAGGTAAAAACCCTAGCTTTTCTCCTGCTTCAACGGCTGGACGAGTTAAAATAATACGGTTAACTCGTTTAGACCAAAGAGCTTGTACGGCCATAGCTACAGCTAAATAAGTTTTTCCTGTACCCGCAGGCCCTATTCCAAAAACTATATCATAGTTTTGAATAGCTTCTATGTACTTACGTTGGTTTGCTGAGCGAGCATTTACTACTTTTTTTCCTGATGGGTTAAAATAGAGTGATTTAGAAAAATATTCTCTTAAAGAAAAAGCTCTATCTTCAGCGATTTGCTTAAATGCATTTTTAAGTTCAGCTACAGTAGGAAGTTGACCTTCTTTAACAATAACAGAAAAATCTTCTAAAACACGTTGGACAGTTTCTAGATCGCGAGGGCTACCATCTAAAGTAATTTCATTACCTCGAATACCGATTGTTACATCAAATAAAGACTCTAGATATTTGATATTTTCATCATAAGGCCCAAGCAAAACGTCCAGACCTTTTTCTGGCAAAACTAATTTTTTCAAAATCTCCCTTTGACCTCTTAAGTAATTATTTAAAAATTGCTTGTTTGTGATTTTAGCAAAAAATGGGAAAAAAATTACCAGCTATTTTTCCATTTTCTAAAAGCATATTTTTGATATTTTAACTCTAGCCACAGGTTAGAGTTAAAATACCAAGATATTTAGCTTAAAGCTTTCTATATTTTGCGATTTTTCCAGTATCCCCGACGAAAAACTAAAACTCCAACAACAGCAAGAACTGATTCAGCAATTGTAATCGCAATAAAAACCCCTTGAGCACCCATAGTAGTTTTAGTAGCTAAAACATAGGCAAGAGGAATTTGAAACAACCAATAACAACAAAGATTAATAATAGTAGGTGTAGTAGTATCACCAGCACCATTAAATGCTTGTACCATAACCATACCATAAGCATAAAAAATATACCCATAGCTAACATAGATTAGGCAACTTACACCATAGAAAACTACTTGAGTATCGCTAGTAAAAAGGCGCACTATAGGTTCTGCAAATAAGACAAAAACAACTGTCACAAAAGCCAGAAAGATCATATTAATAAGACCTGTTCTCCAAACAGATTTTTCTGCTCTTTCTGGTAACTCGGCACCTAAATTTTGCCCTACTAAAGTTGCTGCTGCATTGCTCATTCCCCAAGAAGGAAGAATAGCAAAAACAATTACACGTAATGCAATTGTATAGCCAGCCAGCGCATTTTCTCCAAATATAGCAACCATTCTTACTAAACCTAACCAGCTTGCAGTAGCAACCAAGTATTGAAATATCCCTCCTAAAGAAATTTTTAGAAGCTGTTTCATTACAGATAGGTTAATACCTAAATGTTCAGGCTTAATTTTTATACGATTATTACTAAATAAAGCCCATAGTTGGTAGATTACACCTATTGCTCGCCCTGAAGTAGTAGCTATAGCAGCACCAGTAACACCTAATTCAGGAAAGGGGCCTAACCCAAAAATTAAACAAGGGTCAAGAATTATGTTACAAAGATTAGAAATTATTAATACACGCATTGCAATGGCAGCATCACCAGCACCTCGAAATATCGCATTAATAAGGAAAAGCATCATAATCGTGATATTTCCACCAAGCATCACCCTAGCATAAGTAGTGCCTGTAGAAATAACACCTTGAGATGCCCCCATTAACTGAAAAAGCGTAGGAGTTAAGAAAATTGCTACAACCCCTATCGCTAGTGAAATAACGGTTCCAACAATAATTGCTTGTACTGCAACTTTAGCTGCATCTTCAGGAGATTTTTCTCCTATACGTCTAGCAACCAAAGCGGTTGTAGCCATACTTAGTCCCATAGCAACAGCAAAAATAAGTGTTAATATTGATTCAGTAAGGCCAACTGTAGCAATAGCATCAGCCCCAAGACGTGCAACAAAAAAAACATCAACTATGGCAAAAAGCGATTCCATAGACATTTCTAGCACCATTGGGATTGACAACAACATAATTGCACGGTCAATGCTGCCTTGAGTAAAATCTTGCTCAGTACCCATTACAGCTTCGCGCAAATTCTGCTTAAATTTTTTAAATAAACCCTGTGTAGATGTGGATTCTTTTATTGGTAAGACAAGCTCAACATTATCTAAATTGTTTTTCATAACTGCACCATTTAAGAAATAAGGCTAGATGTGCCTTAGCTTATGAATTATCCTTAAGTTTTTAGAATTCAATTAGGATAATTAGAGGTAATAAGTCTTAATGGTAGGTAACAGACAAATAAGTTAAGTTGTTGGTGCAGTAGAGGATCTCAAAAATAGGTAAGCCAAAAACATTATACCTTTTTTGGACACTATTACTGCTAACTACGATTAACTAATGTCTGAAAAACACCACCACTCATCATAAATCTCTTTTTTGCAATAATTACAGCGACAAAGGCTGATTGAGTGGTCATGTAAGGTGTGATAGTCTTCATAAATTTTTGCTCCTAAATTGATTGATTTATAAAAATGATTTTTGGGATTGATAAACCCAAAGGCACTTAACGTAATCTTCTTTCTAAGAGTTCAAAAATTTTCCATAATTTGTAACTACAACAAAAACATAGACTTATAACTAAGAAAAAAGCTTAGGGGAAAAGTAGGTGTACCTAAATATCTTTTGCTTGTTGTTAAGAATGGCTTTTGATAATCTTTTGATTTTAATTAACAAAAATGTATTAAAAACTAGGAGAACTTTTAATGAGTATTTCTAACTATTCAATACAATCTCAAGTAAGCGAAATAGAATGGCAACAAAGAGTAAATCTTGCAGCTTGTTATAGACTGGTAGCTTTATATGGCTGGGATGATCTGATTTTTACACATATCTCTGCACGCTTGCCTGGTGCAGAACATCATTTTCTTATTAACCCCTATGGAATGTTATTTGATGAGATTACAGCATCTAGTTTAGTTAAAGTAGATTTAGAAGGTAAGAAAGTAATGGAAAGCCCTTATGAAATTAACCCCGCAGGCTTTACCATACATAGTGCAATTCATTCAGCAAGAGAAGATGCTAAATGTGTTCTACATACCCATTCAGTTAATGGTGTGGCTGTTTCTGCTCAAAAAGAAGGTGTTTTACCTGTTTCTCAACAATCAATTTTTGTCTTATCCTCACTTGCTTATCATAACTATGAAGGTGTTGCGCTTAATGAAGAAGAAAAACCTAGACTTGTTAATGATTTAGGCGATAAAAACTTTTTTATGCTACGTAATCATGGGCTAATTACAGTAGCCGATAATATCCCTGATGCATTTTTATTTATGTATATATTTGAATCTGCTTGTATGATACAGTTGCGTGCTCAAAGTGGTGGGGGAGAATTAATTCCAATAGATCCTAGAATAATTGCAGGAGCAAAAATGCAAGCAAAACAAGTTACTCGTGGAGTTGGAGGACAACTTGCTTGGCCTGCTCTACTTCGTAAACTTGATAAAATTGACCCAAGTTACAAAGCTTAAAATAGCCAGTAATAGCCAATAAAAAAGCACTGTATGGTCTATACAGTGCTTTTGATAGCTCAAGAGTGTCTAGCTTATTTTTCTAAATTTTCTGGATTTAATGTAACGACAACACGGTTATCAAACTTTAAGTATTTTTGAGCAATTCCCTTTAGTTGTTCAATTGACAACTCATCTATTTTCTTACGCAAATTGGCTTCCGTTAATTCATTAATATCTTTCTTTTGAGTATAGACTCTTTCTAAAAGACCTAACCAATAAGAATTTTCCTTTTGGTTTTTCTCTAAATCACGTCTTCTAGCTTCTTTAACTTTATTTAAGTCTTCAGGAGTTGGGCCATTTTCTTGTACTTTTTTGATTTCATCATAAGCAGCATTAATTAGCTTTTGAACATTTTCAGGAGCACAAGTAAAACGAATTGAAACTTGATAACTTGAATAAGGGTATTTACTTATAAAAGCATTTGCACTTGTACCGTAAACTCCACCTTTTTCTTCTCTTAAGTTTTCAATTAATTTAATAGTTAAGCCTTCTGATACAGCCCTAATTAAAGACTCGTCTTTTTCATCTGCCACCTCGCCAGTAAAAGCAATTGTTACTTGGCTCTTAGGTTCTTTACCTTTTTTAACTTCTTTTTCTACAACACCTTTAGGAGGACGAATACCTAAATCCTTAAAAGTTTCTGTTTGTCCCTTTACAGGTAAACTGCCTAAATAAGTTTCAAATAGAGGTTTAGTTTTTTCTATATCAATATTTCCTACAAAGAAAAACTGAAAATCACTAGCATCAGCAAAACGTTCTCTATAAATTTGGAAAGCTTTGTCTAAATTGACTTTATCTATATCACCAGGTCTTATAACAGCACCAGATCTAGGATGGTCTTGAGTTAGAATTTTGCTAACTTCATTTGAGTAATAAAACTCTGGGCTTAAAAGCAGATTAGGTAGAAAAGCTTTAGTCTTAGCTAGATAAGACTGAAAAGCCTGTTCATCTTTGCGGGGTTGAACAAAATAAAGATTAACCAGTTGCAACATTGTTTCAAAGTCTTGAGGAGAAGAACCACCTCTTAACCCTTCAGAAGTTTCACCAATGTATGGGAAGGCATAAACATTTTTACCACTTAAAATTTTCTGTACATCTGTATCAGAAAACTCGCCTATCCCGCTACTATTAATGATTTGAGAGGCACTACGAGCAGAAATAGCATCTTCATCACTGCTTACTAAAGAAGTTCCTCCAAAGCTAAAAGCTGACATTTGAATTTCATCATTCTTAAAGTCAGTTGGTTTAATTATTACCTTTACCCCATTAGATAGAGTAAGTTCTTTAATACCAAACTGTTCTATAGCACTTTCCTTAGCTATTTTTCCTGGAGTCGGGATTTTAGCCATTAAAGGAGTAACTATTTCTTTATAAACATAGGCTTCTGTCTTAAAAGTATCTATTTGTTTAACTAATTCCTTAACATTATTATCAGCTAAGGTTTTAGTATTCTCTTTTTCTGGGCCAGTAACTATAACTACCATATTACCATCTTTAACCCATTTTTTAATTAAAGGGTTAATTTCATCTACAGTAATTGTAGGAAGCAGTTTTTTAACAGCATCATATTGCCATTCAATACTTGGGCTAGGCTCACCAGTTAAAAAACCATCTACGTATTTATAAACAATTTGTCCTGAGTCTGTTTTCTCTCTCTCCTTAAACTGATTTTCATAGCCAGTAAGAAATTCTTTTTTATAACTTTCTAGTTCGCCTGGAGTAAAACCATGTTCAAGAACTCTTTTACTTTCAGTAAGTAAGACTTTTAGCATTTTTTCTGCATCATCTCCACCAAAAGCAAAAAGACTATAAGCATTTTTTGTACGTAAAAATGGGTTAAAACTACCACCAGCAAAGTTATAAGGAGGGTTAGCTTGTTGTGCTATTTCATTAAAACGACGGCCAAACATTCCACCAAAAAGTTGATAAAGGGTTGAACGACGGAAATCAGCAATAGTTTTTACCCTTTCAGCAGGTTGTTTATAAATTACTTGGGCAATAAGAAATGCTGCTTCTTTATCTGTTGCAGCTACAGCTAGGGTTTCCTTATGGTCAGGAATTTCAGCCTCTAACCTTGGACGAGGATCTTTTACTACAGGAACTTGACTAAAGTGATGTTTAATTTTTGCTTCTATTGCAGCTTCATCTATATCACCTACTACCACTACAGACATTAGCTCAGGGCGATACCAATCACGATAGAATTTTCTTACTGTCTCTGGCTTAAAACTACGTAGTACTTCTATAGTGCCTATTGGTAAGCGTTTAGCATAGCGAGAATCTTTAAAAATCACAGGAAAAGTTTTATTACGTATTCTTTCTTGAGCACCTAACCCAGTACGCCATTCTTCAATAACAACGCCTCGTTCTTTTTCAATCTCTTCATCTTCAAAAGTAACATTATGTGACCAATCTTCTAGGATTTGAAAACCTTTATCTACAATATCTTGTTTATCTGTAGGAATGGTTATCATATAAACAGTTTCATCAAAAGAAGTATAGGCATTAAGGTGAGCACCAAATTTAACACCAACAGATTGTAAATAGTTTATTAATTCGTTTTTCTTAAAGTTTTTAGTACCATTAAAACACATATGCTCAACAAAATGAGCTAGCCCTAATTGGTCTTCATCTTCTTGAAGTGAGCCCGCATTTACTACTAAACGTAGTTCAGCACGTTTTTCAGGTTTAGCATTTTTTTGAATATAGTATTTTATTCCATTAGGTAGTATGCCTTCTTTAACTCTATAATCCATAGGGATTGCTTGATCAAGCTTTTTTATATCTACTTCTTGGGCAGTTGCTACTCCTGTAAATAGCAAGAATAAAAGTAACAACGAAAATATTTTTTTAGATTGAAATTTTCCCATGCTTTTTTCCTTTTCCTTAATGTTCTAAAAATTATTTTTAGTGTATCACTAATGTAATACACTAATACACTGAAGTCAAGCAAAACTATTATTTACTTACAGATTTCTTTAACGCTTTTTACTAATGAGCTTGAGCTTAGAAATTGATTTATCTAACGCACTTACTTAGAGTTAGATTCAAAATTTTACCGTCTTTTTTCCAGAATGGATAAAGAAAATAAAATAGCCTCGGCCTAATTGTTAGGACGGGGCTATTTTATTAGTTCTAATAAAAATACTTTAGAGATTTATTACTGGTTATTCTGGGTTCATAGTAACAACAATACGATTATCTAGCTTTAAGTACTTTTGAGCAGTAGCTTTAAGACCTTCGCTAGATAAATCATCGGCTAATTTACGAAGGTTTGCTTCGGTTAATTCATTAGCATCAATTTTATCTACATAGACATTTTGTAGAACTCCAAGCCAATAACCATTTTCCTTTTGATTTCTCTCTATACTTCTCTTTTGACCTTCTTTGATTTTTACTAAATCTTCAGGAGTAAAGCCATTTTCTTGAATTTTCTTAATTTCCTCATAAGCAGCATTAATTAATTTTTGAGCATTTTCTGGGGCACAAGAAAAACCAATTGTTACTTGATAGCTTTCATAAGGATAACGACCTATAGAAGAATTAGCTCTTGTACTATAAACGCCACCCTTATCTTCTCTTAAGTTTTCAATTAACTTAATACTTAAACCTTCGGCTAGGGATCTAATTAAATATTGGTCTTTTCTATTGTCTACAGGATTAGTAAAAACAATAGTTACTTGACTCTTAGGATCTTTTCCTTTTTTAACTTCTTTTTCAACAATACCTGTAGGAGGACGAATGCCTAAATCCTTAAAAGTTTCATTACCTTCTTTAACTGGTAAACTACCTAAATAAAGTTCAAGTAAGGGTTTAGCTTTTTCTATATCAATATTGCCTACAAAGAAAAACTGAAAATCATCTGCATCGGCAAAGCGTTCTTTATAGATTTGAAAAGCTTTATCAAGGCTTACTTTATCAAGTTTTTCTGGGTTAAAAATATTAGCTCTAGGATGTTCTTGAGTAAGAACTTTCTGTAGTTCATTACCATAGTAGAGTTGTGGATTAGCAAAAAAATTAGCTGCAAAGGCTTTGGTTCTAGTTAAAAATGATTGATATGCTTTTTCATCCTTACGTGGTTGAGTAAAAAACATATTTGTTAATTGCAACAGAGTCTCAAAGTCTTTTGGTGTCGAGTTTCCTCTTAAACCTTCTGAATAGCGACCAATAAATGGGAAAACAGTAGCATTTTTTCCACTTAGAACTTTTTCTAGATCAGTTTGAGAAAAATTACCAATTCCTGCTTGATTAACAATAGCTGTAGCATAATCAGACGAAGGATCATCTTCAGCATTTTGTAAGGAACTACCACCAAAACTAAAAACATTCATTTGGATTTGATCATTATTAAAATCAGTAGGTTTAATAACAACCTTTATTCCATTTGAAAGTATTAGTTCTTTTGCTCCTAAAATATCAACACTTGTTTCTTTAACTATTTTTCCTGCTTTAGGTAAAGTAGCCATTAAAGGAGCGCTAATTTCCTTAAATACATAAGCTTCGGGTTTTAGAGCAGCAACTTCTTTTAGCAAGGACTTAATATTATTTTCACCAATAGCTTTTAGTTCATCTTTTTCTGGCCCAGTAACGGAAATTACTATATTCTCATCTGTTACCCAACGTTTAATTAATTGGTTAATTTCACTAACATTAATTGTTGGAAGTGCCTTTTTCAAAAACTCAAATTCCCATTCAATACTTGGGCTAGGTTCAGTAGATAAAAAGCTACGAACATAACGGGCTGCATGTTGAGCAGAAGGAACTTTATCTCTTTCGTTATAGTCGTTTTCATAAAAGGAAAGAAGTTCTTTTTTATAGTTTTCTAATTCGCCTTGAGTAAAACCATGGTCTAGAACTCTTTTATTTTCCGTAAGTAGTGTTTTTAGAGCTAATTCTATCTTCTTTTCACTAGCAGAAGTAGAAAGTGTGTAAGCACTTTTTGTTCTTAAAAATCCGCCAAAACCTGCAAACGCTCCATTATAAGGAGGATCGGCTTGTTGAGCGATTTCTGCAAGTCTACGATTTATCATTCCGCGAAATAGATCATAGAGAATGCTTTTTCGATTATCTGCAAAAGTTAGTGTTTTTTCTGCTGGATGCTTAAAAATAACTTGTGCTTGGGCAAAGTTAGATTCTTTATCTGTAGCAGTAACAGTTAACATTTCTTTATGGTTAGGAATTTCAGCACTTTCTCTAGGGCGAGGGCTTTCTTTAGGGGCTATTTTACTAAAATGTTCTTTAATTTTAGCTTCCATTTCAACTTCATCTATATCGCCTACTACAATAACAGCCATAAGATCTGGACGATACCAGTCTTTATAAAAGCGTTTTAGTGTTTCATACTTAAAGTTTTCTAGTATTTCTCTTTTACCAATTGGCAAGCGTTCTGCATAACGAGAATTCTTAAAAACAACAGGAAAAGTTTTATCACGAATTCTTTGACCTGCTCCAAGACCTGTACGCCATTCTTCAATAACAACACCACGTTCTTTATCAATCTCAGAATCCTCAAAAGTAACATTATGTGCCCAGTCTTCTAGAATTTGAAAACCTTTATTCATAATGTCTTGTTTATCGCTAGGTAGAGTTAATATATAAACAGTTTCATCAAAAGAAGTGTAAGCATTTAGGTGAGCACCAAATTGTACACCAACAGATTGTAAATAACTTACAATCTCATTTTTCTTAAAGTTCTTAGTACCATTAAAACACATATGCTCAACAAAATGGGCTAGTCCTTGTTGATCATCATCTTCCTGAAGCGAGCCTGCATTTACAGCTAATCTAAGTTCTACTCGCTTTTCTGGCTTGGCATTTTTTTGGATATAATATTTTATCCCATTAGGTAGTACACCTTGCTTAACTCTATAATCCATAGGGATTGCTTGATCAAGTTTTTTAAGGTCTACGTCTTGGGCCTTTACAACTCCTACAAATAATACTAGTAAAAGTATTAGCGAAAAGATTTTTCCTTTTCTTATAGTCTCCATGCTGGTTCCTTTTATTTTGATTTTAGCGGCTGTGTTAATTTTAACGCTCGAAAATGAACAATGATTCAGAAAACTGCGTAATTTTAGCAAACTGGGAAAATACCCGCATCTACTTTTTTCAATAAAGCAATATTTTTACCTTAAATTAGCTTAAACTGGAAAAGCTTAAGTCTCTAATGCTTATTTAGGAAGCTTTTTAGCTGCTTAAACAAACTTGGCATAATTTTTGCAGAAACTATTTATCAAACTATTAAAAATACTAATTTTTAGTTTTTCTAGTTTTTTCTAGTTTTTTCTAGTTTTTCTAGTTTTTTAATGCTAGCTATTGAAGGGGGTTTTATGAAAAGCGAACTATTACCTCAAATTTCTCAATATAAAGTTAAATCTATTATGTGGCCTACAAACCTTTCTAAAGAAAGCCATCAAGCCCTACTCTATGCTATAGCCTTAGCAAGAGACTTTCAAGCAAAGCTTTTTCTTTGTTACTGTTCTGAAGATGTACTTCCTGCTGGTGGTCAAAAGGTTAAAGACCTATTAACAGAGTGGATGGAAAGTTATCAAAAAAATATAACACCTAAAATAGAATGGGAAGCTATAATTACTGAAGGTAATATTCCTGAAGCTATAACCTCTGTTGCTTATGATAAAAAAGTAGATTTAATGGTAATGTATGCAGAGCGCCAGCCTTATAGAGCAGCTTTATTTGGCTCAACCGCTGAAGCTATTTGTCGTGCTGCACCTTGTCCAATACTAATAACTCATGCAGGCGAACAATCTTTAGTTGATCCTGATAGCAAAAAAACTGATTTATCTCATGTACTAGTTGCTTATAATTTTTCAAAAAACTCTAAATACTCTCTTCTCTATGCACAAACTTTAGCAAAAACTTATGGGGCTGAAATTCATTTACTTCATATAGCAGAAAAAGAGGATGATGATTTAGAAAAATTATCTACTAAATTACAAAATGTCCTAACATCAGAATCCATAGAGATTCCAGGTAAAATTAAATATGTTGTTACTAAAGGAACAGCTTACGAGGAAATACTAAATTATGTAGAAAAGCACAAAATCGATTTAATATGTGTTGATACACGTGATGCAAGTTTTTCGCCTTCTGTTTTCTCTAGCACTAGTTCGCTACTATTTGGTTCAACAACTGATCGTCTTTTAAGAAAAGCTTCTTGCCCTATTTTAGTAGTCCGTCCATTTATTCTTGAGCAAGAAAAAACTAGTTCTGATGGGCTTAGAGTTTTAGTTGCTACAGATGGTTCATCATTTGCTGATGAAGCTGTTGATTATGCTGCTAAATGGCATTGGCCTGTTGGAACTGAATTTAGAGTTGTAAACGTTATTGAGCCACTATCTAGTTTAGGGCCACCAACTACCCATTATAAAATGGCTTCAGACTTACTTAACGCCTCTCAAGATTTAGTAGTAAATGCCTGCTTAAAGTTACATGATAAAAACTGGAAGGTGTCTCACCATGTTAGAGGAGGTTTTGCAGCAGAAGAAATAATTAGCGAAGCAAAAGAATGGGGAGCAGATTTAATAATTGTAGGAACTCATGGACGCAAAGGGGTTTCACGATTCCTCTTAGGCTCAGTAGCCGAAAGCGTAGCAGCACATGCCCCCTGTTCAGTAACAGTTGTAAAACATCCAAAATTTGCCCAAATCTAAAAAACTCTTGATATTATCAATAGCCCTAGTATAGAGGCTATAGAGCCACTTAATAAAAACAAAATGCAATTGATAATAGTCTGGTGAGCGCCAGACTATTATCTAATACTTAAGTGTGAGAGCAGTAACTACAAAATAAACACAAAAGTTAATATTCCTTGAGCTTTTATAGGAGTTCCATTAGAAAGAGTTGGGCTGAATTTCCATTTTTTAGCAGCTCTTAAGGCGGCTTGTTGAAGTAACTTATCCCCTTTAATTCCTATGGCAGAAATTACCTCTCCTTTTTCATCAATAATAATATGAACCTCAACCGTACCTGAAACTTTGCTTTCACGCGCTAAAGATGGATATAGAGGTTTAACTTTTTTCAAAGCATTGCCTCTAATTACATCTTCACTAAGATTAATAATTGTTACCAGATTAGGTGTTACCTTTAGGGTATCAATTCCTTGCTCAGAAAAGTTATCAGCAGTATATCTAAGCTTACACTTTCCAAAATTCTTAACCCAATATGCCCAATTTGAAGCAGTATTTAAGTGGCCTTCTTCACTATTAGGATAATTAAAATAAAGAGGTGGTTTTGGTTGAGGAGAAACAATGGTAAAGACCTCTAATTTTTCTTCTAATTTTGCGTCATAAAATAAAATATTAGCTACAGTAGAGGTGCTAAGAGAAAATATCCATAAAATGGAAATAAAAGCTAAAGTAATTAGCTTTTTCTTGTTATGTTCTTTGTATTTTATAGTTTCTGGTAAATTGTTAAACACAGTCTGTTCTCCTTAAAATAATTTATTTTTGTCAAAAACTAAGGCTACCCTAGTCATCTGGTTTGTGTTTTATGGCCGCGACACAAGAGAGATAATCTAGGGTAAACCATAGAGGCATATTGCTTATAGTGTGAATCTGAAAGTCAATATACCTTGAACTTTTACAGGAGTTCCATTAAGAAGGGTTGGGTTAAATCTCCATTGTTTAGCGGCTACTAAGGCTGCTTGTTGAAGCATTGGATGTCCGCTTATTACTTTAGTACTAACAACACTTCCTTCTTCGCTAATAAGTATTTCTACTTTTACTTCTCCTGTAATACCTGAATTACGGGCAATTGCTGGATAATCAGGTTTACCTTGAAAAATAGTATTACCTTTTAATACGCCCTCACTTCGTCTTATAATAGATGGCTTAGGCTTTTCAATTTCAGGTTCAGCAACAACTGGATCTGGTTTTGGTGGTGGTGGAGCATCTACGCTACTTGTTGAGCCGATAACTCCATCCAATACACCATTCAATTGTCCGCCGTCTACTCCGCCATCCATTCCGCCATCCACTCCAAAGCCTGTAGAGACTTTAACTAAACTAGGTGAAGATGGACGAGCTTTTATATCTGCTGCTGATTCAATATTCTCAAGTTTAGTTCTAGTTGGTATATCTGAAGTTGTTGGTTGGCTAGGTTGTGTCTTTGACACTGTATTAGCTGCTGCTGGTGGCGGTGGTGGTGGTGGTGGATTAACTAACATTGTTAAAATAGATAGTTGCTCATCGAGTTTAGCATCATAGAGAAAAATTCCACCTACAATTGAACCTGCTAAAGCTAGTGTCCATATAGTAGAAGTAACTGCGAAATAAGCCCAACGTTTATTATCTTTCTTTGTTTTTGCACACTCCACCAGATTGTTGAACATAATTATGCTCTCCTTTTCATTATATTTAATTGATATTATTAAAGTTATTGATTTGTAATTTTTGTAGTTTTAGGAGTGATTAAGGTTGGCCTAATCTTTATATCACTCTCTTGCTTTCACTTTACTTTGACACTAGCTTTAGATTTTAGTTCCCAAAATTTGCAAAAATTTTAGAAAAATTTTCTATCACCATAAGCTAGTAAGATAAATTATTTTTTTCTAGACTTTCCTTAAGTTTAGTTTCTAGGTTAGCAACATCTCCTGCACAACTATTTATCTCTTCATCATTCAATAAAATAATAGGTTTAGGGGTAGTTTTGGCAAGTATACAGGGTAATTTATCCTTTACAATTTCTTTAAGGTCATTTGGATAATCATCTTTATGGAAGTAATCTATTGGCAGATTAAGTTCTGATTCGCAATTTTTCCACTCTTGTTTTTCTTTAAGCAAACCATGAGTAATAGTACAAAGACCACAAGCTTTTAACTTAAATAATTTTTTTGCACTATCAGAAATAGCCGAAGCTAACCCTGAATTAGCATTATAAATAAATATTAGTCGCTCAATGGCTTGGCTCATTTATTTTCTTTACATACTTTACATAATAGTTAACTAAGTCTATAACGTTGAACAATATTATTAATATTACCAGCTAGTGAACTTAAACTACGAGCAGTTTCTTTTTGTTGACGAGCACTAACAACTGCTTCATTAACACCTTGGCTTATATATTTCATAGCTTGAGCAATTTGTTCTATTCCTATTACTTGTTGGCTGGTAGAAGAAGCAATTTGTCTAGCAGCACTAGAAGACTCTACTATAACTTCATGTAAGTTCTTTATATTATTGCCAATACGGTAAACTTGCTCTACACCATTATCAACTTTCTTACTACCTTCTTCAGTAACTAAAACAGTAGAATTAGCAGCTTTTTGGATTTCTGAAAGAATAGAACGAACTTGAGTAGTAGCTTTTTTTGAACGAGCGGCTAGGTTCTTAACTTCAACAGCAACAACTCCAAATCCTTTTCCTGCTTCTCCTGCTTTTGTTGCTTCTATTGCTGCATTTACTGCTAATAAGTTTGATTGTTCTGCTATATCGTTTACTGATGAGGTGATTTCTCCTATTTGGATTGTCTTTTCGCTTAGGTCTAAGATATTTTCCGCTATTGTTTCTACTTGATCTTTTATTTTACCCATTGCTCCTACTACTTGTTCTAGCTCTTGTTGTCCTGTTTTAGAAATACCTAAAGATTGTTCAGTAACTTGTACAACTTCTTTTGCTCTAGAGCTAGATTGTTCAACAATGGCTCTAATTTCATCTAGAGTAGTAGTAATTTCCTGTATAGAGCTAGCCTGTTCATTAATACTATTACTTTGTTGAGAAGAAGTGCTAACAAGCTCTTCTGCCGCAGAACTAAGGCTTTGAACTCCTGTCATTAAATCTCTGATTATAAGACAAAGACTATCTAGCATTTTCTTAAAAGTATTACCAAAAATATCATTTTCTGATTGAGGCTCAACATAAACATTTAACTTGCCTTCAGCAATCGAGTCTGCAACTTTAGCAATATTTCTTAGATTATCAGTCATACGCTTAAAAGCATTACCAAAAGCATCTTGGGTAGATTGAGGGGAAATTTGAATATTTAACTCACCCTTTGATATTGAATCAGCAACTCTAGCAACTTCTCTAAGGTTTTCTACCATATGCTCAAAAGCATTACCAAAAGCATCTTGGCTTGATCTTGCTTTAACCTTGATGCTTAAATCGCCTTTTGATATTGAGTCAGCGACTTCTGCCATACTTCTTAGGTTATCTACCATAGTCTTAAAAGCATTACCAAAAGCATCTGATTGTGATTGGACTTGGACTTGGACACTAAGATCCCCTTCAGAAATAGAATCAGCAATACTAGCAATAGATTGAAAAGTTTTAACCATATTCTTAAAGGCTTGTCCAAAAACATCTTTACTAGATTTAGGGCGAATGTCTTGGTTAAGATCGCCTCCAGCAATGGAATTAGCGGCTATTGACATATCATTTAGATAAATTACTACTTCATTCATAGCTGTAAGTAGTTCACCTATTTCATCTTCTGAATCAGTCTTAAAATTAGTTGAAACATCACCTTTAGCTAATTGATTTGCAAGTCCTAAAGCTTGTTTTAGTGGGCTAGTAATATTATTAATAATTAGTTTGACGAAAGCACCTCCTAAGACAAGGGTTAAAATCCCGATGGTAGCAGCAATCCAAACAATATTACTATAAGATTTAGCACGAAGAGCAAGTAGTTCATCTAAAGTAGATGAGCTAGAATCATAAAGACTAGCTATTGAACTAGCTGCTTTTGTAGCAGAAGCTAAATAATCGCTAGTAGAAATATCAATTGCTTGAGAGTTAACCAACCGTTTATCTAAAACATCAAGAAACTGATTTATAGAATTAGCAGTATCACTAATAGACGCTCCAACCTTAGATCGAACAACAGGGTTTTTACCATTAGCAACATCAAAATTACGCCCTAGACTATCTCTAAGAACAGCAATTTTATCCATTAAAACAGCAAGTTTTACTCTTTCATCAGGACTTAAGGCTTTACGAGTAATAACCCCTAAGCTAATACTCTTAGCTTGACCTAAAGCTTCAAACAAACTAGGTATTCTAGCTGTATTTGTATCCATTAAATAATATGTATCTAGTTCTGGGTCTAGAATTAAGGTTGAAGTATCAGCAGCATGAGCAATTAAGGCTAGAAGGTCTATGTTTAATTGGCTATATAAAACAAAGTTTTCTTCTATTTTTAATGCATTATTTTTATCTTTTATATTTCTCCAGCTATTTTTTACAGCGCCTAATTTCTCAGTAGTTTTAAGCTCTGTACTTAAACGACTATTAACATCATCTAGCTGGCCTAAATGTTTATCAATATCTGAGAATTTACTAGCGATTCTAGACTGAAATGAGGCATCACCATTAAGTAAGGCTGAGGAGATAACCATAGCATCTTCTACATCCGTAAGTAGTGGTTTTACAGTATTTATATATTCAACTCCCATTCTTTCTTTATTAGCTATAGCAATATTTGCATTAAGTTGATCAAAAAGTAGGTAAGAAAGGAAAAACAAAGGAATTACAAAAACTGAACTAAGAATTAAAAGTTTTTTACCAATACTAATTTTTTTTAACATAAAGTCTATGCCTCATGCCCATCAAATATAAGTACCCAGCAATAATTGTTGCTGGGTACAGGTGTTTCTCAATACTATAAATATATAACACACAAAAACGATATTGTGAGTAAAAATTTATATTTTATTTTTTACTGGGTATATTCCATTATAGTTTCACCTACACAGATTTGATCACCTGTTTTCAATTGGTAACGTTGTTGTGCGGTGACTTTTTCACCATTATAAAGACTTCCATTAGCGCTACCAGTATCTTCAAAATAAAATTTCCCTGAATCCCAAACAATTCTTGCATGGCGACGAGACACTTTTCCAGAAGTATCATAATTAGCTAGATCTATTTCTGGAGCAACACCGCTACTAACATCAAAACGGCCTATAATTGAATTTTCCTTTCTTAGAGGAAAACTAGCCGTCTTTAATGTATTACAATGAATAATATTGACTACAGCATTAAGAGATTCAGGAGTTGAAGGTGTAGCAACAACAATAGGAGCAGGAGCATCAAGGCTATAGAGGTGTCTTTCTAGAGCCTGTTTCATTTCTAAGGCTGATGCATATCGATCTCTAGCTCTAGGAGCAACAGATTTAACTAGTATCTCATTAATACCTTGAGAGAGTTTAGGGTTAATTTGGTTTGGAGAAGGATTAGTTCCAAAATTAAAACCATGTACAGGATGAGAAACAGGGCAATGTCCAACTAGTAGATGTATAAGACTTGCACCTAGAGAATAAATATCTGTTGCAGGTGTAACCATTCCAATAAAAAGCTCTGGAGGTGCATAACCTACAGTTCCAATAGCAGTAACATTTGCTTGAGAAGAAGCTACAAAGCGTGCAATACCAAAATCAATTATATAAAGTCTATCTGCCTCTTCATCATACATTACATTAGCTGGCTTCATATCTCGGTAAATAATTGGAGGGGTACGAGAATGAATATATTGAAACACATCACATAATTGAACACCCCATTTAGTAACTCTTTTTTCATCAATAATTCCCCCTGGAGTAGCTTCTAGTAATTGCTCAAGATCTTTTCCAGAAACGCATTTCATAACCAAGTAATAGTATCCCTCTTGAACAAAATAGTCATAAATTGAGGGAATAGAAGGATGATCTAAGCTAGCTAAAACCTCAGCTTCTCGACGAAAATCATCTATTGCTTTTGTATACTGATCCATATCAACAAATTCAACTACCATTTGTTTAACAGCACGTAAAGTATTTGATAAGCGTTGATCTTTAGCTAGGTAAACACTTCCCATTCCACCTTTACCTAAGCGTTTAACTATCTCATAACGTTCAGAAAGAATAGTTCCTGGAGGTAAAACATCTTTATTAGACATAGAAGACTCCTTAAGAAAGTTTATTAGTATTTATTATTTGATAAAATTTTTATATGCTAGTCTAGTAAAATTACATTATGTTTAATATTTAGCTAACTAATTTCAAGAGATAGTTACCTATACTGCTTAATCCTAAGACCTCATCTACAAGTCCAGCATCAGCAACCGCTTTAGGCATACCATAAACTACACTACTAACTTCATCTTGAGCAATACAAAGAGCACCTACTTGTTTTAAGGCTCTCATTCCAAGCATTCCATCGTCTCCCATACCTGTAAGTACAACTCCTATAGCTGAAGGGCCATAGTATTGAGCAACTGATTCAAAAAGCGGGTTAGCAGAAGGACGATGACCTTTAATAGGTAGGGCAGAGGAAAGCTTTAATCTCCCTCTAACATCTACTAGTAAGTGAAAGTTATCTGGTGCAATATATACATTACCTGACATAGGCAATATATCTTCTTTGGCTTCCATAATATGAGAACCAATGGTTTGAGACAACCAACTTATTAGCCCTTGACCAAAACCTGGAGTAATATGCTGAACAATTAATATTGGTATAGGAAAACCTTTCCCTATTTGGCCTAAAACTTTACTTAAAGCAGGAGGGCCGCCTGTAGATGAAGCTATAGCTACAATTTTAGGTATAGATGAAAGTCTTCTGCTAGGAAGTCTAGCCTGTACCTTAGGTAGCGGAGTGTCATAAAGCGGGTCATTAAAACTATTTTGAAATTTGTTAGATTGTTGGACTGACGAGCCAGTGTTTGAAGATAAAAAACCGGTTTTACGAGTTAAAACTTTAACTCCTGACATTATTTTTGCTTTATCTAATATTGCAGCAATAGTTTTTAATCCTTCAGGAGTATTAACACTAGTAGGTTTACTAACAACTTCTAATGCTCCTGCTCTAACAGCTTCAAAGCTATTTTGGCTATCATTAGAAGAAGTTACTACAACAATAGGAGTAGGTTTTCTAGCCATTATTTGTCTAATAGCTTCAAACCCATCTACCTTAGGCATCATTAAATCCATTGTAATAACATCTGGCTTAAGTAGTAAGGTTTTTTCTATAGCTTCTTGTCCATTGCGAGCAGTTCCAGCAATAATAAAACGACTATCCTGTTCAAAAGCACGAACTAGTAACTGTAATAGCGATTCTGAGTCTTCAACTATTAGTACACGTACCTTTCCGTTCATTTATTTCCTTCTACCTTTAGTTTAGCTAAGTTTAGCTAAGTTTAACTATCTACGCTTTTTAAGCCACAATCATATTTTTAACTACGTCTAAAAATTGGCTCTGGTCAAATTGGCCTTTAACAATAAAAGCATCAGCACCTGCTTGAGCTACTCTGGTCTTAACTTCAGGACTATCTAAAGAGCTAATAAGCACAACAGGAAGATGCTTTATTTTAGGATCGCGTTTTATTTCTTGTGTTAGCTCTAAACCACTTAAACCAGGCATTTGAATATCTGCAAGTACAAGACTACAACCAGGAGTTTTAGACATCTCTAGACCTTCTATCCCATCTTTAGCTAAAAGAACTTCATAGCCTGCCATTTCTAAAATATTTTTCTCTAACGTTCTAGTAGTTATTGAATCATCTATAACTAAAACCTTGTATTTTGTCTTAGATTTTTCTTGTTGAGTGTTAACAAAACGCGTATCTATCCTACTAACGCCTTTACCTGTACGTAGTAAATCTGATGGATTAAGTAGTAGCATTACGCTTCCATCCCCTAGTATAGCACCACCTGCAATATTTTTCATTTTTCTTAAAGGTTTGCCTAAAGCTTTAACAACTACCTCTTGCTCACCTAAAGCTTCATCAATTACAAAAGCCGTCCGTTCGCTACCCATAGCTAAAACCATTACAACATGCTCTTGTTTAGCCTCTAGTTCACCATCAGCAATGTTTAATAGGCTATTTAGATGTATTAAAGAGATAGGTTTGCCTTCAATAGAGATAGCCATTCTTGCCCCAACAGTAAAAACATCCTCAACTGAGATACTCATAAGACGATCAATGGCATTAACTGGTAGAGCAAATAATTGTCCAGCAACTTTTATTAATAAAACTCGCTGAGTTGATAGGGTAAGAGGGAGTGTAATACGAAATGTACTACCTTTACCTTTTGCGGTTTGTATCTCTATTTGGCCTTGAAGTTTTTCAACATTAACCTTTACTACATCAAGCCCTACACCTCGACCAGAAAACTCTGTTACAGCTTGTTTAGTAGAAAAACCTGGTTTAAAAATTAAAGCTACTACTTCATCTTCCGTAAATGAAGCTAGTTCGCGTTCAGTAAACATACCTACGGAAATAGCTTTTTGTTTAACTTTCTCAAAATCTATTCCTCTACCATCATCAGCAATCTCAATAATTATTTGATTACCACGCTGACCAGCAGAAAGCTTAAGTTTACCCATTGGGTTTTTTCCTGCTTCTTTACGCTGATCAACAGGTTCTAGACCATGATCAATACTATTAGTAATAAGGTGTACTAAAGGATCGCGCATAGCCTCTATTAATTGACGATCTAGCTCAGTTTCTCCACCTAATAGCTCAAGTGTAACGCTTTTATCTTGCTGACGTGATATATCTCTTACACGACGGCGTAGTGGCTCAAATAAAGTCTCTATAGGTAACATTCTTAGACCTTGTACTTCGCGTTGAATACTAGAGACTATTAGTTCTAAGTGTAGATCATCATTAGAAAAATCTTCTGTATGATTTTGTAGTAAACTATTGATACTTTTTAATTTAGTTTCACAAAACTCTAAATTTCCAAAAAGTTTTTCCATATGAGGAGCATTAACACCATCAATCTTACCTATTTTGCGCCTTATAGGTCTTACCCTTAGCATTTCTTTTAAGACTAGAAATAATTCTGTATTAATATTTTCTAGTTCTTTAACACGTTGCTCATAGCGGCTTCTAGTAATAATAAGTTCGCCAACATCTGACATTAAATGATCAATTTTAACTAAAGGGATACGAATAAATTCTGTTTTTGCTTGGTTAGATTGATTTTGTGCTACAGCAGCTTGGTTATTAGAAACTGCTGGAACAGCTTTTTCTGGTGTAACTAGACTTGCTTGTTCATTTCCTTTAGCTACTTTTGTAGGCTCGGTTTTTTGTAAACTTTGAGAATTAACAGGGGGGGCTTGTGGTGGAGAAGAAATCTTTTGCGGAGTTTGAATAACAGGTTCAGCAACGCTAGGCTTAGTTAGCGCTAAAATGTTGGGATCTGAAGAATTATCTAGATCTTTTTGTAAAAGGTTATTTATTTTTTGGATAAACTCCTGATCCAAAGTACTTTTAGACTCTGTACCAGCTAAAACCATATTCATTAACTTATTAATTGTATCTAAACCCTCATAACATATATCAAAAGCTTGCCGATCTAATATAAAACTTCCACCTCGTACTTCTCCAAAAAGCGTTTCTAGGTTATGAGAAATATCTTGAATTTTTACTAGTCCTAGTGCTCCTGCTGCTCCTTTCATACTATGAGCTTTACGGAAAATCTCACGTAATAAGGTTTCATCATTAATATTTTGTTCTAGCTTTAATAACTTATTATTAAGTACTTCCAAATACTCATCAAGCTCGCTCCTAAAAGAATCTAGTAACTCTCTATGAAGATCTTTAGTAAGCATTGGGCCATGTGCTAGACCTTTAGTAGGTGGCATTGCTGGTCTATTTGGCACTGCTGCACTTGGTGGAGGGGTTGGCGCTTGAGTAGGTGGCATTGCTGGTCTATTTGGCACTGCTGCACTTGGTGGGGTTGGCGCTTGAGTAGGTGGCATTGCTGGTCTATTTGGCACTGCTGCACTTGGTGGAGGGGTTGGCGCTTGAGTAGGTGGCATTGCTGGTCTATTTGGCACTGCTGCACTTGGTGGAGGGGTTGGCGCTTGAGTAGGTGGCATTGCTGGTCTATTTGAAACCACGCTTGAAGAAACAACTGGAGTTGGGCTTGGTTGGTTAGTTTCTGATAGGAGTTGCTCAATACGTGCAGCAAACTCTACTTCAACCATTGCAGGTGTTTCCATTCCTGATAGTTCCATTTCCATCAGTTTATTAATTAAATCTAATCCATCATAGCAAACATCAAAAGAAATTTTATCTATGACAAAGCGTTTACTACGAACAGCACCAAAAAGATTTTCTAAAGCATGAGAGATTTTTTGAATCTTAGTTAGTCCAAATGCTCCTGATGTTCCTTTCATACTGTGGGCTGTACGAAAGATTTCTTGGATTAATTGATCACTG
>JACQZQ010000087.1 GCA_016213785.1 Acidobacteriota bacterium
ACTGCCTATAGAAACAGCCTCAGGAGGTTTAACTAAGTTTAATCGCATTAAGCAAAACTTACCTAAAGCACATTGGATAGATGCTGCTTGTGTTGGTAATAGTACTCCAGTAAGACTAAATATTGATAAAGTCAATGTACTGCAAATAAAAGCTACTGGTCACGGTAGTAGGCAGATGTGTTTGATGGATAAGCAAGGCTTTCCTCGTACTAAAGCTAAAGCAGGAAAGAAGTTTTTTGGTTTTTCTACAGGAGATATGGTTAAAGCTGTTGTTGCTAGCGGAAAGAAGGTTGGTACTTATAAGGGTAAAGTTGCTGTTCGTGCTACTGGTTACTTCAACATTACTTTTGGCAAAACTACTATCCAAGGCATTAACCATAAGTTTTGCAAACTGTTATTTGCTTGCGACGGCTATTCTTATTCTTTTAAGAAAGGAAATGGCGATTCCTCTCTGGCCTGAAGACTAGAGAGGAATCGCCTAAGAAGGATGAAATCTCCAGAACCTGACCCAAATAAAAAAGCCCAAACTAATGAAGAGTCTTTACCTTCATCTACAATTATTGATCCTTCTAAGGTTCCAACAAAAAAAATAGATCCCCAAGAAGCCTCTAAAGGACGATTAACTGCTGCTAGAGAAGATAGAGAAACCACAGACCAAGACCCTAGAGCTAATAACCCTACGGAATTTAATATAGATAAAGAAACTAGCGAGCAAGATAAAACCTTAGCTGATATTGCTGAGCAAATTTCATTAGCTCAGGCTGCTATTTTGCAAGAAGAAAATGAGATAAAAAAAGGCCGTAAACGTAGAGAAATTTTAGAGTCAGGAAAACTTTTTCAAAGTAAATATGAGATTATTAGAATGATAGGCTCTGGCGGGATGGGGCAAGTCTATGTAGCAAATCATACTACTCTAGGTAGTAAAGTTGCAATTAAAGTTCTTAATCCTAATTTTATTGATGATTATGATGATGATTCGGCAGATAGATTTAAGCGAGAAGCTAAAGCTACTGCCTCAATTGATCATCCTAATGCTGTAAAGGTATTTGATTTTGGCGTAGAAAATAATATCTGTTATTTAGTAATGGAATACTTAAATGGTGAGCCTTTACGTAAAAGGCTTTCAAGACTTAATCGTTTTTCTATTCCAGAGGTAATTAATTTAGTTGACCAGGTTTGTAGTGTTTTAGAAGTTGTTCACCGTAAAGGCATAGTTCATCGTGACTTAAAGCCAGATAATATTTTTTTTCATAAGCAAGAAGACCGTGAAATTCTTAAAGTCTTAGATTTTGGTATTGCAAAAGTTAGTGGTAGTACCCTCTCAGAAGGAAAGTTAACCAGCACTGGTGCTCTCTTAGGTACTCCTCATTATATGTCGCCTGAACAATGCCAGGGAATGAAATTAGACGGACGTTCAGACCTCTATTCTTTTGGGATTATTGTTTATGAGCTTCTTTCTGGTACATTACCTTTTGAAGCAGAAAATACCTTAAGTATGCTTTTTAAGCATGTTCGTGATAACCCATTATATATCAAAAAAATTGTGCCTGATTTGCCTCAAGCTATTGCTGATATAGTGATGAAATCACTAGAAAAAGACCCTAAAAAACGCTACCAGACAGCTAAAGAGTTTGCACAGGCTTTTAACCAGGCTTTTGAATCTTCAAAAGCTGTTACTCATACAAATTTAGCTTTACTGGAAAGTTCTAACTCTATGGATTTAGAGGTTTTAACTACAGTTGAAACAATTATCTTACCTAAAGTAGAGACTAGTAAAGAAAATAGTCAAGATAGTGAAAATAAAGAAAATAAAGAAAATAAAGAAAATAAAGAAAATAAAGAAGATAAACAGTATGATGTTTCTACAAAAAATTATCAAGCTAGCGCCACAAAACCTATTGGAAGACCTATCTTAAACCAAATAAATGACATAACCTCTAATGAAAATCGATCAAAAGATATAAGTAAAAATTTAGATCAAAAAGTAGCTAATATTTCAAATAGAGGCTTAAAACAAAGTCTAGTACTTTCAATAAGCGCTGTGGCTATAATAATTGCAATATTTAGTGCTTGGAGAATGTTTTCTAATACTAATCCTAGTCAAGGTATAATACCTAGTCCTATAGCTACTAATCAAGCTACCCCTGAACTTAAAGCTACATTAAGAGACTTTGCATTAATTTCTGGAGGTAAGATTACTATAGGAAGCGATGAAGAGACTTGTGATAGTTTTATTGGTTGTAAGATAGGCGAGTTTGAAAGACCATCACATATAATTACACTAAGCCCTTATTATTTAAGTAAATATGAAGTCACGAACATAGAATACTATGAATTTATAGTTGAAACCGGTCATGACATTCCACCTGGATGGGATAAGAAGCAAAAAAAATTTCCTATTGGAACAGAAAAGCTTCCTGTAACGCAGATAACTTGGCAAGAAGCAAAAGATTATTGTCAATGGCGCTCAAAGCGTGATGGAATAAATTTTCGTTTGCCAAGTGAAGCAGAATGGGAGTATGCTGCTAGAGGTGATGACCCAAGGCTATTTCCTTGGGGTAATAATTGGGATCCTTCTTTGGTAAATGGTGCAAAGGCAGCAGATATTGTTAATACACCTTCATCTATAGATTTAGCACCTAATAACACATCAGATATTAGTCCACATAAAATTTATGCTTTAGCTGGTAATGTTGCTGAATGGACAGACTCAAATTTTACACTTTATCCAAACAGCAAATTTAAGGCTAGCGAAAGCGATTTTCAGTGTAAAATTATTCGTGGAGGCGCTTTTAACACTAAAGCTAATCAACTGCGTACTACTAGTAGAAGTTGGGATTTACCAACATTTAAGGATAAAAATTTAGGGTTTCGTTTAGCTGTAACTCCTTAATAAATGAGAATGTTAAAATGTTTAAGAAATTAATTTATATTGTTGCTAGTTTACTTTTTATAGCTCTTTTTTCCATTCCATCCTACTCACAACGAAAACTAGAAACTGTTGAATCAAATAAAGCACTTATTCCTACTAAACCTACTCTAGGCTCATTACTAGTTGTTTCTAATCCTTCAGAAGCAGAAGTTTACTTAAATAATAAAAAAATTGGTCTAACTAATTCTAAGGGAGAACTAACACAAACTAGTGTAAAGCCAGGATCTTATACAGTAGTAATTAAACGACCAGAATATCAAGAACATAAAGAGCAAATTTTTATTACAGCAGGAAAGCCAAGTACAGTAAATGCTAAACTTAAGCCAACTTTTGCAATGATTTTACTTTCCTTTACTGAATTAGGAGAAGATATAAAAATAGATTTAGATGGTGGTAGTCTAGCTAAAGAAAACTTTATCCTTGACCTAGAAAATAAGACAATAAAAATTAAAACTACCCCTGGAGAGCATAATATTACTGTTAATAGGCACAGCTATTTACCTGTAAATAATAAAATTATTGCTAATATTGAAGAAGATAGCCTTATACCTATTTCCTTAGAGCGTATTCCAGTAAATCTAGTGATTAAAACTTTGGCTGGCACTAGTCTTTATTTAGATGGCGAGCCTAGTGGGAAAGTTCCTACTACAGGAGTATTAAAGCTTACTACGCTTAAGCCAGATAAAAATTATAAACTTAGATTAGAATTAGATGGATATGAGCCAAAAGAAGAACTAGTAAAAACAGAAACAGAAAAAGATATTGAGTTAAACCTAGATTTAACTCCACTCCCAACAAGTGCTGCATTTAGCGAGACTTTTCTTGGAGGGCTAACTTTTTGGGATGCTCCTAAGAGTTGGAGGGCTGAAAATGGGTTACTTTACGTAAATGGAGAAATAGGTGTAGGGCTACCAAAAAATAAACGCTATAGAGACTGTAACGTTACTTTTGGATTACGCTTAAATAAAGGCGGTGGGGCTGTTTGGGTTTTACGCGCTAAGGATGAAAAAAATTACTATTTATTTTACTTAGGCGGAACAATTGGTAAATTTGCTAATCAATTTCGTGTTTATGTTTGTCGTGATGGGCTTTATAACTTAGACTTACCTGCTGATCCTATTTTGCCGCTTCCTGTGGCATTAAAGGTAGGCGAAGACTATAGAATCCGTATAGAAATAAAAGATAATGTTATACAACATTGGATTACACCTAGTAATATAGGGGAAGAATTTTCTCTAGGATTATTTAGAGATCCTAATAATAGTTTTCCAATTGGTGGAATGGGTTTTGCTTTAATCGAAGGCCAAGATTTTCTAATAAATGCTTTTGATATAAGTTTGCCTACTGATAAAAAAGCAACTAGATAGAAAAATCTAGTGTTTTAGTAAAAAATATTTTCTAAAATTAAGAAAATATTTTCTATTTTTGTTAATTTTATTAAACTAATTATTTAAACTTAAAAGCTATATACATATACATTTTAGCTAGTAACTATTTCCTGCTAAAGGAGTTAGACTTATGAGCAAAATAAAATTCTTCAGACTGTTTTTAGCTATCGTACTAGTAATACCACTATTACCTACTCAAAAAGCTTTTTTAGCTGGAAAACAAGAAACCATTCGTTTAAGAGTTTCTAAAGTAAAAGCAAAACTTTTAACTCCTTTACAAAATACTAATATAAAAATTCTCTCACCCGATGGTAAAGTAAATCCAGTTGTTAACTCTGGTAACACTCTTAAATTACAAGTTGTAGATAGAAATAATCAACCTGTAACGGGGTTTACAATTGAGTCAGGCAGCCCAAACGTCGTAACCATCGTTGATTCAGCTCAAGGAATAATTAAAGGAAATAGCGCTGGATATGGGACTATTACGGCACGCCGTGGAGGTGAAACTAGCTCTACTTTTGTAATTGTTACCAAAGTTAACAAAGGAAAAGGTGCCAAGGTACTCGGACAATCTGATCAAGATATTAGTGGGGCAATTTACTTAGCTGATCCTATAAAAAACCAAGTTTTTAAGGTAGATGATCTTCAGCAACCAGCAATAATTTATGCTGGGACAGGTATAAAAGGCAAGATTGACGGGGAAAGAACTAGACAAGCACAATTTGCTGGCCCAATAGGCATATCAGTTGATGATAGGGCTAGAAATGGTATTTTTATTGCAGATACATTAAATCATTCTATTAGAAGAATAGGGTTTGATAATAGTGTCCAAACTATGCTTGGAACTGGGAGTCCAGGGCTACTTGCTACTTTTACAAGTAGCGATGAAATGAATTTTACTAACCCAAATGATATTACTTTAAGCTCTCCTCAAGGTGTTGCTGTTGATGTAGGCGGGAATATTTTTGTTGCTGATACAGATAATCATGCAATTTATTTTGTAGATTTTTCTAAATCAAAAGTGCTACTTGTTGCAGGTCAACCGGGTCGTGCAGGTCTACAGGATGGTAAAAAACGAGATGCTCTTTTTAATAGCCCAACTAGTATTAGCCTTAGTCCTGATGGCTCTATATTAAATGTTGTAGATAGTGGAAATAACTTAATCCGTCAAATAAGCTCTGATGGAATGGTAATAACTCTAGGTTCTTCAACTCCTTCTAAAAATCTTACCCAGAATTTTACCCAAAGCTTATCTAAAACCATTTTTTCAGAAGACTTAAGCTTACAGTCAACTACTAATCAACCCTTTATCTTTAATAAGCCGATTGCCGTTACTCAAGACCTGTTTGGGACTATTTATGTTACTGATCAAGATGGAGTAGATGTATTAGTCCCAACAAAGAATGGTCGGGATAGAGTTTCTTTAGCTCAACCACAGGGTGCAACATTTAATAAGGCTGCCTCTGTTAATGTTCGAGGTACGCAGATTTTTGTTTCTGATGCCGCAGCAGTTTCGAGTGATGAAGCTTTTAAGATTGTAACTATTGGAGCACCTGTTATTACTTCTATGAGTAGAAATAGCGATGATTTAGCAGGTGGGTCAGAGCTAATCTTAAAGGGAGAAAATTTTGGCCCAGAAAGCCAAGTTTTTGTTGGTGATAATGAGGCTACAGATTTAGACGTAATAGATGCAAATACTATTCGTTTAACAATACCTAAACAAAAAACTCCAGGTAAAAGAACTCTGACTTTACAAACTCGTGGAGGGATGGATCAAAAGCTTTTTACCATCACCTCTAAACCTGTTTCTCAATTAATAGCAGGTGAAATAACCACGATTGCTGGAGGGATTCCTTTTATTGGAGATGGTGCTTTAGCAAAAGATTCTACTTTGTTTTCGCCTTCAAGCGTTGCTATAGATGGTATGGGCAACATTCTTATAGCTGATGAAAATAATAACCGTATAAGAAAAATCAATACAAAATCAGGAATAATTACTAGTATTGCTGGAAACGGTGCTGCTGATTTTAATGGTGATAAGGGGCCAGCCCTTGTAGCTAGCCTAAATAAACCTGCTGGCCTTGCCGTAGATTTTGATGGAAATATTTATATTGCTGATAGAGGAAATGCTCGCGTCCGTAAAATAGATGCTACCACAGGCGATATAGACACAATTATTGGTAGTGGTAGAAGGAAAATAGAGACTAGAGAACAACAAGAAGGCATTGATGCACTTAGAGCCTCTATTGATCCAATTGCTTTGACCGTTTCTCCAGATGGAAAGTTTATATTTATTGCTGATAATGCAAATAACCGTGTAAGGGTTTTTAATGGCTTTACTAAACAAGTATTTACCTATGTAGGAACAGGAGAAAAAGCCTTTAATGGTGATGGAATGCTAGCCAAAATGGCTACGCTTGATAGCCCTACAGATGTTGTAATTGGTAAATTTGGTTTAGTTATTGCTGATTTTGGAAATGCTCGTGTTCGCTTAGTTCCTTTTACTGAAAATGGCGGAGGTCAAATTTCTACAATTGCTGGTTGTGGTTCTATGCCAGGTGAGCGTTGTAAACCGTCTGATAACAGCCCTGCTACACAAAGTATTATTTCCCCAATTTCTATAGATGTTTCTGCTAATGGTGATTTAGCTCTTACTGATACAAGAACTCGTACTGTTCGCCGTGTTACTATGGCAACAGGAATAATTAATGTTATTGCTGGTAATCCTCAATCTTCTAAAGATGATGATTCAGGTATAGCAACCGATCTTAGACTATTTCCTAGAGCTATTGCTGCTGCTGGAGATAGTACTTTAATAATTGCTGAGGCTGATAATCTAAAAGCTGCTATAGGTAAAAATCGTATTAGAGTGCTAGTTTCTAAGCCTGATCCTATACGTGGTAGGGTAGGTTTTATTGATACTATAGCTGGGGGTGCTATTCCAAGTATTGGAGATTTAGACTTAGCAACTAATGCTAGTCTAAATGCAGCCCTATCATTAGCTTTAGATAGCCAAGGGAATATTTTTATTGCTGATTTAGGTAATCGTCGAGTAAGAGAGATAACCGCTTTTGATAGAAAAATTATCACTGTTGCAGGAGGTGTTATTTTTGATGAACGTTGTGTAAATGATGCTAGCTGTATTGGTGATAATGCTATGGCAAACAGGGCTGTGCTTTTTGCTCCAATAAGTGTTGCAACAGATGGTTTAAGGCTTTTAATTGCTGATGCAGGGATAGAACAACGTAACTCTAGCCTAGGTGATAGCCGTATTAGAGAAGTTTTAATAGCCGGGCCAATGGGTACAATTACCACAATAGCAGGTGGAGGTCAAAGCTTTAGCGAAGGAGTTGCTGCAACTACTGCTAAAATAGAATCTGCTGTTAGTATTGCTGTTGATAAAGAAGGCAATATATTTGTTTTAGAAACAGATAATAAAAAAGCAGACCTTAATCCAGGTGGACGTATTAGGCGAATAGATAATAAAACAAAGGCTATTCAAACAATTGCTGGTACTGGTGGAATAGGCTCTGGAGGTGATGGAGGCTTAGCTATTAATGCTCAATTTTCTCGGCCTACCGCTATTACTTTAGACAAAATGGGTAATATTTATATTGCTGATGCTGGTAATGATAGGGTTCGTAAAATAGATGCTCAAACAAAAACTATCACTACTGTTATAGGTGGTGGTACAAATAATGATGAAGGTGTGCTTGCAACACAAGCAAAACTTTCTAAGCCTTTAGGGGTTTTTGTAGATGATGCAGGTAATATATTTGTTTCTGATACTGCTAGCAGTAGAGTTAGAGTTGTTGAAGCTAAAACAGGAAAAATCCGTACTGTCGCAGGTCGTGGTAAATCTGATGTTGGTGGTGATGGTGGTTCAGCAACTAGTGCTGGGCTAAGGCTTCCTAGTGGGCTAGTTGTAGATAAAGACGGTAATCTTTATATTGCAGATGTTGGTAATAGCTCAATTCGTGCAATCAAAGGCCCATTAGTCCTTGAAGCTAAACCTGCCCCTCAAATTACTAGTGTTACATTTAAGAAGTCTACTTTAACCATTAATGGAATGAATTTTGCTCCTGTAAACTCATTAGTTACATTAAATAATAGAGATGTTACAGATAAAATTATAGGTAGAACTGCAAATATTATTTCCTTAAAAGGTAGCAAAAAGAAACTAGGTTTAGAGAAAAAAGCAAATAACATCGTTACAATTACAGTTGATGGTGTAAGCTCTCAGCCTTTTATTTTTAATATAAGTAAAAATCTTTCAGATAAAGTTGAATAAATTTTAATAAATACGTAAATTTAGGGAGCAAAAAATATTTTTGCTCCCTATTAATTTTTTAACCGAGGTAAAATTGTGGACTCTACCTTAAATCCTGTAGAAATTCGAGTACTTGGAGCATTAGTTGAAAAACACCTTTCAACCCCTGATTATTACCCACTATCCTTAAATGCTCTGGTAAATGCTTGTAATCAATTATCTAACCGTGAGCCAGTAGTTTCTTATGATGAAAATATAGTATTAAAAGCACTAGATAGTTTACGTAAAAAAGGTTTAGCAAGAGCTATTTCTGGCCCAGATATAAGAGTGCCTAAATATGCTCATGCAGTTGAAGATTTTTTTAATCTAGCAATTCAAGAAGTGGCTGTTTTATGTGTTTTAATGCTTAGAGGTGTGCAAACCGTTGGAGAAATTCGAGGACGCAGTGGACGCTTATATGAGTTTTCTGATTTATCTGAAGTAGAATTAACTATACAAGGGTTAATTGATCGCCAACCTCAAGCCCTAATAGTTAGACTTCCTCGCCAACCAGGGACAAAAGAGTCTCGCTATAGTCATTTGCTTGGAGGAATAGTTGAGGTTGAACAGAAGACTAATGAGCTTAAACAATCTGAAACTGAACAAGTTGAAACCCTTAGCTCTAATGAAAACGAAAGAATTGATAGATTAGAAAAGGAAATAGAAGAATTGCGTAAGCAGCTAGGCTTACTTAGCCAACAGTTCCAAGAATTTAAACACCAGTTTGAATAGGATTAGATTTCATTTATAAGGCTTCTAAAATTTATTCAGCTAATTTTGATCGCGGAAATTATTAACATTAGTGTACTATTTTTTGTTTATCTAAAAAGTACTATTTTTGAGGTCTAACTATGCAAAAAGTAGCAATACTAGGTTCTACAGGTTCAATAGGGAGAAATACTTTAGATGTGGTTGATAGGCTTTCGCCACGTTTTCAAGTTGTAGCTCTTTCTGGTGGAACAAATATAGAATTACTAGCTGAACAAACATTACGTTATAAGCCTGAGATAATTTCTGTTGCAACAGAGTCACACGCTAAAGACTTAAAAGAGCGTCTAGCCTCTCTAAACTGTTTAACATCAAAAATTTATGTTGGTATGGAAGGGATGTTAGAAGTTGCTACTCATCCTCAGGCTGAAATAGTTGTTTCTGCTACTGTTGGTGCACTAGGACTACTTCCTACTTATAAAGCTATAGAACTAGGTCGGCGAGTAGCTATTGCTAATAAAGAACCTTTAGTTATGGCAGGCGAGTTAATGCAAAAATGTGCTCGTGAAAATAGGGCTGAGATTTTACCTGTAGATAGTGAACATAATGCTCTACACCAGTGTTTAAGAGGCGAAAAAAAACATGAGGTAGTTAGGCTAATTTTAACCGCTTCAGGTGGCCCATTTCGTAATGCTTCTAAAGAGGAAATGGAAAAAGCTACTGTTAAAGAAGCCTTAAACCATCCTACTTGGCAAATGGGGTCAAAAATTACTATTGACTCTGCAACTATGATGAATAAAGGGTTAGAGGTTATTGAAGCACATTGGCTATTTGGTTTTACTCCAGAACAAATAGATATTGTTATTCACCCACAATCTGTTGTGCATTCAATGGTTGAGTTAGTTGATGGTTCTTTTCTCGCTCAACTTGGTCGCACTGATATGAGACTACCTATTCAGTATGCTATGACTTATCCTGAGCGTTTAGTTTTAGATCTGCCAAGGCTTGACCTACCTAGTTTACAAAAATTAGAATTTTTTGCTCCAGATCGTGAACGTTTTCCTGCAATAGACCTCTCTTACAAAGCTTTGCAATTAGGTGGTGTTGCTCCTGCTGTCTTAAATGCAGCTAATGAAGTAGCCGTAGCTGCATTTTTAGCTGGTAAAATTGGTTTTATGGACATTTCAAAATTAATTGCTCAAGCACTCTTAGCTTGTGAAAAACAAGGAGTTAAAGAGCTTAACAGTATTGAAGATGCCTTAAATGCCGATGATTGGACTAGGGTGCAAACATCAGCATTTATTACAGAATTAGCAGATTTAAGCTTAACAGGAAAATATTAATTTAGGGGAAATCTATGTTAAAAGTTGCTGTTATTGGAGTTGGCTACTTAGGCCGCCACCATGCAAGAATTTATGCCAATATGCCAGGAGTAAAGCTAGTAGGTGTTTGTGATAGCAATTTAGAACGCGGCCAAGCTATTGCTAAAGAATATAACACTGAATTTTATGCAGATTATCGTGATCTTTTTGGAAAAATTGATGCTGTAAGTTTAGCCGTTCCTACAATTGACCATTGTTCAATAGGTTGTGATTTACTAAAAAATAAAATCTCAGTTTTAATTGAAAAACCAATTGCACGCACTTTAAGCGAAGCAGATGAGCTAATTAGTACAGCAAAAGCTAATAATGTTTGCTTACAAGTTGGTCATTTAGAACGTTTTAATCCTGGTGTTGTAGCTCTTAGTAGAGTTGTTACTACTCCAAGGTTTTTTGAAACTCATAGAATGAGTATGTTTTCCCCTCGTAGCCTAGATATTGATGTAGTGATGGATTTAATGGTTCATGACTTAGATATTATTTCCTGGCTAGTAAAATCTCCTATAACTAATATTAGCGCAGTAGGTATTCCAGTAATTTCCCCTAAGTTTGATATTGCTAATGCAAGGCTTGAGTTTGCTAATGGATGTATTGCAAATGTTACAGCTAGCCGAATTTCTAGTGAAAAAACGCGTAAATTAAGACTTTTTCAGCCAGGTATATATATTTCCTTAGATTATGTTACTCAACAAGCAGCAATTTGTAGCCTAAATCCACCTAAAACAGGTAATGCACCTGAAATAGTAGCAGGAGTTTTGCCTGTAAAAGCTGATGAGCCTTTAAGAGCCGAACTAGATGCTTTTGTTGAGGCTGTTAAAAATAACCAAAACCCTTTAGTTACGGGAGAAGATGGGCGTAATGCTTTAGCTTTGGCTCTAGAAGTAAGCGAAAAAATTGCAGAACATGCTAAAAAAGTGGGTTTGCTAAAGGGCTAAACACCAATGATTTATTAAGTTTACACAAACTAAGCCTTACTATGTAGGTTTTTCACCTGTTTGTAAGTATTTCTTTAAGGTGCGTTTAGCTGATTCTTCATCAAATGGGCGATTTTGTAAAATTGAGCGCTTACGAATATTTTCTGCTAGGCTTGCAAATAAAGTAGATAATGAATGGATCCTTTCACAAAGTTGTTTTAAGTGGGTTTCTCCTATTGTGCTTTTACGATTAGCAATTAAATTAGCACAAGTGTAGAGATCATTAACTGTTCGCTTAAACTCTACTCTATCAGAATAAAAAACCTTGGGCAGGAATTTAGTTAAATACATTTGAATACGTTTTAGTAGCAGAGCTAAAAATGGCTTTAAGTCTATTATAGAAACTTTATCAGTAATATGCTCTCTTAGTTGACGCTCTGCACGTAAACATACCTGCCAAATACACCAAGTATGTTCACGCAGTAGTAATGTAGATTGTAGACGTTCACGATAATCTTTATAAAGATCTTCACGTGTTAAATCAGGTAAATAAATTTGTGCTAAACCTAGATAGTTTTCTTGTAGGACATGAGTAAGTATGCCTAGGCTGTCTTCTACACGTTTAATATATTCTTCTAAGGAACTAAGTTCATTTAGGTGAACTAAATTACCACGTTTACCAAAAACTCTTTCAGCCTCCATTTCTAAGGTAAAAGAGATACTATCAAAACGAGAGCTTAAAGGGTCATTAGAGGGGTAGGATTTTAGAAAACTTATTAATTGACGTAAACCTGTTTCAATTAGCTTAAATGAGTAAAAAGTAAGCTGATAACCTGTTAAATCATCTTTATTAGGGCTAACTCTTGAGACATTACGTAGCAGACGGCTTAGTTCTAAAAGTAGTGGGATAACATAACGTCTTTCCTGACGGTTTTCCTCAGGAATATTCTTAAAAGTATCTTGAAGACGTTTATCAATTACAGTTCTTTCTAAATAATAACGATATTTACGATGTAGTAAGGGATTGAAATAATTTAGGTCTTTAATAACTTTAACTGCAAAATACACAAAGCTTTTAAGATTTAGGAATGGTAGATGAACTTTTTCTTGAAAATGTTCCTCTCTCATTGTGGAACGTAAGTGCTTAAACGTATTTTTAGCAAGCTCCAAGCGTCTAAAATAAGGGTCTTCTAGGCGTGCAGAAGGTTGCTCTTCAAAGAAAATATCTAAGGCTCGGCTTACATGAGTGAGGTATTCTATAAAATCTAATAGGAAAATAGAGTCAGGTAAAACAAGTTGAGAGACTTTTTCATCATTAATTTGTTTTTTAGAAAAACTATTTGTTAAAGAAATAATACTTTTTCTTAAAGAATTTAAAGCTTCTTTTGGGTCGGTACGTTGTTTAGGGGGTTTATTATTGTTGTTATTTTCTTGACCTGAAAGTTCTGTTGAAACAGTTATTTCGCGCCTTCTTATACTTTTAAGGTAGTCTTTATATTGAGGCAAAATACGCTCATTCATTGATTCTAAAAGCTCAAAAAGCTGTCTTCCATGAAGACTATTATTTAGTAATGATTTAAGCTGGTCTAAATTAGTATAAGCTTTAATTAAATCAACTTCAGGGGATTTATTACGGTAATATTGTTCTACAGGAAGAGGAGTGTTTTTTTGTAACCTATGAGTTTCTTTTACATAATGAACTTCGGGTTTAACTTTTAGAATATTGCTTAATACTTGTGTTACGGTTTGAAGTAGCAAGAGAGTTTTTTTAGCTGAATTTTCAGGAGTTTGACGGCTAAGTGGGTCTGATTCATCAAAAGCATCAACGTTATGCTGTAGCATTAAAATTAATTCAAAATCAGAATAAAGATCTGCAAGTGCTATACGTTGTTCTTCAGCCATAATAGTTTTAAGAAACTCTGTAAAACTAATTTGCTTAGCATCAGGAGGTTCTGAACTATCTATATGGGAAGATACTTCAGGAGATTGAGATGAAATTAGCTCTATCTCAGAAGCTTCTTCAGTAGGATTGTGAACTTCTTCAGCTAAAAAGTTATTTTTGTCATTATCTCCCACCATTTTTACTCCTAATCTTGATCTACAATAATTTGATTTTGAGAAGTTAGCCTAGTTATATTGCTAAGCATTTTTTCAACTAGCATATTTGGGGAGTTTGTTGCTGTTGGTTTTATTGTAGCAATAGCTTGGCTAATTGATAAAGAAATAGGATACTGAAAATTTCTTAACCCTAGCATAAGAGCATTAATTGTTTTAGCTACTGTAAATGCCTGTGTTGTTGTAGTTTCTGGTAACATCAGTATTAGAAGATCTTTTGCCTCACAACTTAAAAGTTGTTCACCTGCCTCATTAATATTTTCTTCAATTGTATTAGAAATAGTATTTACTGATTCTTGGATAAAAGGATCGCCAAAAATTTTTATTTTCTCTGTATATTTATCAATTTTAATTGCTATCAAACTAATTTCTTGGCTATTACGAATTGCCCGCTTCCATTCTTTATCAAGAATTTTATTAGTTTGACAAAAGGTTTCTATGTTTATAACGGGTATTGAGGTATTTGTTTGACTAAATATTGGTGGTTGTGTAGGTTGTTTTTCAGCACTAGAAAAAATACTACTTAAATCTATTTCAAATGAACTATTTTCTAAACTTATGTTGTTTGGAGAATTTTCTTGGGGTGCAAGGGGAAGTTTTTCCACTTGATTAGAAAAAGGATTAGAAAAAGTCAAAGAAGGAGGCGGAGGTAAAGAAGGAGGTAAAGAAGGAGGTAAAGAAGGGGGTAAAGATTGTTTTGCTGGCTCTATTTCTTTCAAACCCAATTTTATTAGCTCTTCTTTTTTCTGTGGTGAAAGACTATAAGCTTCAGCAAGCATTTTTTGTGATTCTTCTAAATTTCCTTCATTCTTATGTATTTTAGCTATTTCTATACATTGTTGTGTAGCTTGTTCTATAAGATTTTTTTGCAAATAAGAATTTTTTAATTTAAGCTTAGCCTCCCAATAATCAGGATCCATCGATACCATAGCTTCTAAGAGTTGCAATTGTGCATCAGCATAAGAAGAGCCTAAAGACAGCATTCCATCCATTAAGTTTTTAGTAGACTCAGGATCATCATTTGCTTTTGTTTGTGAAAGAGTACTTGTTTGCAAGTTATTTGGCTTAGGTAAAGTGACTTTTGTTAAATTCTCAGTTGCAGAAAGTTTTCCTGTAATTGAAGTTTTTTCTAAGTTCTGTAATTTTTCCTTATGAATATTTTTAGTAGGCTCTAGTTTTATCAATTGTTTTAGCGCCATCATTGCTTCATAGGTTAATCCATAATTAAGACAAGCTTTGACTAAAAGCTTTAATGTGCTAGTTAAGTTAGAGTTTTCTTGTAGCTTTTCGTAGATATTAACCAATGCATTAAGTGTAAGAACATGGTTAGGATCTTGTTTAAGTATTTCCTTAAGAATAGTTGTAATTTTTCTCTTTTGTTTATTTCTTAGAACTATGTCTATTATTGGAGTAAGTGCTCCCACAGCGCGATCGAACTCTTTTTCTTCCAAATACATATTGGCAATTCTTAACAAATATTCATAACGGGAATTATCTCTAGAGACTAGTTCTACAAAAACTTTTTCTGCCTCATCTAATTCCATTACTGTTAGATAAGTTTTTCCTAAGAATATTAATAAATCTATATTATTTGGAGCTTTTTCTATTTCTTGTTGTACTATTTTTATTGCTCTATCTATTTGATTATTTTGCGTTAAGGTTTCTACTAAATGCTTTAATACTAGGTTAGGGTTATGTGCAATAACTAATGCTCTTTCAAAAAGCTCTATTGCTTCATTAATAATACCTAGTTTTAAGAGCATTTGACCAGTTTCTAAATAACAATCGTGTGCTTCAGTAAAAAGACCTTCTGCTTGACAAGTCTTAGCTAACTCCATTCTAGTAGGTAGGTTTTCAGGATTTACCTCAACTAAAGCTTGAAGTATCTTTACTACTTCTAATCGTTTATCTGCTCTTTTATAAATTTCTAATACCTGATTATAATATAATCGGGCATCACCTAAGAGTTTTTTCTTAGCATGTAGCTCTGCTAATTGTAATAATATGTCAGTATCAGTTGGGGCAAACTTATGAAGTTTCTTATACATAGCAATAGCTTTAACTAATTGACCATCTTTAGCATAGTCTTCTGCTATTGGAAGGAAGCTATTAATTGCTTTAGGTATATCACCTATACGGATATATAAATCACCTAATATATTTAGGGTATTTAAGTCTTTAGTGGCTTGAAATATATTTTTATATTCTTCAATTGCTGCGGGGATTTTATTAGTTTTCAAGTAGCTTTCTGCTTGTTTAAAGGCTAATTCTTTATTAAACATAAGATACTCCTATTTCTAAGGTTTTTATTTATTTTGAACTTCCCAGATTTTTACCTTAAAGTTATTACTCTGTAAATTAAGTAATATTATATTTTTGAATCTTAAGCCACGTAGTGGCGAAATAATTGTAGCCCAGTACGTAAGTGCTGGGTTTTCAGTTAGTTAGCTCTTCTAGCCTCAAGGGGGCGACATAATAAATATTCTAAGCTATTTTTATTCTTTCGCCGCTTTACGGCTTTTTCTTCTAACTAATTGTATTCCAAGGGTTTACACTCTTGGCTACAATTATTTCGCCCCCTTGGGGCTTAAGAGATAAGACTTTAATCTTACTTACTTTACATTGTAGTTATTTTAATAATAATCTTGCTGCTTTAAGATCAGGCATTTGAAAGCCTTCTGTAAACCATCGATATATTTCTGATAACTTTTCTATAGCAGCTTGCTTTTTACCTTGTTTTTGCCATAACTCAGCTAAGCTAATAGTGGCACGCAACTGCAAGAGCTTTGATTGTTGATTTTTAGCTACATTAATTGCTTTTATAAATGCTTCTTCTGCTTGAGTTATATTGCTACTTTCTACTAAAAACATTCCTTTTAATCTATACATTTCTGCTTCATACCATAGGTCAGTATTTTTCTCTGCATAAATAAAAGCTTCATTTAATGTTTTAAGTGCATCAGAGAGACGACCAGCTTTATTATAACAATCTGCAAGTGTGGTCAGAAAGTAAGGGATAACTAATTCTGAACCTGAAGAGCGCCAGAAATCTAGGGCTTGTTCAACTAAAGCTATGCCATTATTTGTGTCACCTTTATACACTAAAGCCCAGCCTTGTACTACCATACCAGCAAGTAGCCAATTAGGAAAACCTTTTTCTTGAGCAAGTTTAACGGCTTCACTTGCCATTTGATAAGCAAGATCAACTTGTAGCAAATAATGATAACAACATGCTGTATGCACTAGTGCATAGCCAAGGCTATAAGGATGAGAGAGTTGAGTAGCTTCTGTAATAGCTTCTTGAGCACGTTTAAGAGCTTGTTCTGGATAACCCATTAAACTTAAAGGCCAAGACTGCATTCCTCTATTAGCAACATCTGGATCTTGTCCATAAAGGAAAGCTAGGGTTCTATGTTCATTTTGAGTATAGAGTTTAATTCCTTCCTCCATATTTTGTTGTGCTAAAACTAGTTCACCACACCAAAATACAGCATTACCCATTGCTCTATAAGCTTCTAAAATAATTGCTGGGTCATTTTCTTCTTCTGCTAATTTAAGTAACTTTTCAGCTAAGCTTGTAGCCGTTAAATAGTCTGCACGTCCAATATAAAAAGCCCATAACCCACGAAGTGCAGGAAAAAGTAATTTATTATCTCCTAATTCTTCGCATAGTTTTTGAGCTTTAGAATAGGCTGTTAGCACCTCTTGAGCCGCATAACCTTTAGTTGCAATAACAGGAGCACCCATAGCAAGTTGTAATTCTAGTTCTTTTTTTGCACGTTCTTTGGTTTGAGGAAGAGAATTTATTAACTCTAGTGCCTCGCTAAAAAAGCCAATAGCCTCTTGGTTAACATAACGCTGAACAGCTTGTTCACCAGCTTTTTGTAGATAGTCTATTGCTTTATAAACAAGCTCAGGTTCAGGCTCATGATCTTGAGCCGCTTTACACCAATGAAATGCTAAATAAGAGTAATAAGGTGATAAGTCGCTTGCATAAACCTTTTCATACCACTCAGCTACAGCCCTATGTAGTTGTCTACGCTGAGAAAATAACATTAAGTTATAAACCACATCGCGGGTAATAATATGCTTAAATATATAAGCAAGGTCTGGAGCAGGTCGATCAAGTGGGGTTAAGTCTAGTGCTTCTAATACTTGGAAATGGTCAGAGATAAACTCTCTATCTCTATCTATTGGATAAATATCTTGAAGAGTACGAAAAGGAAATACTCGTCCAATTACACTAGCTACTTTAATAGTTAGCTGTTGAGCAGGTGTAAGGCGGTCAACTCGGCTAGTAATTATACCTTGTATAGTATCTGGAAATTTCCAAGTATTTACCTCCCCAACATCTTTAGCAATTAGGCATTGGCCGTCTACTACTTGAATATAGCCCATATCACGCATTGCATAGGCTAATTCTTCGCTAAAAAATGGATTACCATCAGATTTACTTATAATTAATTCTTGAACTTCTTTAGGTAGATTTTTTACACCTAGACGACGAGAAACTAGAGCAATTGTTTGCTCTGTTGATAAATGGCTTAGTTCCACTTTTTCTGTATTAACAAGGCTTTCTAGCTGTTTATAATCTGCTGCTATTGGCTCGGCTAAAGGTCTTGTTGCAACTATAAGCAGAAGATCTTCAACCTGTTGGCTTATTTGCAAGAGTAATGCTAAAGAACCTGAATCTAACCAATGAGCATCTTCCATAATAACTACTAAAGGATTTTCTTTACTATAGTGTTTAAGCAAACTAACTAAAGTCTCGTGTAGATTATCAGCACGAACTTTACCAATTAATTGAGATGTATATTCATTATCAGGCCAATCCCAAGGTAAAAAGACATCTAAAAGCGGGGCATTTTGCAAAAGTTTAGGATCTGAGGGAAGTTGTCTTAAAATATGGGTTTCTTTAGTTGAATTATCGCTATTTTCTAAGCTATCTAATTGAAAAAATTCTGTTACTATATTGCGCCAAGCAAAATAAGGAGTAGCGCTTTCAATAGAATCACCTGCTCCTTGAAGCAGCAGAATTTCCATTTCTTGAGCTTGTAGGATAATCTCTTCTACTAAACGGGATTTACCAATCCCAGCTTCTCCTTCAATAATTAAGCGACTGCCTTGATGATTTTGTTTTAGGAGTTGAAGTTTTTCTTTTAATAGAGCCTTTTCTTTACTACGACCAATAATTTCTATTTTAGTTTTGTTTATAGTAGTTTTAGCTTTTTTAGTTTTAAGTAGTGAAGGTCTATAAATAGCAATAGGGTCGATTTTTCCTTTTACTTTTAATGGAGCAAGTGGGGTAAAATTTAGCCTACCAAAAGCTGCTTTAGCTGTTAAATCATCACATAAAATATCGTCTGTAGCTGCTTGCATAAGACGTGCAGCTAAATTAACCGTATCTCCCATTACAGTATATTCACGTCTAAGACTACTACCAACAGAACCACAAAAAGTTAAGCCTGAAGTAACACCAATTGAACTTCGTAGCCCTAGATTTTTTAATGTTTCTTGCATTGCTAGCGCGGCACGCACTCCTCTTGCTGCATCATCTTCGTGTGAGAGCGGAGGAAGCCCTAGAGCGGCTACAAGTGATGCTCCTTTATCATCAACACTAATCTTATTAATACTTCCTTCATAACGATATAAGCTAGTTTGCAGCGCACACATTGCTTCTTGAGCCTGTTCTAAAGAGGTTTTATGGTTAAAGTCTGGTAGATTAATAAAAAGTACTGTTATTTTACGCAGTTCTGCTAGCCAATCTGTTTGGCCTGCATCAATACGACTACGAATAGCTCCAGGAATAAAAGCTCTTATTGCGGCAGTTGTTGAGGCTGTAGCTTTAATTTTAGTTGTTGGCTGAAGTGATTTTGCATTACGTATTTTAGTTAGCTGAATTATTTGCTCACCATCATAGTCGCTAATAAGCACTTCGGAATTTTCTTTTATTAAGTTCCAAGCTTCGGGTGAGATTAATATTTGACCAGACTTAGCATATTTATTACATATTCCTACTTGAGTAAGCGGACTACCGGCAACTAAAAATTCCCAACGACCAAAAATTCCTCCTAAAGTTTGAATTAAAATCTCACCTGCTCCTATTGCAAGCTTCATAGAAAGATTAACATCGCTTGCTACAGGATAATTATGTAAGCGTTCTTGAATTACCAAACAGCATTGAGCAACTTTTTGGGTTAGTTTTTCTAAGTTTGTATCTAGTAATTCTGTAGGCCAAATGGCAAGTAATGCATCACCAGCAAATTTAACAATATCTCCCCCATATAAATAAATTAAGTCTATTAACTGGCCTAAGTAATTATTAAGTAAATGAGTTAGCTCTTCTGCTCCAGCAGGCCCGCGTTTTGCTAAGCGTTCTGTAAGTGCTGTGAATCCAGAAATATCTGCAAAAAGCACTACAGATATAAGTTTTTCTTTGGTTGGTTTAGTAAAGTAAGTAGGGTTTTTTGCGGCTTGATAAACAACAAAGGATGGCACATAACTACTTAAGGTTTCTAGTAGTGTAGACATTGAAGTTTTCCTTATAAAAAACTAAATTTCTAGTTAGAGATGATTAAAGCTTTATTTTCAAAGTATTTAATTACCAATATGTTTTTGATATAAGTTTAATAGATCTGTTTTATCCGATAAAAAGTTAGGTATAACATCTTCAGGAAGATCAGCTTTCATTTCTTCTAATGCATGTTTTGCTTCGCGAATATAGGTTTTTGCTTCGGCTAAACGATTTTGATTAACAAAACATCTTGCCATTACTTCAGATGATACCATTAAGCTATAACGAAATTGGTTTTCTCGTGAAATGGTTCTAGCTTGTCTACAGGTTTCTAGTGCTTTATCTATTTGTTTGCTTTTAAGATAACAGTAACTTTGTTTAGCAAGTGCTTCTGCTAAGCGATAGGGATATTTTAATAGAGTAAAAAGCTCTATGGCTTGTTGATAATTGTTAATAGCTTCTTGTAATTCTCCACATTGATAATTTACTTCTGCAAGTTGGGCATAAGCTCGACTAATATGTAAACGATTGCTAGATTTTTGACTTAAGTGTAAAACATGTTGAACGGTTTCTAATGCTTTTTTTACTTCACCTCTATGAAGTAATACAGGCACCATAGTAATATTAGCGATAAGTTCAGCAAATATATTAATATTTGAGGCTTGTTCTAAGCCTTTTAAGCAACATTCTTCGGCTAAATCAAATTGACGGCGTTGTGTATAGGCAGTTCCAAGTAAAGAAAGTGTTCTTGCATATTGAGAAGTTTCTCCTGCTGCTTCTAGGTTTTCTAAGGATTTATTATAGTATTTAACTGCTTGACCAAGTAATCCAACCTGAATATTTGAAAGGGCTAAGGCTGTATAAGCAAAACCTTTTGCTTGTGATGATTTTCCTGCAACAGCTAGTAACCAGCGAGCAGAGCGTTCTAGCTCTTTTACTTCAAATGATTTAGAAAGAGCAAAACCAGAAAGTGCTTCTAGGCGCTGAGCCGTATCACCTACACGCTCAAATAGTGAAATTGCTTCACTAAAATGTTTTTGTGCTGATTGGTAATCTGTAAGTAGTAGTTGTAGCATTCCCATTGCATTTAGTATAGCGCCATGTAACTGATCGTCGGCTACTTTTTGACTAATAATTAAAGCTTCTTCTAAATGGCTAAGTGCTACATCAGACCTACCTTTTAATGAAGCAAGTGAACCTAATCCTAAACGATAGGTTGCCATTAATCTTAAGAATTTCTTATCATGAAGGTCTGTTGCCATTTCTGATAAAGCATTTTTAGCCCACTCTAAATAACGAGATTGATCACTTGATGAGCCTGCACGCCTTTCTTGTTCTGATGCCCTAACAGAAAATTCAAAAGCTTTTTCTGGCATAGAAGCATGGTAGTAATGATAGGCAATTTGAGGGGTGACTTTTTCTATCATTGTTGCAAAGCATTTTTTTAAAGCTTCGGCTACTTTTTCATGTAATTGGCGTTTTCTACGTTTACTCAGTCCTTGATATAGAACTTGTTGGATAAAACTATGATGAAAGACATATCTATCATCACCAGTAGTTCCTATTTCGTTTATTAAGTTTCGTTTAATAGCAGTTTCTAAAATATAAATAAGCTCTTCTTCATCAAGTTGCGTAACTACTTGGAGAAAAGCAAAACTAAATTCATCACCTATTACTGCTGCTTGGGTAAGTACCTCTGAAATAGGCTTATCTAAATTGTTTAAGCGCATTTCTATTAAGTCAGTAATTGATTTTGGTAGAGCTACGTTTTCTAGATTTGATACTATCCATTTACCATTATGTTTACATAGTGTCTCATTCTCTAGCCATAACATTAGCATTTCTTTAATAAAATAAGGATTTCCTCCTGTTTCCCTATATAAAGTATTAAGTAATGCCTCAGGTAGCCCAATACCAGGACACATTTGATTTAACATTTGCCCTACTTCAACTATGTTAAAAGGCGAAAGATTACAAACCTCTACATTTGAGCGATGGCTTATTTGCTCAGCCCAGTTTTTTAATGTGCTACCTTGAGTTAAGTGTTCTGATCGTAGAGTTGCCATCAGCAAAATAGGGACATTACTTAGAGTTTTGACTAAATAAACAAATGCAAGCAAACTTGCATCATCAGCCCATTGAAGGTTATCTAGGAGAAATACTAGAGGTCTATGTTTAGACAATTCTTTAAGACATCGGCGGATTGCTTCAAAGCTACGAATAGCTTGTTCAGTACCACCTTGCATTTGAAGTAAAACATGAGAGGCTTTAACTGTATCTTTTTTCTTTAGTGCGTCTTCAATTTCTTTAGTGCGTTCTTCAAAGATTTCTCCTAATAGATTATTAGATAAATCCATTGAATCACCGCTCCAATATTCGCTTAAAGCCTCAAGAAAAGTGACAAAAGGTAGCCCACAAATATTTTCAAAAAATCGGCCTGAAAGAAATTTAGCTTTAGATTTGTTTCTTTCACGAAACTGGCTAAGTAATATACTTTTTCCTTGGCCTGCTTCACCAACTATAAGTATTACTTGAGACTTATTATCTAAGATGACCTGAAACCTTGACTCTAGTAGTTCAAGTTCTTTGCTACGACCAACAAAACCTTGTTTACTTGCAAATTCTTCTTCTAGGTTTTCTACGGCTTCAGCGACGGTTTGGGCATTTTGTCCAGCAGGTTTAGCAAGTGACCATGTAGTAGTTGCCGAAGTATTTTTTCCAGGCTCAATTAATCTTAATGCTCTTATCATAGCTAAAGTATTTTGAAATCTATCTTCTTTACGTTTAGCTAGGGCTTTAGCGATAAAAAGATCAAATTCTGGTGTTAAAGAACTTAGTACTTGGCTTGGGGGAACAACTTCTAGGCGTAGAATTGCAAGCATTTTATCTGCTACAGTTTTTGCAGCAAAAGGTAGTTGACCTGTTAGCATTTCATAAATAACTATGCCTAGAGAAAATAAATCGCTACGCGTGTCAACGTCTTCGCCTCTAACTTGTTCAGGCGACATATAGCCAACAGTTCCTTGCATTATTCTTTGGGTGTTAAGTTGCCCAACGCGCCCTAAAGTACTTTTACCTTTAGCTTCATCTAAAATGCTGCCAGGGCATATTTTAGCTAAACCAAAGTCTAGGATTTTTATATGGTTATCTTCTCTAAGTATGATATTTTCTGGCTTAACATCTCTATGAATAATGCCTAGAGAATGTGCTGCTCCTAGACCTTCAGCTATTTGAATTGCAAACTCTATAGCATCACTTGGTGCTAGTGCGCCACTATTAAGCCTATCGCGTAAGGTTTGACCAGTAATTAGCTCCATTGCAATATAATAGTAGCTATCTTGCTGACCAACATCATAAATAGTGATTATGTTAGGGTGGTTTAGACCTGAGGCGGTTATAGCTTCTTGCAAAACCAATCGGTCTATTTCACTATTTACTGTTTTATCTGAAAGAAGAATTTTTATTGCTATTTCACGACCAAGTACGGTATCTAGTGCTCTATAAACAACAGCCATTCCACCGCGACCTATTTCGGACAAAAGCGTGTAACGTCCAAATGTTGCACCGATTTCTATATTTTCTAACATAATCCCACCAAATATTTATTAGTTGTCAGTAGTTGCTATTAATTACTAATCAATAGTTATTTTATCGACGGGGGCTAAGATGTCTTTTTCTTGTTGGATCTATAGCTAAGAGTTTATCAAATTGCTCATCAACATATTCTGGAGCTAAGCGTTCAATCCATTTATATGCATTATCACGAATGCGTACAAAGATTTCTTTATCTTTATTTGCAATACCTTGTAAGAATGCAAGAGCTACTTCTTCAGAAGATTCTAAACTAATAAATTGTTTTGTCATATTAAAAAGCTCTTCTTCAGCAAGATTTGTAAGTGTTACATTAGGGTGGATTATTGTTAATTGCACCCCACTATTTTTTGGGAGTTCTCTTCTAAGCGCTGCAACAAAATTATTTAACCCTCCTTTTGTTCCAGTATAAACACTATGAGAGGGTGAATAAACATGAGCACTTAAAGAACCAGTATAGGCAATTACACCTGAGCGTTTATCTAAAAAATAAGGTAAAAAAGCATGAGTCATACGAATTTGAGCAATTAGGTTAACTGCTATTAAACGCTCAATTTGAGGTGTTGTCATATCCCAAAATGAGCCTAGAAAAATAATTCCAGCATTATTAAATAATAAGTCTACATTCCCAAATACACTACAAGCATGGTCAAGTATTTTTCTAGGAGCATCTTCTAAGACTAAATCCATAGGCAAAATTTCTAGTAAAGGTAAATCTTCCTGTAGTTGAACTAAGGCTTGTTCATTATAATCGACAGCTAAAACTTTAGTGCCTATTCCAATAAGTTTTTCTACTATTGCCTTACCTATTCCACTTGCCCCACCTGTTACAATTGCTGTTTTATCCCTATAATAATCTGGCAAACTCACTCTAGAATAGGTTTGGACTAGATTATAAGCAAGAACACCACCTGCTGCTAAAAGTAGAGCTTTAGCTAATTGATTCATTATTTTTTGCCTCCATAGATTTTGAAAAACGGTTTATTATATCTAGAACTTTATAGCCAACCAAAGAAAACTTTTTTGTCAGTCTTACTTTAGAGTTTATTTAGAGTTTACTTAAAATTTACTTAAAATTTATTTAAAATAAATTAAAAATTTGTAGTCTTTTAGCGACATCTTTAAGGCAGGATCGTTGCAGCTAAGCAACAGTTGCTTATTTTAATTTCTTTCTTATAACAAGCCTATAAAAACTATAAACCCAAAAAATAGAATAATTGTTCATTAGAGAACCCAAAAGAAAAGTTTTGGTATAAAAAATGCTAAAGGCATCGCTGCAATTAAAATTTGAAATCCAAATTCCTAAGCAAGTAACAATACTAAAATACTGAATTGCTCTAGTGCTAGGGAGGAAGTAGAAAGTGACCCTCTTTACATCTCAAAACTTTACTAATTTTAATAATAATCAAGAACTTATCCAACAACGTACTATAAAACACACTGTTAGCTGTCAAGGACAAGGGCTTCATACAGGTTGTCAAGTAAAAATGACTCTAAAACCTGCCCCTCCTAATAGTGGTATTCGCTTTCGTAGAATAGATTTATCAGAATTTGAAATCCCTGCTTCAATTGAATATGTCGCTAAAGTTGCTTATGCAACTACTTTGATGAGATTAGGCGTAATGGTTGCTACTGTAGAGCATTTACTTTCTGCTTTAGCAGGGTGTCAAATCGATAATTGCATTGTAGAACTTGACTCTTTAGAAGTCCCAATTATGGATGGTAGTGCAGGGGAATTTATTAATTTGATAAAATCGGCAGATATAATTGAACAGTCTGCTAAAAGAGTGTGTTTAAAAGTGCTAGAACCTATAGAAGTTAGCGATGGCAATAGATGGATTAAAATAGAACCTGCTCAAGCGCTCTCTATTAACTCAACCATAGATTTTTCACACCCTTTAATTGGTAGACAAGAGTTTAACTATCAATTTAGTTTTAGTAGCTATATTAAAGAAATTGCTTTAGCTAGGACTTTTGGATTTGTTAAAGAACTTGATGCGCTACGTAAGGCAGGCTTGATTCGTGGAGGATCTTTAGAAAATGCAATTGTTTTAACAGAAGATGGGTTAATGAATAGTGAAGGGTTAAGATTTGTTGATGAGTTTGCTCGCCATAAGGTGCTAGATATTTTAGGTGATTTAGCTTTAGCAGGTAGACCTATTATTGGAAAAGTTACTGCTGAACGTTCAGGTCATGCGCTACATGCTCAATTAGTCTCTCAATTATTACGTAATCCTAATAGTTGGCAGCTAGTAGAACAATCTAATTTACAATTAGCCGTAGGTAGATAAATCTAATCTCAAAGAGTCTAGGAGCAAATTAAGCTATTGCAACAAGGGCTTGACCTAAGAGATTTTGACGCTAAGCTATCAACTTACTAAATTAGATAAATTTTGCCTGCTTCTTTAAGTTTTTATTAGAGTTATAAAGAGTTATGAATAGAAAATTACTGTTTATTGGTTTAGATGGGACAACCTTTGATTTACTTGATCCCTTAATGCGTGAAATTGGTCTTCCAAACTTAGAAAAAGTAATCTCTAATGGTGCACGTGCTTCTTTAGAAACAACTATACCTCCAATTACTCCTACTGCTTGGGTTTCGCTAGTAACAGGAAAAAATCCTGGTAAACACGGGATTTTAGAATTTTTACTTCGTCGTAGCGGCTCAATGCATGACCTACCAGTTAATCAAGCTCTACGTGATAGCCCTGCTATATGGGATATTCTTTCCCAGCTAGAGAAAAAAGTAATTGTTACAAATATGCCTGTTACTTATCCACCTGCACCAGTTAATGGTTTAATGGTGTCTGACTTTTTAACTCCTAAAGGAAAACGTGATTTTACTTACCCAAGTGATCTACTTAAGGAAATAGAATCAAAATTTGGCCCTTATAGGCTTTATATAACAGAAGTTTATGCTCCTGGAAATATTGATAAAGTTCTAGATCAACTTTTTGATGAATTAGAGTATAAAACCAAGGTGACAGAATATTTAATGGAAAATTATCCTTGGGATTTTTATGCTAACCATATTTGGAGTACAGACCGTTGCCAACATGAACTCTGGCATATTTGGGATGAAACACACCCTTTAAGTAGCCGCCAAGAAGTCACAAAACACCGCGATAGAGTAATGCAGTTTTGGAAAGCTATGGATGAAGCAGTTGGTAGAATGGTAAATAAAGCAGGCAGGGATTCTTTAGTAATGATGGCATCAGACCATGGGTTTGGCCCAATTCATAAATTCTTATGTTTTAATATTTGGCTACTTGAACAAGGCTTATTAGTCCTAAAAGAAAGTGCAATGACCCAATTTAAGCGACTGCTATTTAGCTTAGGGTTTACTCCTGAATTTGGTTATCGTATGTCAATGCGCTTAGGACTTGCAAAAATTCGTTTAGCTGCTGGTGTAACAAATCGCTCTCAGCTTTTTAAGATTATTAATAAATTAATGCTTTCACTCCAAGATGTAGACTGGTCAAAAACTGTAGCCTACTCTAAAGGCAATTACGGCCAAATATTTATTAACTTAAAGGGTCGTGAGCCTGAAGGCTCAGTTAGCCCTGGTGTTGAGTATGAACGTACTTGTAATATGCTAGTAGATAAACTTAAAGCAATTATTGATCCCAACACAAAAGAAAAACTAATAGGGCAAATCTGGCGACGAGAAGAAATCTATACAGGCCCTCACGTAGAATCTGCTCCTGATATTTCTTTTCTTCCACAAGATATGAGGTATAAGCCTATGGGAACATTAGATTTAACCTCTAATCGTTTTATCACAGATGTTTATGGTAATTCAGGCGATCATCGTATGAATGGACTATATATTGCCAAAGGCCCAAATATAAAATCAGGAATTAGACTTTCAAAAGCACAAATTATTGATGTTGCACCAACAATGCTTTATCTAATGGGTTATTCTATCCCTGAAGATATGGATGGTGAAGTTTTAACCGAAATGATAGATGAGAGCTACTTAAAAGCTAATCCTATAGGTTCTACACAAGCTCTTGAGACTCAAAAAATAGAAGCAGATTTTTCTGAAGAAGATAGCGAAGAAGTAAGTGCACGACTTAAGAGTTTAGGATATTTATAAAAAATGACCAGTAAGTTCCGTTCAATTTCTGCTGTTTTGCCTGCTTTTAATGAAGAGGAAAATATTGAATCCGCAGCATTAAAAATGCTTGATGTATTAAAAACGCTCCCTTTCTCTGAGTATGAGGTAATTATTGTTAATGATGGGAGTCGAGATCGTACTGGCGAAATTAGCGATGCTTTAGCAGCTAAATATAAGGAAATTCGCGTAATCCACCACCCAACTAACCTTGGCTATGCTCAAGCTTTAAGCAATGGTTTTACTGGTGCTAAATCAGAGTTAATTTTTTATACCGATTCTGATAACCAGTTTGATGTTAAAGAATTAAAAAATTTTATTGCTCCAATAGAAGATTATGATTTAGTTTGTGGGTTTCGTATTTATAGGTATGATCCATTAACTAGGCTATTTCTTTCTTGGGGTTTTAACTTATTAGTAAGAATAATTTTTAGAATAAAAGTGCGAGATATTGATTGTGCTTTTAAGTTATTTCGTAAAGAGATTTTTGACAAAATTAAAATTGAGTCACAACGCTTTTTTGTTGATGCAGAAGTACTTGCTAAAGCTCGCCATTATAAATTTTCAATGACAGAACTTGGTGTAAGACATTATCCACGTACAGCAGGAAGTTCAACTGTACGCCCTTCACATATTTTCTACACCTTACAAGAATTAGCAAAAATCTGGGTTAATATCCACTTGAAAGGTAAATAAAAACTTGAATTCAGAGTCATCAGAAATATTACTTGCTGCTAATTCTAATAGCTCTACCAATTCTGCTAATTCTGCTAATTCTGCTAATTCTACTGAAATCTCAACTTCTATTAATGAAATACCAAAAAAGAAAAGCACTATATGGAAATTTCTACAATTAATAGTAGGCGTTTTAGCACTTGCCTATGTTTTATCACATATAGATAAAAACGAGTTACTAAGAGTACTTATTAAAGTAAATTACTTTGAACTGCTCGGAGCAATACTAAGTACTTTATTTATGACCTATTTAATGGGCTGGCGCTGGCAATTATTAGTAAAAGTAAGATATAAAGTTAGTAGCTTTACATTATTTGGACAATATCTTATAGCTCAATTTTTTAATCTTTTTACCCCTGGAGCGGTTGGGGGTGATCTAGTAAGAATGCTTAGGGTTAGTAAAATAACAGGTGATGGTAGTTTTGTTTTTACTTCTGTTGTAGTTGAGCGTCTAGTAAGTCTTGTTGGGCTTGTACTAAATGGAATGCTAGGGCTTTATTTAGGGAGAAATTACCTTAATCACCCTGCTAACTTTTATGCTTTAATTATTCTACTTGCTATTTCAATAAGCCTCTGTTTAATTTTATTAAGTAAAACCGCTATGAAAAGATTTGTTGACTTAATAAAATTTATAGAAACCAAAATAGGACGAAAGTTTATTAGTGGTTTAGTTGAGCCAATTACCAACCATTTAGCAGTATTTAGTGAAAGACCTGGCCTTATATTAAGCATTATTCTTAGTACTTTTTTAGTTCGCTCTTTATGGTGTGTTTCTTGTTGGTTAGTTGCGCTTGCTTTAGGCTTAGAAATTCCTTTTTTTGTTTTAATGGCTCTTATTTCTGTAGTTGATGTAGCTAGGATGCTACCTATTTCGCCACCTAATGGTATAGGAGTTCGTGAATATTTGCTGGTTTTATTACTTAGTCCATTAGGAATAAATAACACTCAAGCTACAATATTTGCATTTGTTGCCTATAGTTTATTGATGGTAAATGGACTTATAGGAGGATTGCTTTACACTAGCCAAGCCGTAATAGAAAATTAAAAATTCTATCTTAAAAAACTATTACTAAACACTGGGTTTTTAGTGTTTTGCTCATAAAAATCTTCTTTTACCGTGCCATCTGATTTTATTGTTAACATGGTAAAACCATTGTATACACGAACACCTCCATCAGGATTAGGAGTGTGTGCATAATAAACTATATTTTCACACTCGTTTAGCTCCCATGCGTTCCCAAAAGGAAAAGCTGCATGCCCAGTACAACGAGCTAAAGTATTTCTGCCTGTAACAGTGGGTGATTTATAAACAATACCATTATGAACATGTCCCCAATACCAGGCTGCTGGATCGCCTCCTAGTGCAGAATTTAACTCTGTCCATAGGTTGGTTTCTTTTGAACCATCGTCAGTTAGTCCATTGTGGTGAGTCAGTACAATGACTTTGTTAGCTGATAGATTAAGATTTTTAATCCAAGATATTTGACCATCATCTGGTCCTCCTAAGCTGCCATTTGTAAAAAAGACTGAATGAGAAAAATAAGCGGAGTCAAGCCCTAATATCGTCCATCCACCATAAGCTAAAGCAAAATAACTTGTTTTCTGTTGTTGAGAAAAGCGTTGGTCTGCAAGCAAAACATTGAAATATCCTTTACCACCACTATACATTTCATGGTTAGAATTGAGAGCAAAAGAATTTGCTATTGGAGGCCAAAGAGCTAAAAAATTATTTTTCTCTTCGTTTAAAGGTAAAAAATCCCCTGCCGTGCCCGCATAATAGACATCCCCTAAGTGAATTATATAGTCTGGTTTTAATGCTAATACCTGGTTAATAATGGCTTTTGCTGTATCATCACCTGTCCCCCAATCACCTAACAATGCTATTTTAACTCTCTGCGGCCTACTACCTACCAAAGAGATAGGTGGTACATTGGTTGTACTAAAAGGAACACGATTATGAGAAATAGTAGATATCATATAATCAATTGCTGCCCATAACCAATTGGCATCAAGTGATTCATAAAAGTTTAATCCAAAAATACTACCATTCATTGCTACTACACCCATGGTTTTAACGGCATTTAGTAACGCATTGTAGTTTTCAGTGCTAATTTGTGTAGGAGCAAGTGATTGAAACACATCCCAAATGGCTTTGAATATTTTATGTTCATCCAAAAGTTTTTGAATAAAATTGGGTGGGTTATGTATCCAGTAAAGAAAAAGACCATACATTACTTCCCCACTTCCTCCTGGATCAACTGGCGGGGACCCAATCCAGATATTGTTGTGTATCATTACTTCTATCAATTCATATTCACTAGCTTGCAAAAAACTAACAAAGCCCAATACATGAAGTTTCTCAGCAGAATCACGTAGACTTAATTGCAGTGGTTCATCACTCTTTAATTGCTCTTCTAATTTATCAAGAGGCTGTTCAAACATATCTATATTGCTAGCTTGCAAAAAACTAACAATATTGGTTAGATGTAACTTCATTGCCTCATCTTCTTCCAAACGCAGTTTTGATTCATTGAGAGAGTCTTTGGGTAGATCCATAATTCACCTCAAAATAGTATTTTTCTATGTTTAGAGAAGGATTAATATTAGCGCTAGCAATAGCCCTATAATATTAATCCTTATATACTAACTGCTAATGCTAATAATTTATAACAAGTTATGAGCATTCTTGGAAGCACTGAACCGCTTTTGGCCCAGCACAAGCTACCCAGCAAGGTATGCTGGTTAAACAATAAGCACACTTAAGAGCACCTAAGCCTAAACATTTCACCATACACCAAATATCGATAGAGGGCATCACATTAGCTTGAGGCGCTGTTGCACTAAAACTTCTCATTACAGGTTTAGCTTGATTTGGTAATCTCATTATTCCTCCTAAATTCCTGCTAAAAAATAATTGTTTATTAGATAAAGCTTTAGTCATCACTGTTAAAATGACGACTAAAGCTCAGAATAAGAGCTTGTTTTGAGAGCAAAATTAATACATAAGCAAGTTGGAGTTGAAGCGATATTACTTATGTTTTTCACTACCAACACCAATGATTTGTATTAATTTATGAGCATTGTTGGAAGCATTGAACTGCTTTTGGTCCAGCACAAGATATCCAGCAACTTATGTCTGTTCCACATTTAAGACAACCAATTGCTCCAAATCCTAGACACTTTATCATGCACCAAACATCAAAAGAGGGTGTCACATCAGCTTGTGGTGCTGCTGCACTAAAACTTCTCATTACAGGTTTAGCTTGATTTGGTAATCTCATTATTCCTCCTAAAAAAATATAGTATTGTTCATTGTTTCAGCCCTATATCATCCACACCATAAGCGGGTTGATACACTATTAACGTCTCGAAAATAAAAAGGTTAAACAAAGCAAAATTAACTAATGCGTTTAAAGAAAAAGGTTTTTGAGCAAGTAATGGAACTTAATGAGCTTTTCCATTAGAATTGTGCAAAAATATTAGCTTTAAGACTATTGGTTTAGTCTTTTGCTTAGTAACCAAAATCTTTCCAATTTCATTATTTCAAATAATTACTTAACAACGTTGACAGGTTCCGCTATTAAGTAGTAATGATTTTCCACCTATAGCTCTACAGTTATGACAATCATATCTCTCGCCTATAACTCTACCTGTACAATCCGTTGTGTTGTAACACTTCAAGCTTGGCTCAATCCCTTTATTGAAAATGAACCTACTTGAATTAAAAGACACTCTCTCTATAGAAGGAGATTGTTTTGGTAATCGCATAAATGCCTCCTTTTGTTCTCTAATATGTTTTAGTTAAACAAGTGGCTAAATATTACATAGTCCAAGTACGCATTTTTCCTATTTTCACAGGAACAATGTCACTAACATCTATTGTAAATCGATACATTCTACGAGCTTGGTTATTGCCAGAGGGATCAAAAAATATTAGCTTTACATCCCAGCAATCTCCACTTGGCCGGCAAATAGGGCTAGGCTCTACATCTATAGACTGAAGATCCAGACTCTTATTTATGGCAGAGCTATAGACAGTATCTAGTTGGAATGCGCGAGTTGCAGCATAGTTAATAGCCCTTTCTTGGGGGCTAAGTCCTAGATTACGAATTTCATAGTAAACTCTTGCAAGAAAATTCCCTAATCCACCATCAATTCTATCTGCTACTGCTTTACTTTTTGTCTCATCCCAGTTGCCTCTTTTTCGCGTTTCTTCTGCGCGACTTCTAGACTTTTCAGTTAGTGTGTTTATTGACCATGCATACATACCTCTAACTTCTGGATGGATTACTGGTAAGGTATAGCCATTAAGTAAAGTGACTTTACCAGAAACAACCCCTGGTATTGATATTTGTTCTTCTTCCTTTTGTTCTTTAAGAAACTCTCTTAAACGTTGATAGCCTACATCTGCAAAAGACCCAAATGGTTGAATAGCATATATTGGGATATCATCTGAATTAAGTGTCCAAATGACATCAGTAGCATCAGAAGGATTATTTTCAAGGTGGGCTAATAGTACTTCTGGTAAATCAACCTCTCCTCCATCAGTTTGTTGTACAAATGAGTCACGTCTTGCTTCAGTACCAAAGTCATAGCCAATTTGCCCTAATGCATACACTAAAGAAGATGATATACCGTTACTATTATTACTTTTGCTACCATTACTACATTTACAATCGCCATTTCCACCAGAAGGAAAGATGCTATTAATATAAGGATTACTAAGAAAAGATTGTTTTTCTACAGTTTGGAGTTGGAAGTTATCTACTAGTGTTGCTTCTTGTTTTATTACACTTGATTGATTTAGTTTAGTAAGACCTGATGGTTCAATAGCTCCAGACATAGACACTAAATCATTGTCAACATACCAATCACGTACTTCTCCTACTACAACAGGAATAATGTCACTAACATCTATGGTAAATCGATATACTCTACGAGCTTGCTCAAAGCGACTATTAGGGTTGAAAAATATTAATTTCACATCCCAACAATCTCTTCCTGGTCTACAAGTTGAATTAGCTTCTACATCTATTGTATCAAGACTCATTTCTGCATTTATTGCAGAAATATAGATGTTATTAAGTTGGAATGCATTAGTTGCTGCATGGTTAATAGCTCTTTCTTGTGAAGAAAGCCCTAGATTACGAGCTTCATGGTAGATTCGTCTAAGAAAATTGATTATTGCTTGAGTTTTATTGAATTGTCGTGCTCTTTCTTCTTCATTTTCTGAAATTTCTCCTATCAAACTTTTAATTAATGTAGCAGTTGACCAGCTATACATACCTCTAACATCAGGAAATAGCACTGGTACAGTGTGCCCATTGATTAAAGAAACCTTACCAGAAACAATACCTGGTATTGATACTCGCTCTGTCCCATCTTCTCCTTGGGCTTTGAGAAATTCCATTAGATATTGATAACCAATAGCAGCAAAAGGCCCAAATGGCCGAATAGCATATATTGGGGTACTGTCTAAATTAAGCGTCCAGATAACACTAGCAGCATCAGAAGGATTATTTTCAAAATTTGCTAACAGTTCTGCTACTGAAATGATACCTTCTTCGTTAGGTTTTTCTAATAATGAATCGCGTCTTGCTTCAGTACCAAAGTCAAAGCCAATGTGCCCCAGTGCATATACTAGGGATGGTGGTGTACTGCCACCACATCCACAGCTACCACCTTCACCAGAAGGAGATATATTACTTAGATAAGAGCCATTAGTGGAAATAGGATCTATCTCTATCTTTTCTGGTCTTGGGATATTCGCCATAGTCACTTCTTTTTCATTTGGTCTAGTAAGTCCTGATGGTTGAATGGATTCCGACACAGCAATGGAATTGTTGTCTAGGATCTGGAGCGATTCAGAAACTTCTATTCTTTGTTCGGACATACTTTCTCCTTTTTAACTTTTTTAATGCTCTGATAACATTAGTAGTGTCGGCAATCTGAGAATAGTTCTTATCTATAGCCAGATATCTAAACTTATTTCTTTAGCAAAGCAAAATTGCCAACTTGTACATATTGGATATTAGTAAACATGCCAGTCGCGTACTGTTCCTACTGACACAGGTATAATGTCGCTAACATCTACAGTGAATCGATATACTCTACGAGCTTGTTCAAATCGTTTAGAAGGATTGAAAAATGTCAATTTTACATCCCAACAATCTGATCCTAGCCTGCAAATGGGGCTACGCTCTACACCAATTGTATCAAGAGTCATATTGTCTTTTATTGCAGACCTATAGGCTTGACTGACTTGAAATGCATTAGTTGCTGCATAGTTAATAGCTCTATCTTGTGAAGAAAGCCCTAGATTACGGATTTCATAATAAACTCGTGCAAGAAAATTATGTATTTCTTGAATTTTCTTTTCTTTGTCTTCTTCTCCAAGACCTTCTACTAAACTATTAACTAATGCGCCTGTTGACCAACTATACATACCTCTAACATCAGGAAAGAGTACTGGTATGGTATGACCATTAAGTAAAGTGACTTTACCTGAAACAACTCCTGGTATCGACACTCGTTCTATTTCTGCTTCTTGCTGTGCCTTTAAAAACTCCCTTAAACGGTCATAACCAATAGTAGCAAAAGGCCCTAATGGTTGAATGGCATATATTGGAGTAGTATCTTGGTTAAGCGTCCAAATAACACCACTAGCCTGAGCGGGATTATTTTCAACATATGCTAAGAGTTCTGTTGGTAAATCGGTATTTTTTCCAGACTGTTGCAGAAATGAGTCGCGTCTTGCTTCAGTACCAAAGTCATATCCAATTTGTCCCAGTACATAAGCTAGAGAGGGCGGTGTATTATTACCACCACATCCACACCCACCATTTCCACCAGAAGGAAAGACACCACTACTTGCATAGATGCTACTATTACCAGGGAAAGACTGCGTTTGTGTACTTTGTGCTAAGGGATTTACTATAGACATCTCTTTTTTCATCATGCTTGATTCATTTGGTTTGGAAAGCCCTGAGCCTGAGGGTTGAATGCTTTCCGACACAGGAACGGAATTGTTGTTTATAACCTGGAGCAATTGAGAAGCTTCTATTCTTTGTTCGGACATGTTTTCTCCTTTTTTAATTTTTTTCAGTGCTTCAATAATATTGATACGACCTGCTAAAAGACGTTGGCAGTCTGAAAATGACTCTTCACCACATCCAGTAGCAGTATCTAAAATTACTTGGCGTATAAGACTAGGATTGATTTTTAAACCTTGTTTTAACTGTATGCTTAATAATAATGCAACAATACCTGAGACTATTGGAGTCGCAAAGCTTGTACCTGTGCGTAAAGCCGTTTCTCCGCCTGGCGTTGCTACCAAGATATTTTGACCAGGAGCAAGAACACCTTGAACTTGATATTTTTTACCCCAATTACTACTTTCTAATGGTGAACCTTGTCTATCCATTGCGCCTACAGCAAGCACAGAAGGAAGCGCAGCAGGAATGTGTAGACATTCACAACCATTATTTCCTGCGGCAGCAATAATTAATACATTATTTTTGGCACACAAACGTATAGCATCAGCTAATAATGGTTCAGCTTGACCAGTATTATCTAACTGTCCACCACTTATATTTATAATATGTGCTCCATGTTGCACTGCCAAAGAAATAGCACGCGCAAGGTCAAGTTGTGAACAGGAAATAGATGAATCTGCATTACTGCCAAACACAGGTATTGATAGACCTCGACAATAAGGAGCAATACCCCTTACTGTCCCTTTATGTGTACCGAAAATTATGCTGGCTACATTTGTACCGTGTTCTATTGGAAACCTTGCTGCTGACTTAGCTGATACAACAGTATCAATGGCTTTAAGATTAGCACCAATAAAACAGGGATGAGATAAATCTACTTGTCCATCAAGCACTGCAATGCATATGCTTGAGTTTCCTAGTGTTTCTCTCCATAACTCATCAAGACCTAATAACAATGGATCATTACTTTTGTTTGGAAGTATATTTGAATTTGTAACATTCATAATAACAAACCCTTAAAAATCTTATGGTTAGACACACCTCAACCATAGCATCAAAATGATACTAATATACTGATGACGTTGCTATTGTGTGGTTATGCTTTATTAAAATAAAGACACTTGGTACTAGCTCATCATTGAGCACATTACAATAATACCAATAACATTGACAGACTTTCGTAAAATGCTTATTGCTACATCTCTATATAATTCAACTAGTTAATTCTTGTATTGTCACTTTTACTAAAGAGGAAAAGTATGAATATATCCCCCTTCTACTCACAGCTTTTGGCTACTAGAAACGATATATTATCTTTTGTGTACGATATGGTTTTAGAAAGTTATAGTAATTATATTACCTTAGAACAAAAATGCTAACTATGTTAAAATAACGAACATAATCGCAATTAAATATATCTTAGGTCTGCGTATGCTTATGCAAGCACATGTAAGATAGGCTCCTACAAAAGAATCACTATCAGGAATTTACGTATTAAGAGTTTGTACCATAAAAAATAATTAAAGGCAAGTGAAAATTTCCATTTTTCCTAAGAAAAATTGCAGTTTCTTTGACTCTGTTTTATATACTAAAAAGTTGCCTAACTGTTTGATATAAAGCAAGTTACTGTAATCTACTTATTTTACAGCAAATTATAGTTAAAAGGCTTAAATCACAAACAAGTTTGTTACTGAAAAAGTTTGCAAGGAAAATAAGCAAATAAAAGGTAGTGATAGAAATGTAAGGCTCAATAGAAGTTCAGTATTGCCTAGAATGCAGCTTTAGAAACGAGTTTCGGCCAAAATGAACTATTGGTCAGCCTTACATTTTGCGCACTACCAGAAATCTCTTTATTATTTCATATTTGTTTTTCTTGATTATTATTAGATAATTCCTGAATATATTTACCAAAATTATTAAAATAGATTCTATATGTTGTTAGGAGAATAATGTGGAAACAGAGCATTTTGTGCCTGTAGCAAGACGCAAAGTATCAGATGAGATATTTTTAATGCTGCAAGAAAAAATATTTTTAGGAACATTAAAAGCTGGAGAAAAGCTTCCTCCAGAGCGTGAGCTTTCTCGTCAGCTAGGAGTTACACGCGTTCCTTTAAGAGAAGCCTTAAAACGACTTCAAGCTATGAATTTAATAGAAGTTAGGCATGGAGATGGAATTTATGTTTTAGATTATCAAAGTAATGGTAGCTTTGAATTTTTAATGTCTGTAATTCAATCAGGACTGCCTCTAGAACAGCCTTTAGTTAAATCTATACTGGAATTTCGCATAATTGTAGTTCCAGAACTATTTCGCTTAGCTGCTAAAAATGCTAAAGAGGAAAATATTAAAAAATTAGAAGAAATTGTTGAAAAAGAAAAACAAAATAGCTCTAACCGCAATCGATTGATGGAATTAGACTTTGAGTTTCATTCAGAAATAGCCCGCGCTAGTGGTAATTTATTTGCCCAACTTTTATATAACTCGCTTCGTCCTGTATATCTTACTTTATCTGCTCAGTTTTTCCAGTCTGTCCCAGAACCAGAGCAAATTCCAGCACATGCAGAAATTATATTAGAAGCACTTAAAAGAGGTGATGGTGATACTTTAGCTAGAAATACTCGCTATTTTTTAGAACTTGCTAATGATTTTATGCTTACTAGCTTAAGCAGCAAACCTTGATTTTCCTTACGATAAATATTTTACTCTATATCCCTTAGCTGCTTAAGTTGATGCACATAGAGGGACTATTTTTTTAGAGATTTCTGTGATTTAACAGATGGTTCTTTCTTTATATTAGAAATAGCCAATTTAACATTATCTACTGTCTCAAAAAATTTTACCTCAATGGCGTAATTAGCTGTTTCCGCTGTGCGTCTTAGTGCAGATCTTTTAGTATCATTCCAAGCTACATTAGTCTCAAGCGTACTAATATTTTTCTCATCAGCTTTTGCTGAAATTTCATGAGGTAAAGCAATAGCCCAATATTTTCCTGGTGCAATATTCTCCAAAAGAAAATTGCCTGATGCGTCAACATCAGTCTGATAATATCTTAATAGATTATCGACTAATTCTTTGTCTATAGGTATTAAATGTACTGTTAATGGAGGTAAACTCTTATTATTCTCTTTATTAATTTGCCCTTGAATTTTGCCAGCGCCTTCGGCAACTTTGACATTAAGTTTGGTGACACCATTGCCGTCTTTAACCGTAATCCCCTTATTTAATTGTTCAATTTGTTGCTGTGGCTTACTTTCATCCCCTTGTGTAATAGCATCAAGATACCAATTCTTATTACTTAAATATAAAGAGAGAAAATAGAGTCCCGCATGTACATTATCAATTGTGAAATTGCCTTTACTATCGGGCACAATATCATCAATTAACTCTGGTGATGAAGGATTATACTCTTTAGGGGTAACACTATTTTGTGCCTTAATAATAATTTCAGCATAAGGCAATTTGCTGCTAGTCTTATTTAACTGTTGTAACTGCTTCTCATCTAGTTTTTTACGTATAACCTGCCCATTTATAGCAGCTACTCTATTTAATGTCAGTGTAATGCCACTCACATCAGTATTTTTAATTTGTAGATGTTTTACTAGAGACAAAAAATGTTCTTTGGTATTGGTGTCAATAAATTCTGCATAGAGGTCGTAATTGCCACTAGCTACACCAAAAAATTTAAATTCCAATTTATCATTTTTTATTGTTGCTTGACTAAAATCGGCTATTAATTTGCTGTCACTGTCTACTAAATTGGTTCTAATGGAATATACATTCTCGTCCGTTTTTAGCTTTTTATCATCAGCATTAATTGTGCCAGTAATTTGATAACCAGCAGCCTTGCGATAGCGAATATCAATACCGTTTATTTCCTCGCCAGAATGAACAGTAATCGATTTAGCCTGTGCGCGTGGCGTGCCAGGATAGTAAAGTTGTTGGTTATCATCAAATGCAGTAGCAACAATAGAGTATGGTGAGGAACCACCTACACGCACCAAATATTCTCCTGGTCTTAGACCATAAAGACGATAGATACCACGATCATCGGTATATGCTCGTTGAGAAAAATAGTTTTTGTCCTTACGCACTTTACCATCAAGATCTTTTAAATAGACATACGTAACCGGTAGACCGATAACTGGCTCATTATTGGAGCCTGCTGTAATTATACCGTTAATGGCACCACCTTTAATCATAGTAATCTCAACATTATTATCACCTACGCGATAATAGGTTTCTTTATTTGAAGGTTTGCTCTCTATTACATAACCAGGAAAAGAGGCATTTATTGTGTAATTACCAGCGGTTAAACCGTCCAGTTGAAAATGTCCTTGTTCATCTGTAGTAGTAGAAACTGGCGCACTATCAATAATTTGTACTACGGCCTTGGTAGATACCATGACATTATTCATTGGCTGTCCATTACCATCAACAATACGACCATTGATAATGCCTTTTAATGTGCTTTTATCATCACTCTCTTGAGCCTGCACAGTAATTAAACCTGCAATAGTGAATAAAAAGATGATCAATATAGGCAATAATTTTCTCATTTCTATTCTCCTTCTTTGGGTTGATCATCTTGATTCAACTCTAAAGTCAATTTGACATCAATAGTCGCACCATCATTAATAGTTACTGACCGAGGTTTTGATTTAATAGGAGATTTATTATTACCTGGGTAATAGACCAGTGTGAGATCATAAGTACCAGCAACAGCATTATTAATTGTAAAGCGGCCACGCGCATCAACAGATGCATTATAACTAGCGGTATTTGCTGTTTGTCCTTCACGCGTTCCTATGACAGTCATAAAAGCTTCCCTAGGCAGTGTGCCGTCAATCTTTACTTCACCACGAATGGTTGCACTACCATAAGCAGCTAAAATGCGTACTCCATTAATCTGCTCTTCTCCAGCAACGGTGAGAGTATTTGTTACACCATTCTGAGTCTCGATATTGATAATACAAATACCAGGATATTGACTACCAGAAAAGAGACCAAATCTAAATTCACCTGGAGCTAAACCGCGCAAAATAAAACTGCCATCACCATTAGGTCTAGTGCTACTCTCAGTGATCCCAATGGTATCTTTTATATCGATGGCATGCAGGCTAAGACTTGATAAATTGGGCGCAGAGGTAGGGTTATTTAGCTTATCGATGACCAATGTTCCACTAATAGTTGTTGCCTTGTGTAATTTCACTTCCAAGTTATTTACATCGTCATTACTAATTGTAAACCTAGCTTTATCACTATAAAAATCTTTGAAAGCCTCAACGTTGAAGTAGTTGCTGCCCATAACAAAATATCTTCCTGTTGTGAGACCATTGATCTGAAATTCACCACGTGCATTGGTTTTAAGCCCACTAGGAGAAGTCGCCCCAATTTCAGCACCAGTATATTTGCCATATACCACGCCAACGCCAACAATAGGCTTACCAGTAATAGCATCAATCACTTTACCAGTAATACGAAAACTCTTTTCTGGCCGTTGTGCTGTAATATCAATATTGGTATTTTCTTTACCTTCTTTAACTTCAATAATCTGGGCTGATTCTTCTTGTGTAGTACTGGGAAAATAGGTCAAAGGAATATATGTTCTTCCTACTCCGAAAATGGGACTTGAGGCATCTGGTTTTATACCAACACTGACCAAATATTTTCCTGGAGGAATACCATAAATACGATAGATACCACGATCATCAGTGCGTACCAGAACGGGGTTGATAGGATAGATGGGTGTCTTTTTACCATCTGATTCAATTCGTTGTAGCTTGATCGAAGTATTACCGATGGGTTTATTATCAAAACTTAAGATACGGCCAGTAATTACACCTCCACTCTGAAGAGAGAAATCCATACCTGTGATGTCGTCACCGTTGGACAGAGTTACTGCCTTACCACCTTTGAGAGAACCAGGTTCTGAAGTGAAAGTAAAACCTGAGGTCAGTGGAATTACAAAGTAATCACCTGCTTTTGGTAATGTAACTTTATATTGGCCCTCAATATCAGTTTCAACTTTAGCCACTCGCCCATTACGGGCATCGAAGCTACCTTGTAAGACCAGAATCTGTGCCCCTGGTATACTCTTACCGTTTACTGTTACCTTACCAGAAATAGTGCCACCATCCTGCGCTAAGCCCGTAATAAAAGTAGTGGATAGCAATACAAAAAAGCCTATTATTCGTATGAAGTAATTCATAACTCCCCATCCAAATATTTATTAATAAAGCTTACAATATGCTGTAATAAAATAAAATTGGAGAAATTTAGCCTTATCCTAGAATTTTAACTAAATGGCTATTATTAGTAATTTAGATAGAGAATTATTATATAGAGATAAACAGGATGCACTTGTAACTAACATCAAACAGAATTTACATATTAACTTGACATTATTCTCCTAATGTTTTGAAGCTAAGGGTTGAGTTTTCTTTGCTATTATAGATAGTAAAATTGAGCCTTTTTGCTTATACGTTTGAACGCTTACAGAAAACAGTTTTGCAAATTCCTTAGCTCGCCAAAATGATTGCTAAAATTGGTTCTGACTTTAGGAGCTTTAAAAAAAATTGTAACTTACTGATTTTGTGCCAGTTTGCCCTTGTTTCTTGGGGGGCTTTCGTGTTGTTTGCCGGGTTTTACCCTAGGTTATAAAACGACTTAAAATGGACTAGCAAATTTTCTCAAAAAATACTATCTAAGCATATTCATTAAAGATGATAGAGCCTATATATAGACTAGTGCAGATTACCATGTTTACGATATCACGTAAATATGATATTGCCTATTTACTTGCAGATTATATAGATCATCAAAATACGATAGGATCATACGACGGGGTTTTTGCGTAACCCAACAAGGTAGCACCTCATTTAACCGTGCCCAGGAGCAAAAGAACAAAACTGGAGATTTTAAAAAGCTTTGGTTAGCCGTAAGTTGTTGGTTTTTCATTCAAACGATTTTGGAAATCTATTTTTCCCTTATACTTTTAGTTGTTATAGTGGGCACAATTCAATGGGGTGCTACCATAATAGTTGGTTTTAGTCTTATTTTTTACTTCATTGTTGTTTTCATTTCAGGTTGCCAATCAGTATTTATAGAAACCTGTTTAAGAGGATGAATATCAAAAAGATTAGGATACCAACCTTCAATATAGGGTTTTTGCATATAGCTTAAAGCATAAAAGTAAATAGGAATAATTACTGTTTCATCAAGTAATATTTTTTCTACTTGAGCAAGCATTTGACTACGCTTAACTTCATCAGGTTCTTGATTAGCTTCTTGTAAGAGCTTTGTATATTGCTCATTAACCCAACCAGGGTGATTATTAGGGGTGTTTGTAGCAAATAAATTAAGGAAAGTATCAGGGTCTAAATAATCACCAGTCCAAGAATCTCTAGCAACATCAAATTCATGTCTTTCTTGGCGAGCAGTAAAAGTTTGCCATTCTTCATTTTGCAACTCGGCATTTATATTTAAGCTTTGCTTCCACATTTTTTGAATTGCTTCAGCAATTTGTCTATTTGCCTCTAAACTGTTGAAATAAATAGTAATAGTTGGAAAACCCTTTCCATCAGCAAAACCTGCTTCAGCCATCAGCTTTTTAGCCTTTTCTGGATCATAACTATCACCAATAACTTTAGGATAACCAGATATTCCTGGCGGTATAAAGGAAGTAGCAGGAATGTCGCCTTTACCAATTAATTTGTCAGTAATAGCAGACTTATCAATAGCCATATTTAAGGCACGACGAACCCGAACATCATCTAAAGGCTTCTTTTTTACATTTAGAGAATAATAACAAGTTGTAAAAAATGCACCACTTACGTAATCTTTTTTCTTTCTTAGAGTTTTAATAAATGATGGCGGAATACCACCGCTTTGCATTACATCCAACTCTCCTGCTTTATACAGATTTGTATTTGTAGAGCCATTATCAATAGGATAAAAATAAGCCTTATCTAACTTAACGTTTGCAACATCCCAATAGTCAGGATTTTTTACTAAGAGTATTAGATCATAAGGCTTATGCTTAGCTAGTTTAAATGGCCCACATGAAACAATATTTTCTGGTGCAGTCCATTTATCACCATATTTTTCTACTACTTTGCGAGGTAATGGGGAAAATACAAAGTGAGGTGTCATTTTAATAAAAAATGCTGTAGGCTGCTGCATTTCTACTTCTAAAGTGTAATCATCAATTGCTTTAACTCCTAGTTCTGTAACAGGCATCTTTCCTTGAGAAATGGCCTCACCATTTTTTACATAATATAATAGGAAGACATAGCGAGTAGCAGTTTCAGGGTTAATAGCTCGTTGCCAAGCCCAAACAAAATCATGCGCTGTAACAGGACTTTTATCTGTCCAAAAAGCATCTTTACGTAGATAAAAAATCCATTTTCTAGCCTGATCTGCTGATTCCCAACGCTCCGCAAGCGCTGGACGAGGCTCTAAGGTTTTGGCATCATAATCTGTAAGTCTGTCTAAAAAACTCATTATAATATTTCCCTCTGGTATTCCAGCAGTCTTATGTGGGTCTAATGAACTGGGTTCAGCCGCATTTGAATAATGAAGAATTTGTTCTTTTCTTACTTCTACTTTACCAAAATAGACGGAAGTACTTGTACAAGTAGAAAATATGAGTCCAACTACTAGACAAAGTATAAGAACTTTTACTTTATACATTATATAAATTCCTAATAATTATAGAGTTTAGCTATGATATTAGTATCGTGGACCCTTTTGTCAAGTCACCAAAATAAGTTCTTAAAGATATAGTCCTTTTCCTATTAAGATTAAGTAAAATTTGATAGTGAGCAAATTGTAATGCTGAGCGACAATTCATTTTGGCCGAAACTCGTTTCTAAACTTGCGTTCTAGGCAATACTGAACTTCTATTCACCCTTACATTTGTATCACTACCCTCAGTCTTTAGTCTTTAGTACTTACTATTTAGCTATTAACTTAATAGACTTAACTAGTTCAGATATTTGAGAGATATTTTGCTTTTTACAATATTCTAAGAGTCCATCAATGGTTTTTATTGAACAAGTAGGGTCATAATAATTAGCTGTTCCAATTTGAATAGCACAAGCACCAGCAATTAAAAACTCTACTGCATCCATCCAATTAGCAATTCCACCTATCCCAATAATCGGAATTTTAACTACTTGGGCAACTTCATAGACCATTCTTACCGCAATAGGCTTAACTGCTGGGCCAGAAAGCCCTCCAGTTATATTAGCTAGGCGTGGACGACGGCTATAAATATCAATAGAGGTTCCTACCAAAGTATTGATTAAGGAAAGGGCATCAGCACCAGCAGATTCTACCGCTAAGGCTAATTGCTTAATATCTGTTACATTAGGCGAGAGTTTAACAATTACAGGACGCTTTGCTACACGTTTTACTGCTGAAGTTACGCTTGCTGCTGCACTAGGTGAATTTCCTATTACAATCCCACCCTCTTTAACATTAGGACAAGAAATATTTAACTCATATGCTGCAATTCCTTCACCTTGATTAAGTATTTCTATTGCCTCAATATATTCATCTAAACTATAACCAAAGACATTAGCAATTATCTGAGTGTTATAATTACGTAGTAGGGGGAGTTTATCAGTAACAAACGCTTTAGCTCCAATATTTTGCAGTCCAATAGCATTAAGCATTCCTCCATGAGTTTCAACAATCCTAGGAGGAGGATTACCTTTCATAGGTTTTGGAGAAAGTCCTTTACTGCAAAAACCACCTAAACGATTTAGGTCAATTAATTCTGCAAAATCTAGCCCATAACCAAAAGTCCCGCTAGCAGTTAAAACAGGGTTCTTAAATTTAATACCAGCAATTTCTATAGCAAGAATCTCTGATTCGCTTTTAGTTGATAAGTTATCTACCATACTACCTCACTGCCTTCAAAGATTGGGCCTTCAACACAAACTCGCTGATAAGAAAAATCATTTGATTGTTGAATTTCAACTACACAACCAACACAAACCCCAAAGCCACAAGCCATTCTTGCTTCTAAAGATGCATAGGTTTTTAGCCCAAAACTTGTAGCTATTTCACTTGTGCGTTTCATCATTATTTCTGGGCCACAGGTATAGACAACAAAATTGTTTTGCTCTTGCATTTCTAAAAATTTCTCTAAGCTTTCTGTAACAAACCCTTTTTCACCTACTGAGCCATCATCAGTTGTAATAGTTAATTTAGCTGGTAGTAGGCTAAAATCATCTATACCAATAAGATCGTCTTTACTACGAGCACCAAGAAAAATATAAGTCTCAACTCTTTTTAAGCAAAGCTCTTGGGCTAGTATTAAAACAGCAGGTGTTCCAACTCCACCAGCAACAATTAATGCTCGTAATACTTGGTCTTGTTTTTGAATAGGGGCTATAGAAAAACTTTTTCCAAGTGGCCCAAGAAATTCCACTTGATCGCCAGGTCTTAGCTCGGCTAAGGCTTGAGTTCCTCTACCTAAAATATGAAAGATAAAATCTACAAAAGTAGTATTATTAATTACTTTAACTTGGTAAAATGCCATAGCTCTTCTAAGCAAAGGCTCAAAAAGTCTTGCAGGTTTAAGCATTGCAAATTGTCCAGCATTTATATCTAAAATTGTAGGGACAGAAAGTTTTAATCTACAATACCCATTGCCAAAGAGATTAATCTCTTGAACTATTGCTATAATTTCTTTCATAAGTATTTTTGTTTTGCTTAAGAAAATTCCCGGGTTATAATTTTTTGTTCTAAAATAAAATTGCTAGTCTAACACTTCATAACATTAATCAACAAGAGAGGCTAATCTGTAGCCCCAGCGTCCTAACAGATTAGTAACTAGAAAAAAGTAAAGGAGTTTTTATGATAAAAAGATCTGTCTTTTCTATATTTGCTATTATTTTAGCTGTAGTTTTGCTAGCTAGTTATTATATGCTTACAAAAAAACATAGTACTTTAACTAACCAAACTTCTAAAACAAAAGAACTTAATACGCAAAATAAAGCTAAACTAATACAAGCCTACAAAAAGACTCCTCTTAGTTTTGAAGAAAACCTTGGACAAACTAATTCAGAAGTTAAGTTTTTATCTAGAGGCAATGGCTATAATCTCTTTTTAACACCAAATAAAGCTACTTTATCATTAAAGAAAAGCAATAAATCTAAAGAAAATTCTAATCAAACTCTAGCTATACAAATGTCTGTGCTTGGTGCAAAATCTAACGCAAATCTTATTGGTGAAGAAGAATTAGCAAAAAGTAATTATTTTATAGGTAATGATCCGGGTAAATGGAAAAACTCTATAACTAACTATAAACAAGTAAGATATCAAGAGATCTATGATGGAATAGATTTAGTTTATTATGGCAATCAACAAGAACTCGAATATGATTTTATAGTCAAAGCAGGTGCAAAGCCAAATACAATAAAGTTAGGCTTTGATGGTGCTGATAAAATTACTATAGATAGTAATGGAAACTTAATTTTAACGATTGAAGACGAAGAATTAATCCAGCATAAACCCATAATATATCAAACAGTTAACGGAAATAAACAGACCATAGAAGGTAACTACTTAATTTTAGATAATAACCAAGTGGCTTTTCAAGTAAATAGCTATGATAAATCCAAAGATTTAATAATTGACCCTGTTCTTGCCTATTCAACTTATTTAGGTGGTAATAGCATTGATTTTATGGCTGATATTGCTGTTGATACCGATGGTAATGTTTATGTAACAGGTGAAACTCAGTCACCTAATTATCCTCTTACTTCAGGCGTTCTAGACAACTCTTTAAGCGGTGCTTCAGCCGCTTTTGTCACAAAACTTGATTCAACTGGTACAAAATTAATGTATTCAACTTATTTAGGTGGCGGAGCAGATAATAATGATGCTGCCCGTAGTATTGCTATAGATTCACAGGGTAATGCTTATATTACTGGAGTTACAAGCTCAGAAAGTTTCCCTGTTACATCAGGCGCTATTCAAACCGCTTTGCGAGGAACTACAGATTCCTTTATAGCAAAATTAAATCCTACTGGTACAAGTTTAGTCTATGCTACTTACTTAGGTGGGACTAACCTAGATAATGTGACTAGTATTTCAGTAGATTCTACTGGTAATGCCTATATAGTTGGCGGCACACAATCTATAGATTTTCCTGTTACATCAGGAGTTTTTCAGCCTAGGTATGGTGGATCAGGCCAAGATGCTTTTGCTGCAAAAATAGACTCTTCAGGCACAAACTTACTCTATGCAACTTATCTAGGTGGTACTGGGAATGAAGGTGCTTTAGATGTTGCAGTTGATTTAGAAGGTAATGCTTATATAGTTGGTTCTACAAGCTCTATGGACTTTCCTACTACTGAAGGCTCTTTTCAACGTACTTTTGTAGGCGGATCCGTTGATGGATTTGTAACAAAACTAAATTCTAGAGGAAGTGCTTTAGTCTATTCAACTTTCTTAGGTGGAACTAATACAGAAACTCTTATTGGGGCAGATAGCGTTAATTCTATTGCACTAGATTCTAAAGGTAATGCTTATTTAGTAGGTGATACAAGTTCTATGAACTTCCCTACCACTGAAGGCTCTTTTAAAGCTACATTTCCTGGAAATCTTACTAATAATGCGGCTAATTCAGCTTTTGTTACAAAATTAAATGCTATGGGTACAGGGCTAGAATATTCTACCTTTTTAGGTGGGGATACTTTTGATAGTGCTGTAACAGTAATTGTTGATCCTATGAATAGGGCTTATATTTTTGGAAATACATCTTCTAGTAATTTCCCAGTTACTCAAGATGCTATTCAAACAAAATCCGCAGGCGAATTAGACGTATTTGTTACCCAATTAAGTGATACTGGTAAAGAACTTGTCTATTCTACTTTACTAGGCGGTAGCAGTAGCGAACTTGCCGTAGGTCTTACACTAGATAAAGATGGGAATATTTATTTAGCAGGTGTAACTACATCTGATAACTATCCGACAAGTGTGAGGGCTTTTCAAACAAAATTTGATAGTGTAATAGATGGGTTTGTTTCAAGGATGTCTGAAAAGCCTTTGCCACCAGTAGGAATGCCAATGGCAACAATATCTACTACAAGTTTAACTTTTGCAAAACAAAAAATTGGGTCTACCAGCGCACCTATGACAGTTATGATTTCAAGCAGGGGAACAGCCCCATTAAGTATTTCTAAAATTATGACTACAGGTGATTATGCTGCTACTAGTGCTTGTGCTAATGCTCCTATTGATCCAGGAAAGGACTGTGCTATTAATGTAACTTTTACTCCTACAGGAACTAAAGTTAGAACTGGAACACTAGTAATTATGGATGATGCAGAGGGAAGCCCAAGAACAGTTTCTCTAACAGGGAAAGCAAAGAAGTAGAGGTAGACCTTCGTGTCTACCGTAGAAGTAGACCTTTGTGTCTACCATAGAGGTAGACCATCGTGTCTACCGTAGAAGTAGACCATCGTGTCTACAATAAGGAAGGAAACCTAACTATGTTAAATATGGCGCTACGTCTAATAGGCTCGCAGATAGATAGTGCAGTAGATAAAGAAATTAAACGCCGATTAAAACGGCTTCCTAATAAGCTTAATGAATATAACTATGATGCTTGGGGTTTTCATCCTGAAGTAGCACAATATGGTTTACAGCTTTGTATATGGCTTTATCGCTATTATTGGCGCACAGAAGTTTATGGAATTGAAAAAGTTCCTGAGGGAAGAGTGTTGTTAATTGGTAATCACAGCGGGCAACTGCCTATGGATGGGGTAAATATTGCTTCTGCTATGCTTATGGACGCAGAACCTCCTCGTTTGGTACGTACAATGATTGAGCGGTGGTTTGGGACTATGCCACTAATTAGCACTTTTGCAGCAAGGCATGGGCAAATTCTTGGCGATCCAAAAAACTGTGTTAAACTCTTAGAAAATGATGAATGTGTAGTTGTTTTTCCTGAAGGTGCAAGAGGTTCTGGAAAGCTTTGGTATGATCGGTATACTCTAGTAGACTTTGGCTTAGGTTTTATGCGCCTAGCATTAAAAACTAAGACTCCCATCGTTCCTGTTAGTATTATTGGCGGAGAAGAGCAAATGCCTTCTTTTTATGATGCTAAACCTTTAGCTAAGATGTTAGGTTTACCATATTTTCCAATTACTCCTACTTTTCCTTGGCTTGGACTACTAGGATTTGTTCCCTTTCCTACTAAATATCATATTTATTTTGACGATCCTCTTTATTTTGAAGGCACTGGAGATGAAACAGACTCAGAAATTCAAAAAAAGGTAGATATAGTAAAGAAAAAAATCTTAGATAATGTTGCTTTTGGTCTAGCTCAACGTAAGAATATATTTTGGTAATGATAGGTAGAATTTCTATGACTACAAGACGGAAAAAAGTTCTAATTACTGGTATCTCTGGCGGTTTAGCTCATCAGGTTGCAGAAATGATTCCCCAAAATTGGGATATTATTGGAGTTGGGTTAAGAGAACTAAGACCAATAAAGGGAAGAAAAATTGAGTTTCATAAGCTAGATATTACTAAGAATAAATTAGAAGATATTTTTCGTCGTCGCCAATTAGATTGTGTTATTCATATGGCCGTTAATGATAACCCTCGTGTGCCTATTAAACATCGCCACCATATTAATGTTGTTGGTACTATGAAACTCTTAGAAGACTGTGAACGCTATAAAGTAAAAAAAGTAGTACTACTGTCTAGTGCAAATGTCTATGGTGCAGACCCAAATAATCCTGTTTATATTAGCGAAGACCACCCACTGCGTGTAACACAAAGCTACTCAGAAATTAGCGATAAAGTAGAATTTGACTCTTATTGTCGCTCTTGGATGTATAAAAATCCAAGTATTTCTACTATTATTTTACGGCCTTGTCATATTATTGGGTCACAAGTTCATAATAATCTTACTGGATATTTACGCTTAAAATATATTCCTATACCTTTAGGTTTTGACCCAATGATTCAAGTCATTCATGAAATAGATATGGCTAGAGCGATAAATGCTTGTTTACGATATAATCTTAGTGGAATTTATAATGTTGTTGGGCCTGGAGAATTACCTTTAACAGAAATTATTAATATTGTTGGAGGTGCGCCTTTTCCAATTCCTCATGTAGTTGGATATTCTGCTTTAAGAGCCTTATGGGCATTAGGGATTGGCCCGCTTCCTGCTCCACAAGTAGAGTTTTTGATGTATCCTTGCATAATCGATGGTACTCGTTTTCAAGAGGATTTTCGCTTTTCTCCACAACTTTCTCTTAGCGAAACTCTCCGCTCAACAGTACTTTATTGATAATTAAAGAGAACTACTCTAATAACTAAAGAAAAGAAACATTTTTGTTGCCTTCTTCTTTTAATACTTCTAAAGTTTTTTGGTAGTAATTTGTTGCCTCTTCAGGTGATTTAGCAATACAAACAAGCCCAAGTTTTCCATATTGTGAAAGAGCACCCATTAAATGAAATGTTGCACCTTGTTCTGTTGAAGCGTCATAAAAGAGATTGTTACATACTGTAATATCAATTAAATCAGGTGGTGTAAGCCCTTTAAACTTTTCATCTTGTAAATTATCTGAACAAAAATAATAACGTTTTTGTTGATTTGGAGTGTAATATTCTCCTTGTTCATAGTCGTATTTTCCATTAGTTAAAAACTGAAGCATTAAAAATGGATGTGTTGTCCCACCTTTACGTAAGTTTATCTCTATTGCATAGTGTTTCCACGTTTTATTTTCTTTTACAGAAAGGAAATCTACTCCAAAACGACCTATTACCCCTTTCTTTTGTAACTCTTTAGCTAGAGTTTTTCCTAAATGCCCTATTTCAATAGCATAATCTTGATGAGCAGGGAAATGTGCTCCTAAAAACACTTGACCATCTTCACCACCAAGAACTTGATCATGAGTAGATATAACTTCATTATTTCCTGAAGGGTTAATCCTACATTGAACCGAAGGTGATTCTTTTATATCTCCTTCAATAAAAGTCTCTACAACCCCTCCCATTGCTTCCCATTTATCAAAAAATTGTCTTACGTTTAAATCACTAGCAACAAATGACAGTCGGTTAATAAGTTGTTCTTGAATTTTTTCTGTTAAATTAAAATTCAGGGCTAAATCATCGTAACTAAAAATTGCATTACCATCACCTGAAAAGCCTTCATTTAGCTTAACAACAGCTTTTTTTAGTTCTGGATATTGGAGTTTTAAGGAAAACAAGGCTTGTGTCATTTCTGAAAGTGAACGCAAGTCTTCATAACCTGGAGGTAGCAATAACCCACATTCTTTAAATAATTTTCTGCTATTACTTTTATCTCCTAAGTAAGAAAGGTCTGGATCACAACCATAGAATGGCAGTTCAAGGCGCATAGCTAATTCTTTTTCTAGTGGAGTTATATTAAAAAATGATAGGTGGGTAAAATTGTCTTTAGGGATAGATTTTTTAATTTTCTCAATAAGTCTAGGTCTTTCTAAAATCTTTTCTGTTAAAGAACGAGGCGAACTATCAAAACAACTTAGTAAAGTTAACCGTTCACTTGCATGGTAGTTTGTAATCCCTGGTAAAAGATGAAGATAGTAATCTATGATAATAGGATCAATCGGTAGACTAGTAACATATATTACTTTAGTCCTAGGCATTCTAAGAAGCATTAACATACATAATAATCTTTCCTCATAGTAAGAAATACCATTTATTTTTGCTAATATTTCTTGATCCATTGTTAGGCTAGGCACAATTACTACTGTTTTAGGTGCCAGAGCATTAGGAAAAATTTTTTCGTATTGTTTTAAGAAGAAATTTTGTAATTCTTGAAAGTCGTTTTTGGAGAAATTTGGAGTATTAATGCTCATTTAAATTTTCTTTTAGGGTATTTTATCTAGTTACTTTAAATTTTTAAGTAACTAGAACATAACTATAACCTATTCATTAAACTAGGGTAAAGCAAAATAAACAGCTAAAAAATAACATCTTTATTAAAAAATGCTTAAAAGCATATCTACTAAAGACTTACTTAGCTATTTAACCTACTTGTATATGAAATTGTGTTTCGGATAATTCATGTTTTAGTAAATACTGTATTAATCTATATTTACTACGTAAAAACGTCATCATTAATTTTTCAGAGATATTTTTATTTGATTCTGTAAATATTGGATCTACAGATATTTCTGGGCTACCTATTACAAATGAATCACTATATTTTCTAAGTCCTACTGCACCTAAAACTAAATATTCTGGTATCCAGTCTGATAATTGACCTATAGCAAAAGACTTTAAGAAATCTTGAAATCTTTCTAAAGTTGAGTTTACACGCTCTCTAACTAAAAAAACAAAGGTGCGTCCATATACTTGAAAAATAATTAGGTTAGCTCGGCTATTTTGTTCTAGGGCTTGTATTTCAATTAGGTCTTCTGTAGGAAATAAAGTCGCTTCCTCCAAAGTGTTTTCTATAAAATTATGAAAAACTTGTGTTTGAGTTAAATATTCTTCTAGATGAAAAACAACCTCTGATGTAAGGGCAGAAGGGTTTTCTGATAAACCTAAATTTTTCAAATAATTAGTAGCGTTTTGAGTTACACTTGGCATACTAATAAACAAATTTCTATGTTTAGGATTAAGAAATCTTTCTCTAAGTAAGTTTCTATGGTCAGCTAAAAAAGCTAAGTTTTCTCGCATATTTGAACTTTGAAATGCAGAAATTATTTTTAAGACAAATAGCGGGTCTAGATTTTCTTGTCCTATCAATTCATTAGCTATAAAGTCTACAATTTGAGCATCTTGTTCGCTTAAAACAGGGGCATTTAATGTTAGAGCATCAGGGATACGTTGGCTAAGGGTTATATATTTTTTAACGGGTTTTCTAGCTATGATAGGGCTTGGATAATTTATTTCTAGCTGTTTAAGGATTGCAGCCATTAATTTTTCTTGTTCTACTGCGCCAAATTTCTTTAAGTCTCCTTGTAATTGTTGTAGGTAGAGTTTTAAGCTACTTGTAAAAGCTACCCAGCCATCATGAGGAATTTCTGTATCATAGTAATATCTAATAAGCTCATTTACACCTGGAAAGGTTTGGTATCTTTGAAATGCTGCTAAAACCAAACTTCCAGTACTTTCTGCATCAGTTGTTAGTCGTTCTGTTGCAATAGGGCTTGTAGATTCTAAGATTACAAGTAGTCTAGTTGCATCTGCACAAAGGCTTAATAAAGTTACAAGTGCATCTTCTGGATATAATTGAGTTAAACTTGTTGTCCAAGCTTGACTAGTGGCAATTTTTGTCCAAAAGTCCCAAGTCATAGGTATACTGGCAGTTAAAACTTGCCATATAACTTGTTGATTTGTCGCCCATTTAGAGAAAAATCTTTTTCCTATTGCTTCTTCCTGCTCGGCTACTTTTAATGGTAAGCAGTTAATAACTGCTGGTAGGTTAGTTCCTATTTCCATAGAATTAATACTACCGCTAACCTCTTGAACAAACTTAAGTGTTGAGTTAACTAATTCTACAAAACGTATTTGATCAGCAAGTCCAAGTTTAGTTAGTAAATCTTCAACCCCAGGCCTAGGTTTTTCTCCTAGCATTGTTGCAGTACGAGAAAGCATTGTAGATAGCTGAATAGAGAGTTGGCTAGCTTTTTCTGGTGCAGGTTCTCCTATTTCCTTAAACTTATTATGAATAGTTTTTGCGTAACGCTCTCCTAATAAAAGACTTGGGCGACGTTTGCCCATTGCTCTCCAAAACTGTGCTAAATATTTAAGTTGCTCAGACTCAGCCATTGTTGAACTTGCAGTTACAAAGGCTTTTGAATCAAGCATTGCCATTGCTGTTAAGGTTTCTAGTACATCTCCTAGAGGAGTATTAAAAGCTATAGCTAGTGTATCATCAGCCTCTACTACATACTTAAGTATTTGGCCTGTTAGTTTATAACCTGATAAAAATTTATGTGTATAGGTTGTGGAGTTAAGTTCTAAAGAAGCTAGACCAACGCTTCTATAAGGTTGTAGACCTCGCTGTGAAAGTTCTGTTACTAGAGTAGAAATATTAATATGTTCAGCACTTTGCCAATTAAGTAAATTAGCATTTGAGACAATAAAATGAGCTAAGGTTGCAGCTTCTCGTTTTAGTTTACGGTCAATAGTTTCTTGGTTTACAGGCTGCCATTGTTGTTCTTGAACTTGATAGCGCCAAAACTTTGTAGGTTCATCAATATCAACAATAAGGCTATTACTCATTAATGGAATTTCAAACCAGCAAAAATAAAATAGTTCAACAATAGCACGTAGTAGTATCATCAAATTAGACCAAGCATTTGATGAGTCTTTTTGCTCTTTTCCTTGAAAATAACCACTAACTTCTTGGCTAAGACTCTTAATTATGTGTAATGAGTGGTGTAAGTAAGCTAGCGTGTCATAATCAATTAATAGGTCTGTTCCTAAAGGGTTGGAGATACTATCGTTTATAGCCACAATAAAACCAGGAAGTAGCGGAGCAGGGAATTCGGGGTTTGCTGGCAAAGGAAATACATAATTAGGAGATTTATTCTTAAAAGCTTTTACTCGCATCCAACCACGCCAAGCTTGGCCTAAAAGGCGCATTCTTTGTTCAGATAAAAAAGAGCCTTCGCTACTTGCTGTGCCTAAAACAGGCTTTAGGAAAACCTCTAGAGCATCAACAGAGGTTAAATGATAGCGTAAAGTCTGTAGTTCTTCTTGAACTGTACGAACTTCTGCTTCTAGTTGGGCAAAAATATGTTGTGGGTGTTTAAGTGAAGGGTTAAGTTCTGTGGCATTAATTTTTTGTAGTGCGTCTAGACGAGTACGAGTAAAGGTAACAGCCTTACGTTTTTTTCCTAGCAAGCTACGAAAAGCATCGTTACTTCGAGTTAATTCTTCACGACGGCGGTCTATTAGGCGATAGCCAAGTTCGGTATCGCGTGTTTGCCAATCTAAATAAAGTGAGGCTTCTTGTGCAGATGTTAAGTTTTCAGCGTTAAAAAGCTCTAATGGAATACGTTGAGCTAAAGCCGTTGGATCATCAAAGACTTTTTCAACCCATTTCCACAAAAGAGACTTATCAGTTTTATTTTCTTCATTTTCAAAGAAAAAGCTTGCAGAAGTATTGTCATAATATCCACTCATAAACACCACCATAGCACACAAGATTAAAAGATTAAAAAAGATTGTTTTTTAGAAATTTTCACAGGAACAAAGGTTTTTGGATTATATACTAGATATTTTTATGTAAAAAAGCTTTTATAACCTAACAGTTAAAATAATTTTGCTAAAAACTAAAAGTGGTTAGTGAGTAAATTCTCACTAACCACTTTTAAGAAGCTTAAGAAGCTTAATTAAAACCAATAATATTATCACCTATTTAATCACGACCCATTTACCAGTCTTTCTAACAAATTCAAGCCCAATTGCCCAACCACCTTCTTTACAAGCAACTACATGTCTAACTTGAGCAACAGCAGAAAATTTTCCATTTAACCCTGAAAACACTAACTCGGCTCCTTGTTCTAAAGGCACATCACAAATTATTCTTGCACCATTCCAAGAAACATCTGTAGTTTCTACACTTCTAAAGTAAGTAATATTATTAATTGTGCGTCTTACATACATTTTTAAGCTTAAGCTAATTCTTTTGTCTGTTCTTCTATCAAAAATATCCATTGAACTTGTTTTCCATTGAGAAGTTTTTATTGTTTCTAAAGCGGGATAGTTAGCAATTGCGGTTTGCATAAGTCCTTAATCTCCTTAAAGTTAGTTATAATTTTATTTTGTATGTCTTAAGATAGAGCAAAAAGAAGACCAAAATTTTTAAGTTAGTCTATAAAATATGCTGATTAAGTTAACTATCTGAAATAAAAAGAGGTTAAGGTTTTAATATTTTATTTAGGTTAGAAAAGCTAGATGAGTTTAGCCTATAAGTTCTGCCATTTTTGGCAAATAGATTATCGCCATTTTTGACATAACTGCCATTTTTGACATTGACTTTAGAAAAAATAACATTATAAATCCCCAAGACCAAAGTCGTTTGGGAATGCCTGTCGGACTAAAGTATTGGGCATTTTTTTAATCTTCTGTAAAATAATTTCTTTGACTAACAATTCAATTTTTCAAGGAGTAACCTCTATTATGAGTAGTCCTAGCAAAGCCACAATTAAGCCAGGTAAATTATTTATTGGTGGTGAGTGGTGCGAAGCAAAATCTGGTAAAACTTTTTCTACTATTAACCCTGCCAAAGCAACACCAATTATTGATATAGCTGATGCTGATGCAGTAGATGTTGATTTAGCTGTTTCTGCTGCTCGAACTAGCTTTCAAAGCGGTGCTTGGGCAAAAATGAGCGGCTCAGAAAGGGGTGAAATTCTTTGGCGAATTGGCGATTTAATAATGAAATATGCCGATGAGCTTGCAGAATTAGAAACCCTTGATGTAGGAAAACCTATATTAGAATCACGTCGTATAGACATACCTTTTTCAGCAGATTGTTTTCGTTATTTTGCTGGTGCTGCAAGTAAACTCCAAGGCGACACTATTCCTGTTCGTAGCAATTGCTTTACCTACACTTTACGTGAACCGCTTGGAGTAGTGGCTTTAATAGTACCTTGGAATTTTCCACTCTTACTTGCTACTCGAAAAGTCGCTCCTGCTCTAGCCGCAGGTAATACTGTAATTCTTAAACCTGCTCCAAATAGCCCATTAACAGCAATTCGTTTAGCAGAAATTTGCGCGGAAGCAGGGCTTCCTGCTGGTGTACTAAATCTATTAACAGGCTCAACTCGTGAGTTAGGACAAGCTTTAGTCGATCACTCAGGGGTTGATGGGGTTTCTTTTACTGGCTCAACTGCGGTTGGACAAGAAATTCTACGCCGCTCTGCAAATACATTAAAACATGTAGAAGTAGAACTAGGGGGTAAATCTCCTAATGTGATTTTTGCTGATGCTGATATTGAGGCAGCCGTTAAAGGGGCTATTTCAGCGATTTTTTATAACTGTGGTGAAGTTTGTACTGCTGGCTCACGTCTTTTTGTTGAAGAATCTGTGCATGAAAAATTTGTAGAACAAATTGTTGCTCGTGCTAAAAAGCTTACTCCAGGCGATCCTCTAGATCCTAAAACTAGGCTAGGCCCAGTAGTTTCTAAAGAACAAATGGAAAGAGTTTTAAGCTATATTGAAAGTGGCAAAGCTGAAGGTGCTAGGCTACTAACAGGCGGAAGCCGTGCTAGCGTAGGTAATGGAGACGGCTATTTTATTGAACCAACAGTTTTTGACCAAGTAGATAATAAGATGAAAATCGCTCAAGAAGAAATTTTTGGCCCTGTGCTTTCTACTATAACTTTCCGCGATCTTGATGAAGCAATAGCAAAAAGTAATGATACTATTTATGGCTTAGCTGCTGCTGTTTGGACTCGCGACATTAAAAAAGCCCATCGCCTAGCTCGTGCAATTAAAGCTGGTACTGTTTGGATTAATACCTACAATATGTTTGATAGTGCTTCTCCTTATGGTGGTTATAAAATGAGTGGATTTGGCCGTGAACAAGGCTTAGAAGCTTTTAACTTCTACACTCAAACTAAAACCGTTTGGATAGACTTAAATGAGTAAGCTAGTTTGCTAAATAAACTTTCTATGCCAGATAATGGCGCTTGATAATAGCCCAGTAGATTTATCTCTGGAAATTAATTTAAGATTAAGTGAAGATACTAATATGACGACTCAAAATAGCTCAGATTTAATGGAAAAAATTACTGCCCAATTTGGACATAATGCAAGTTATGTAATGTCCTTACTTTCTCAATTTCAAACCGACCCTAGTAGCATTACAGGAGAATGGCAAACCTACTTTCAAAGTCTTTCTCCTAACGCTAATGGAGCTAATGGACATAACCAAACTAGTGCTGTTTCTAGTTCTAATGCAACTAGTGCTAGCCTAACTAGTGCTAGCCTAACTAGCGCTAGTAAACCTGCTGTAGCAGTAAAGGTAGAAGGCCAAGCCACGCCAATACGCGGAGCAGTACGTAAGCTAGTAGAAAATATGGAAATTAGTCTTACTGTTCCTACTGCAACCTCACAACGCCAAATTCCATTAAAAGTATTAGAGGAAAATCGTCGTTTAATAAACGAGCATTTAACTTCCCAGCATATCAGTAAAATTTCTTTTACCCATATAATTGCTTGGGCAATAGTTAAAGCGCTTAAGAAATATCCTAGTCTTAATGATGCTTTTGCTTTAATTGATGGTCAGCCTAATAGAATTCAACGACCTGATGTAAACATTGGTCTAGCCGTAGATGTCCCAAAACCCGATGGTTCACGCTCATTACTTGTTCCTAATATAAAGAAAAGTAATGAAATGGATTTTGCACAATTTTTTGATGCTTATAATAAAGCTGTAAGTGGTGCTAGAGCAGGAAACTTGCCTGTTACAGCCTATCAAGAGACATCTATTACATTAACAAACCCTGGTACAATCGGTACTACAGCCTCTAATGCCCGTTTAATGGCTGGTCAAGGTGTGATTATAGCTACGGGTTCAATTGATTATCCTCCTCATTATCAAGGAATGGCTGAAGATGCCCTTTCTCAACTAGGAATTAGCAAAGTTTGTACTCTTGCTAGTACTTATGATCACCGTATTATACAAGGTGCTGAATCAGGATCTTTACTTGCAGAAATACACCGCTTACTTATAGGTGAAAGTGATTTTTATGAGCAAATTTTCCTTGACCTACAAGTCCCTTATCCTCCTATAAAATGGGCAGTTGATCACTATCCTGCATTGTTAGGTAATAACCTTCAAGGAGAGGCTATTGATAAACAAGCTAGAGTCCTTGAATTAATCACTGCTTATAGGTTGCGAGGACATTTAGCTGCTCATGTTAACCCTCTAGAAAAACATATGCCTCAACACGCTCACCCAGAGCTTACTCTAGAACATTATGGTTTAACTCTTTGGGACTTAGACCGAGAGTTTTTTACAGGCGGACTTGTAGGAACTCAAAGAGCTACATTAAGAAACATTTTAGCAATGCTTAGGAAAACTTACTGTGATAAAGTAGGAATTGAGTTTAGACATTTACCAGATCTTACTGAGCGCGAATGGTTAAAAGCTAGAATTGAAACACCTAGAGAACTTCCTCCTGTTGAAGTTAGAATGCAAATTCTAAAGAAACTTATTGCTGCCGAATACTTTGAACGGTTTATACATACTAAATACTTAGGGCAAAAGCGTTTCTCTGTTGAAGGTGGAGAAATATCTGTAGCACTTCTTGACCAATTAATTGAGCTTGCTGGGGCTGATGGTGTTAAAGATATTACTATAGGCATGTCACATCGTGGTCGGTTAAATGTGCTATCTAATGTAGTTGGCAAATTCTGCGAAAGAATTTTCTCTATCTTTGAAGGTTCAGTACACCCAGATTTTGCCCATGACCAAGGCGATGTTAAATATCACCAAGGCGCTGTAGGAGTTAAGAAAACCACTAGTCAAAATGATGTAACTGTTAGTGTTACATCCAATCCAAGTCACTTAGAATTTGTTGATCCTGTTGTTGAAGGTATTGTTAGAGCTAAACAAGATAGCTTAGGCAAAAATTCTGGTAAAAAAGTTCTTCCTGTTCTTATTCATGGTGATGCAGCTTTTGCAGGAGAAGGAATTGTACCAGAAACTTTAAGTCTATCACGCCTAAAGGCTTATCAAACTGGTGGAACAATTCATATTGTAATTAATAATCAAATAGGTTTTACAACTTCACCAGAATCGGCTCGTTCATCGCTTTATTGTACAGATATTGCAAAAATGACTGAAACCCCTATTTTCCACGTTAACAGTGATGAACCAGATGTTGCTTATTGGGTACTAAAATTAGCTTTTGAGTTTAGACAGCAATTCCAAAAAGATGTAGTAATTGACCTAATTGGTTTTCGTCGTCATGGTCATAATGAAGGCGATGAGCCTAGTTATACTCAGCCTGTTATGTATCAAATAATTAAACAACATCCTGGAGTCTGTAAGCTCTATAGCGATAGATTAGTTAAAGAAGGTTTAATAACTGCTGAGAATTTTGCAGAATTAATTAAACTAAGAATGGCCCGTTATGAATCTGCACAACTAGCAGCAAAAGAAGTTACACAAAAACAACACGCCTACCATGACATTGTTTGCTCTCCTTCAATTGATGATAAACATATTATAATTGAAAGCCCTGATACAGGAATTTCTCAATCAGTAGCTTCAATTATTACTAATGCAATAGCTAGTGTGCCTGAAGGTTTTCAGCTTAATCCAAAGATTAAGCCATTAATTAATAGACGTGCATCTATGGGCGAAGGTAAAACCCCTTTAGATTGGGGCTTTGCTGAGCTTTTAGCTTATGGATCACTAGTTTTAGAAGGAACACAAGTAAGGTTAACAGGCCAAGATTGTATCCGAGGCACTTTCAGTCAACGTCATTCTGGCTATTATGATAATGAAAACAATGATTTATGGATGCCTCTACAAAATCTTTCTGAAAATCAAGCTTCTTGTGAAATTTATGATAGTCTTCTTTCAGAAGCGGCTGTAATGGGTTTTGAATACGGCTATAGTGTTGCATCTCCTAACTCTTTAGTTTTATGGGAAGCACAATTTGGGGATTTTGCTAATACTGCCCAAGTCTTAATTGATCAATTTATTTCCGCAGGTGAAGAGAAATGGAATCAATTTAGTAGGCTTGTATTGCTCTTACCTCACGGCTTTGAAGGCCAAGGGCCAGAACATTCAAGTGCAAGAATTGAACGATTTTTACAACTTTGTGCTAATTACAATTGGCAAATCTGCCAATGTACAACCCCAGCACAGTATTTTCACTTATTAAGACGACAAGTAAAACAACATGCCGCTAAACCCCTAGTTATATTTACTCCTAAGAGTCTACTTAGACTACCTAGTGCAAGTTCTTCTTTAGAAGAAATAACTAATGGTCAGTTTCACCCTGTAATTGATGGAGGCGATCAAAAAGAACCAGTTACTAGAGTAGTTTTATGTAGCGGCAAAGTCTACTATGATTTAGTAGCAGCACGTAAGTCTGAGTCTACTAGGATAGTTAGATTAGAGCAATTCTATCCATTTCCTTACAAAGCTTTATCTCAAACTATTGCTAGGTTTTCTCAAGCAAGTGACTGGGTTTGGGCCCAAGAAGAGCCTAAGAATATGGGGGGGTGGACATTTGTTAATGAGCGACTATCAGAGATGTTACCTAATGGTCGTCGTTTACGTTATGCAGGTCGTGTAGCCGCAGCAAGCCCTGCTACAGGCTCACATCATATCCATCTTCTTGAACAACAAGAACTTGTTAAAGACGCTTTAGCACAGTAATCATATGAAAGCTTTAATAACTCCTTTAGGGTCATTGAGCAATTTTAAGTGTTGCGCATCCTAGGACTACATTTGGCGAAGCCAAATTAGTCGGTAGACAAGCAACACAAGCGCGAATGCGCTTAATGATCGAAAAATAAGAAAAACAAATTGAAATAAGTAAAAACTTTTGCT
>JACQZQ010000085.1 GCA_016213785.1 Acidobacteriota bacterium
ATGTCTTTGATTACATTAGATTCTCTATTACGAAGTTGTTCTCTAAGCTCAACAACAAGTTCATCAATAACTTCAGCTTCTCCTAAGTCAGCCCAATTAATATTTCCTTCTCTATCAAGTAGATAAACCACATATCTACTTGCTCCATACTCTCTAGTTTTAGAGTCATAATCTCGATAAGAAGCAAATTCAACTAAGACAGAATCCTTAGGAATAGTTTTTTGTACAGCTTCTAGAGTAATAGGCTGAGATTGAGAACGAAATTCTGCACTTTTTTCACTGATTTTATATTCCAGTTTTTCTATTTCATTCTGAAGAGACTTAAGTAGTTTTTGGTACTCATCAGGAGAAAGTTTTCCAAGTCCTTGAATTGTTAGATTGGAAAAGAAAGCTTTTTTTGATGCAAGCTCGTCTAGCAACAAAACATCCTCAGGTTTGGAACGAGTTCGCAAGGCTTCAACACTTTGATTTACTGCATCAATGGTACGTCCTTTTCTTCTTAATATTTGGGTTAGTGCTAGTTCTTTTGCTAATGTACTTGTTGGTGCTGATTTCACATGTAGAGATATTGTAATATCTATGTCATTTGCATACAGTTGTAAATAAAGCTGTTTTTGTCTTTCTGAGCCTAGAGCTAAATTTCTAGTTAATTCTACCTCTCTTGCATCGCTTGCTTCTTGAGAATATTTTACTGCTCTTTCATAATCTCCTTTGCTTGAGTAAAGAGTTGCTAGACTGTTAAGACTATCAACTGTATCAGGATGACTGTTGCCAAGAGTGTTTTTACGAATCTCTAAAGCTTGAATACAAAGAGGCTCTGCCTTATCATAGGTTCTTTTGCTTAAATAAAAGCTTGCTAGATTGTTAAGAGAGATGGCAGTATTAGGATGGTTATTACCAAGAGTTTTCCTACGAATCTCTAAAGCTTGGATGAAAAGAGGTTCTGCTTTAGAAGCTTCTCCTTTCTTCTCATAAAGCTTTGCAAGATTATTGATAGAATTGGCAGTATCAGGATGGTTATCACCGAGAATTTTCTTGCGAATGTCTAAAGCTTGAATATAAAGATGCTCAGCTTTAGAGTATTCTTTTTTATAAAAATAAAGTACTGCTAAATTGTTGAGATATAGAGCAGTATCAGGATGACTATCACCAAAGTTTTTTCTGGAAATATTTAAAGCTTGTGAGAAAAGAGACTCCGCTTTAGAATAGTCTCCTTTATTTTGGTAAAGAATTGCTAAATTATTGATGGAAGTAGGAATACTAGGATGCTCATCTCCCAATAGCCTGCGAAAAATATCTAGTGATTTAATGAAAAGAGGCTCAGCTTTAGAGTATTCCCCTTTTCTAGAATAAAAGCCAGCTAAATTATTGAGAACATTAGCAGTGTCGCCCAAGTAATTATCTGAGGCTTTACGAAAAATGTCTAAAGCTTGAATATAAAGAGGTTCAACTTTAGAATAATCTCCCTTTTTGTCATAAAGCAACGCCAAATTGTTAAGAAGGCCAGCAGTACTAATATTATTACCAAAGACTTTCCTAGAAATGTCTAAAGCTTGAATACAAATAGATTCAGCCTTAGAGTATTCTCCCATATTTTCATAGAGTGTTGCTAACCTATTAAAAGATAGAATAGTATTAGGGTGATTATCTCCAAGTAGTTTTCTACGAAGGTCTAAAGCTTGAATAAGAAGAGGCTCAGCCTTGGAGTATTCTCCTTTGTTATTGTAAAGAAAACCAAGACGATTAATTGCATCGGCTTGAGATATAAAATCTGAGGCTTTCTCAAACCTTCCCGAGGCTTCTTGATATTTCTTTTCGATAAGTTGTAAGTCAGGTTTACCTTCTCCTTCTAATAAAACAGCCTCACCAAAAGTTTTGAAGCCAGCTACACGGTCTATGTCTAAAGGAATGGAAGTACGTAACTCTACTATTTTGGCTTGATACTTGCCAACAGGAGCGGATTTATCTAAAGAGCGAACCTCTAAGCGATAAACACCACTAGATTGAGTGATTAGGTAAATAGGCTCGTCACCTTCTGTCCCATTAGGGCTGTCTACTTCGTAAATTTTCTCTCCTGAAGGACTAAATACTGTAGCAACAATGTCTATCCCTTTTTGCTCTACTACTAGATTTAGATATTGATTTACTTCTAATTTTACACTATAGGAATGAGCATTATCTCCTGAGAGTTCTTGCTCTAGGATTTTGCCTATTAGTAGCTCTCCTTTATTTGTTACATCTGCTATAGGATTTTGGCTAGGTGTTATTTGAGTAATTACAGAATTGGATTTAGCATAAGTATTTATTGTTAGTGATAATACGAGGCTTATTAATATTACATTAATATATTTGGAACGAGATAAGCTTAATGTATTTTTATTAAAGGACATGGTGGAATTTTCCTTATAAGTATAATATATTTCAGTGATTTTGAGTCAAGTTTCCACTTAGCGTTTACCATCAAGATTAGCCCATTCACCAGATTGAATAAAACTTGCCCAATAATAAGGGTGATTATATAAAAAAAGAAAATACTATAAATTAACAGCTAAATCTAGTCTCAAAATACTGATAGACTTACTTAAAATAATACCATGCGGCTAATGGGGAGAGGTTTTAAATTGACGTTTAAGAAATACTTAAGGCTCTATAAAAAAATGCAAGCCAAAAGACTTGCATTTTTTCTAATCTATAAGAACTTTCTACTATTTATCTTCTACCACCTCTAGCAGGGTGATTTCTTCTATCTGAGCGGTCATCGTGGCGGTCACGATCTCTATCACCATAACGTTCATTACGTTCTCTTTCAGGGCGTGGCTCAGAACCGCCGCCTTTTTCATCTCTTAAAACGGCACGGCGACTTAAACGCACTTTACCGCCTTCAGTGCTAATACATTTAACCATAAGTTGCTGGCCTTCTTTTAGTTCATCGCGAATATTACGAATTCTATAATCAGCAACCTCTGAAATATGTAAGAGTCCTTCTATACCAGGGAGAACTTCAACAAAAGCGCCAAATTCAGCTAGACGTGTTACTGTGCCAAGATAATTTTTTCCTATTTCTACTTCAGCAACAAGTTCTTGAATCATTTGGCGGGCGCGTTCGGCAGAATCAGCATCAGATGAGGCTACACTAACTTTTCCATCATCTTCGATATCTATTTTACAGCTTGTTTTTTCTACAATGCTACGAATAGTTTTACCACCTGGCCCAATAATATCTCTGATTTTATCTACAGGCACTTGCATTGTAAAAATGCGAGGTGCATAAGTGCTAATTTCAGCACGAGGACTAGCAATAGTTTCAAGCATTCTATCAAGTATAAAGAGTCTTCCTTGTTTGGCTTGTTCTAAGGCCTCTGCCATAATATGAGCGTTTACACCACCTATTTTTATATCCATTTGTAAGGCAGTAATACCTTCGCGTGATCCAGCAACCTTAAAATCCATATCACCATAATGGTCTTCTGCACCAGCAATATCTGTAAGAATTGCATAGCGGTTGCCTTCCATTACAAGCCCCATTGCTACACCTGCAACAGGGGTTTTAATTGGAACACCTGCATCCATTAAAGATAGAACTCCGCCACAAATTGTAGCCATTGAAGAAGAACCATTTGACTCTGTAATATCAGAAACAATTCTTAATGCATAAGGCCAGTCTTGTTCACTAGGTAAAACAGGATCAATAGCGCGTAGTGCCAAAGCACCATGTCCTACTTCACGTCGTCCAGGCTGTCCAATACGTCCTGTTTCACCTACAGAAAATGGAGGGAAATTATAGTTTAACATTGCGCGACGTTGTACTTCGCCTTTTTCTATATCATCAATATATTGTGCGTCATGTTTTGTACCTAAGGTAACTGTTACAACAGCTTGTGTTTCACCTCGGGTAAAAAGCGAACTACCGTGTACACGAGGTAGCCAGCCGACTTCACAAGTAATTGGTCGGATTTCTGAAAAACGACGGCCATCAGGACGACGGCGATTTTGCATAATATCTTCGCGGAAAACTTTTTCTTTTAGAAAATCAAAAATCTTTGCTACTTCTTTTTGTTTTGCCCCATCTTCTGCATAAGCCTCTACAGTCTTATCTTTTAAGTCATCAACACTTTGATAGCTAGCAAGTTTATTTTTACCTCGAACATCTAAAGCTTCTCTTAGCTCTGTGAGTATTTTTTCTTCCACCTCTTTAATAAGAGCCTCGTCTAATTTAGGTGCAACAGTTTCGCGTTTAGCTTTGCCAATAGCCTCTTTAACTTCTTTTTGTAATGCACAAAGCTTCTTTATCTCATTATGACCAAACATTAAAGCTTCAACCATTACGCTTTCGCTTACTTCTTTAGCACCTGCTTCAACCATTACTATTGCATCTTCAGTTCCAGCAATAGTTAAATTTAACCTTGAGTTTCTTAGCTCTGCATAAGTAGGATTAACTACATAACGACCGTCAATTAATCCAACTCTTACACAACCTACTGGGTTAAGGAAAGGAATATCAGAAATAAAAAGTGCAAAAGATGCACCTGTTACAGCTAATACATCAGGGTCATTTTCTGTATCAGCAGACATAACCATTGCAACAATTTGAGTTTCGCTAACATATCCTTCGGCAAATAAAGGACGTAAGGGACGGTCAATTAATCGGCTAGTTAAAACTTCTTTTTCTGTTGGCTTACCTTCGCGCTTAAAATAGCCCCCTGGAATACGACCTGAGGCATAACCATACTCACGATAATCTACAGTTAGGGGAAAAAACCCTTTATCTTCTTGTTTACCCTTTTCACCTACGGCAGTTACTAAAACCACTGTATCACCATAACGTATAATTACTGCGCCATCGGCTTGTTTAGCAATTTTACCTGTTTCAACTGATAATTCTTTACCACCAAAACTAGTGGTTTTCTTAAAATACATATATCTCTCCTCTCTACGCGTACAAACAAAAAAGCCACATGTGCTAAATTCTAGCCGAAACAGAATTTTGCAGATGTGGCTTTTGATCTTTTAACTAAAAAACCGTCTAAGTGAGCATTTTTAGAGACAATGCACACTCTTAAACAGTCTACTGAGAGCAGACCGAAACAAAGATCCAGTAAACAATTATTCGGCTGTCTCAACCTATATTTACTTCCTGATCCCTAGTTTAGCAATTACTTGTTGGTATCTTTCAACATTTTGACGCTTAAGATAATCTAATAATTGACGTCGTTGGCTAACCATTTTTAACAAGCCTCGACGCGAATGATTATCTTTTACATGTGATTTGAAATGTTCGGTTAAACCTTCAATACGCTTTGTTAGTAGGGCAATTTGTACTTCCGGCGAGCCTGTGTCGCTGTCATGAATTTTATATTTTGAGATTAGGTTTTGTTTTACTTCTCTTTGTAAAGCCACTTATGCTGTCTCCTTAAAAACTAATTAAACAAAATTCCTGTAATTTTCAGGTCAAAATTTTTAACACTCTACTACCAACCGCTTATCTGGCTTAAGTTATTTAAGGCTACTCCTACTAATATATAGGATGACAGCAATATCCACAAGAAATTCTCTTAGTTAAGAAATACTAAGACATAAAAATTGGATTGTTGTCTACCACCCGTCAGGAGAGTCAAACGCTACAACGACAGGCGATTTGGTAGAAAAATTTTAGAAACTTTTAACGGGGTACGTTAACACAAGCTAATAAAGACTGTAAAGATATTTTTGCACAATTTTTTATCTTTATAGTTATAAACAAAGCCTTCTCTCAAAAGCCTTAAAAAGGCTTCAAAGGCTTCTTCTTAGCCAAATATAAATAGTTCTAAGCTTAGGTTAGCCTACTTGACAGCAATCTAAATAGACACTTAGTATCAACACTCTTTGTTAAAATTCATTTGAGTTTTAACAATAATTAAAAATTTTAGGATAGTTTATGCAAACACTTTATTTTGATTGTTTTGCAGGTATTAGCGGCGATATGACAATAGGCGCTTTGCTTGATTTAGGACTAGATTTTAAAGCCCTAGAATTAGAGCTTAAAAAACTTTCTTTAGATGGTTATCAATTAAATCTAAAGCGTGTTTTGCGTAGCCAAATATCTGCCTCTAAATTTGATGTCGTCCTAAACAATGAACACAACCATCATCACAATGATAAACATTCTCATGAAGATGACCATTCTCACGAACACAACCATCACCATCACCACAATGATAAACATTCTCACAAGCATGACCATTCTCACGAACACAACCATCACCATCACCATCACGATGATAAGCATTCTCACGAACATGAGAATGAACATCATCACGCTCACACTCATGACCATAATCATAAACCTGAAAATGAGCCTACCCATGCACATCATACTCATGAACATCGTGGATTAAAAGAAATATACTCTATAATTGATAACTCTACTTTATCAAATTGGGTTAAAGAAACTTCTAAAAAGATTTTTTACCGTTTAGCAATAGCTGAAGGAAAAATACATAATATAGCTCCTGAGCAGGTTCATTTTCATGAAGTAGGCGCTATAGATGCAATTGTTGATATTATTGGTGCTTGTATTGGTTTTGAGCTTTTAGGAATAACTAATTTCCTGTCTTCGCCCCTACATGTAGGAAAAGGTTTTGTTAACTGTGCTCATGGGCGTTTTCCTATTCCTGCACCAGCAACTTTAGAGCTATTAAAAGGTATTCCAACTTATTCAGCAGATATTGAAGGTGAACTTGTAACACCAACAGGAGCAGCAATAGTCTCTACGCTTTGTACCGAATTTATTCCGCTACCTGAAATGTGTATTGAAAAAGTTGGCTATGGCGCAGGAAATCGGGATCCTAAAGATTTCCCTAATGTTTTGCGTTTATTTTATGGAGAATTAACCAACCAAAATAATCATAAAACTGAAGTTAAAAGACTAGAATCAGCCTATATAGCTAAAAATCTAGATGAAAAAGCAACTGAGAAAATCACTGTTATAGAAGCTAATATTGATGATATGAACCCACAAATATTTGGCTATTTAATGGAAAAGTTGCTTAAACAAGGGGCTTTGGATGTTTTTTATACTCCAATTTATATGAAGAAAAATCGCCCTGGAGTTTTACTAACAATATTACTTAGTCAAAATCTTTTTGATAGTATAGCTGCAACTTTGTTTCAGGAAACTACTACTCTAGGAATCCGTTACTATGAAACAAACCGTCGTACTTTGGCTAGGCATTCAACAAAGGTTCTAACCCCATTTGGTGAAGTAGAAGTTAAATTTGCTTCCTTAGAAAAGAAAATTATTAATGTAATGCCCGAATATGAAAGTTGCTCTAGCCTAGCAAAAGAAGCAAATCTAGCACTTGCTTTAGTGCAAACTGCTGCTTTAACTGCTTTTGAAAAAGAACGCGAAACCCTCCAAAAAGAACTTTAGAGACTTTAGAGAACTTTATTAAAGGTTAATTTTATGAAAAAAAGCAATGATTTAGAAATAAACAACTCACTAACAAATGATTCTCTAACAGATGATCATTTACCTCCAATAGAGCATCAAGCGGTTGCAAACATAGACTTAGATAAAATTGCTCAAGGAGTAAGATTAATTTTAGAAGGAATTGGTGAAGACACAACACGCCCAGGTATTGAGGAAACTCCTTTAAGAGTAGCAAAGATGTATGCAGAAATTTGTGGAGGGCTACATCATAACCCTAAAGAATATATCAAGGTTGTACCGGCTGAAACCCATGATGAGATGATTATTGTTCGTGACATTACAATTTTTAGCCTCTGCGAACATCATTTAGTACCTTTCTTTGGGCAAGCGCATATTGCTTATATTCCAGATCATGGCAGAATAGTGGGTCTATCTAAATTAGCTAGAATTGCTGATAATTTTTCTAGACGACCACAAATCCAAGAACGCCTTACTACACAAATAGCAGAACTTCTTTATGATGGACTAAAAGCGCGTGGTGTAATGGTCGTAGTGGAATGTGAGCATATGTGTATGGCAATGCGAGGTATTAGAAAACCAGGCTCTAAGACTATAACTTCTGCTGTGCGCGGAATTTTTCGTACAGATCAACGTACTCGTGCCGAAGCAATGTCATTAATTAATCGCCCACAACAGTAGAGGTTGACCTTTGTGTCTACCTTAGAGGTTGACCTTTGTGTCTACCTTAGAGATTGACCTTTGTGTCTACCTTAGAGATTGATCTTTGTGTCTATTTTGGAGGTTGTGACCTTTGTGTCTACCTTGGAGGTTGATCTTTGTGTCTATCGTGCAATAAAAACCCTTTAAACATCGCAGGTAATTAAACGGATGAAAAAATTCTATATAACCACTCCAATTTATTATGTTAATGCTAGGCCTCATTTAGGTCATCTTTATACTACAACCATTGCCGATCTTATTGCTCGCTTTAAGCGTCAGCGTGGCTTTGATGTGTTTTTCCTTACTGGAACAGATGAGCACGGTCAAAAAATCGAGCAAGCGGCAAATAAACGTAATCATCCAGTTAAAGAACATGTTGATGAGGTGGTGGCAGAATATTTAGATATATTTTCTAGATATGGTTTTTCTAATGATCACTGGATTAGAACTACAGATGATTACCATAAAGAAGCAGTTCAAGAGCTTTTTCGTAAAGCTAACGAAGCTGGTTATATTTATAAAGGTTATTATGAAGGGTGGTTTTGTGTAGGTTGTGCTGAATTTAAGGAAGAAGAAGAGCAAGGTAAAGCACCCTTTTGCCCACTCCATGATAGAGAGGCTGAACGAGTATCTGAAGAAAGCTACTTTTTTAAACTCTCTGCTTTTCAAGAACCTTTACTTAAATACTATGAAGAACATCCTGAGTTTATCAAACCTGAATCACGACGAAACGAAATAATTAATTTTGTTAGTAGTGGGCTTAAAGATCTTTCTGTAAGCCGTGTATCTGTTAAATGGGGAATTCCTGTTCTTGATGACCCAGCACATACAATTTATGTTTGGTTTGATGCACTCTCTAATTACATCACGGCTTTAGGATGGGGAAATAAAGTTAGAAGCGGATTTGATAAATATTGGCCTGCGGATTTGCAATTAGTCGGAAAAGACATATTACGTTTTCATACTGTATATTGGCCTGCTTTTCTGATGGCTGTTGGAATTGAGCTACCTAAAACCGTTTATGCTCATGGAATGTGGATTTCTGGAGGACGAAAAATTAGCAAGGAATTAGGTAATATTATTGATCCAAATATTTTACTTAAATTTTTTAGCCGTGATTATGTTCGCTATTTTTCTGCTAGAGAAATGGTATTTGGCCTAGATGGTGATTTTACTTATTCTGCATTAATTAATCGTGTAAATAGCGATTTAGCCAAAGGACTAGGAAATTTAGTTAGCCGTACATTAAAGATGGTAGAAAAATATTGTCAAAGTATTATTCCTAGTGCTCCTAAAGCTTTTACTAGCCCTGATGCAAGTGAAAGTTGGCAAAAAACGGCTCAAGCGCTTAGAGACTCGACCATTGAACTTAGCAAAGTTTTTGAATTAGAGTTTAATGATTATAATTTTAGCCGTGCACTTGAAGCAGTTTGGGAAATTATTTCTAAAGTAGATAAATATATTTCAGATAGTGTTCCTTGGAATTTAGCAAAAGATCCCTCAAATAAAGAACATTTAGATACAGTTCTTTATACTTCTTTAGAAGCACTACGTTTTATTACCGCAATGCTAGCACCAATAATGCCAGATTCTACTCTAAGTATTTGGCTACAAATGGGTTTAGCTAATAAACCAAATGATATAAACCCAGAGTCACTAATTTGGGGAGAGTTGCCTTCAGGAAATAAAATTGGTGAAGTTAAAGCCTTATTTCCTAATTTAGACAAAGATAAGCTTATGGCAGAAATTGAAGAGGAGAAAAAGAAAATGTCTGATAGTAATGAAGTAAAACCTGCTGAAAATACATCACCTATAACCGAAGTAGTTGCAGTAACTGAGCCTGTTATAGAGACTGCTAAAGAACCTATTCCTGAATTAAAACCAATGATTAACATTGATGATTTTCTTAAAGTAGATTTAAGAGTAGCACAAGTTCTAGAGGCTGAACGTGTACCTAAAGCAGATAAGCTTTTAAGACTAGTTCTAGACGCAGGAGAAGAAAACAAACGCCAAATCCTAGCCGGTATTGCTCAATATTACACTCCTGAAGAAATGGTAGGCCGCAAAATTATTATTGTTGCAAACCTAGAGCCTAGAAAGCTTCGTGGGTTTGAATCTCAAGGAATGTTACTAGCAGCATCCATTGGCGAAGCAGGAAAACCTGTTGTAGCTGGATTTTTAGAAGATGTCCCCAACGGAGCAAGGCTTAAATAGCGATGTTTATTGATTCTCATGCCCATATTGATTTTTATAAATATGATGATGATCGTGACGAGATGATAAAGCGTGCTCTTGACGCTGGAATTGATATTATTGTTGCAATTGGTAATGGAGATGTAGTTAAAGATTCTCATGAAAAAGCCCAAGCTTTAGCAGATAAATATCCTTTTATTTATACTACAGTTGGGTTACATCCTCATGATGCTTCACTTTTAGATGAAGTTTTAGAAACAAAGCTAACAAAGCTCTCTAAACACCCTAAAGTCATAGGTTGGGGCGAAATAGGTTTAGATTATTACTATAACCATTCACCTCACCAAGTCCAACAAGAAGCATTTATTAAACAGCTTGCCCTAGCACGAGAAAGACGCTTACCTATTATCATTCACACACGTGATGCAGAAGAAGATACAAAAAGGATTTTGAAAGAACATTGGCTAGATACTGGTCTAGCAGGTATTTTTCACTGTTTTACTAGCAGTTATGACCTAGCCAAAGCAGCACTAGAAATGGGCTTTTTAATTTCATTCTCTGGTGTTATAACCTTTAAGAAATCCAAAGAGTTAAGAGAAACTGCGGCTCGTCTTCCACTAGAGAGGCTACTAATAGAAACTGATTGCCCATATTTAGCACCAGAACCTTTTCGAGGTAAACGTAATGAACCTGCTTGGGTAATAGAAACGGCTAAACAATTAGCGGAACTCCACAATACAACCACTGAAAAAGTGGCGGAAATTACAAGCAATAATTTCCGTAAATTCTTTAATTTAGGTTAAATAAACCTTTAAGTTTTTAAGGATAGTTTTTTATGGCTGAACAAAATAGTTTTGATATTATTTCTAAAATAGATTTGGCAGAAGTTAGTAATGCTATTAATCAAACAATGAAAGAAGTTAAACAACGTTTTGACTTTAAAAATAGCAAAAGTGACATCACCTTAGAAGAGAAAGATAATGCTATTATTTTACACTCAGATGATGATTTTAAGGTTCGTAGCCTTAATGACATACTAGAACAAAAGCTAGTCAAACGAGGTGTACCACTTAAGGGATTAACTTATGGAAAGGTTGAACCCGCAGCAGGCAGCACTGTGCGCCAACGTATAGATCTACAACAAGGCATCCCAATAGAAAAAGCTCGTGAGATTGTTAAGTTTATCAAAGATACAAAATTAAAAGTCCAAGCCGCAATTAATGCTGATATTATACGTGTAACAGGTAGAGATCGCGACATTCTACAACAAATCATCAAGGCCTTAAAAGAAGAGGATTTTGGCATTCATATGGAATTTACAAACTACCGTACTAACTAAAGTGGTAAGTACACGGCTTTGAAGGTAAAAAATATGTCACGTAAGTAAAAAAACTAGGCAGGAATTAAAAACTCCAAAACCTGGTCAACATCTTGGCCTTGAGCAAAAAGATTTTTAGCAAGGGAAAGTAAAGAAGCAAAAGCTTGGCGA
>JACQZQ010000083.1 GCA_016213785.1 Acidobacteriota bacterium
ATGTCTTTGATTACATTAGATTCTCTATTACGAAGTTGTTCTCTAAGCTCAACAACAAGTTCATCAATAACTTCAGCTTCTCCTAAGTCAGCCCAATTAATATTTCCTTCTCTATCAAGTAGATAAACCACATATCTACTTACTCCATACTCTCTAGTTTTAGAGTCATAATCTCGATAAGAAGCAAATTCAACTAAGACAGAATCCTTAGGAATAGTTTTTTGTACAGCTTCTAGAGTAATAGGCTGAGACTGAGAGCGAAATTCTGCACTTTTCTCACTGATTTTATACTCCAGTTTTTCTATTTCATCCTGAAGAGATTTAAGCAGTTTTTGGTACTCGTCAGGAGAGAGTTTTCCAAGTCCTTGAATTGTTAGATTAGAAAAGAAAGCTTTTTTTGATGCAAGCTCGTCTAGTAACAAAACATCCTCAGGTTTGGAGCGAGTTCGCAAGGCTTCAACACTTTGATTTACTGCATCAATAGTACGTCCTTTTCTTCTTAATATTTGTGTTAGTGCTAGTTTTTTTGCTAATGTACTCGTTGGTGCTGATTTTACATGTAATGATACTGCAACGTCTGTTTCATTTGCGTATAGTTGTAAATAAAGCTGTTTTTGCCTTTCCGAGCCTAAAGCTAAATTTCTAGTTAATTCTACCTCTCTCGCATCACTTGCTTCTTGAAAGTATTTTACTGCTTTTTCATAATCTCCCTTGCTTGAGTAAAGGTTTGCTAGATTGTTTAGACTATTAGTTGTATCAGGATGATTGTCTCCAAAGTCTTTTCTATAAATGTCTAAAGCCTTTATATAAAGAGTTTCTGCTTTTTCATACTCTCCTCTGTTTAAATAAAAGTTTGCTAGATGGCTTAGAGAATTAGCAGTCTTAGGATGGCTATCACCAAGGACTTTCTTACGAATTTCTAAAGCTTGAATATAAAGCAGTTCTGCGTTGGAATAATCTCCTTTACTATCATAAACCACTGCTAAACTATTGATAGAATCAGCAGTATCAGGATGGCTATCACCAAGGGCTTTCTTACGAATTTCTAAAGCTTGAGAGAAAAGAGACTCAGCTTTAGAATCCTCCCTCTTTCTTAAATAAAGGTTTGCTAGATTGTTTAGAGAATTAGCAGTATCAGGATGGCTATCACCAAGGACTTTCTTACGAATTCCTAAAGCTTGAGAGAAAAGAGACTCAGCTTTAGAATAGTCTCCTTTATGTTGGAAAAGAATTGCTAAATTATTGATGGAAGTAGGAATATTAGGATGCTCATCCCCTAATAGCTTGCGAAAAATATCTAGTGATTGAGCGAAAAGAGGTTCTGCTTTAGAGTATTCCCCTTTTCTAGAATAAAAGTCAGCTAAATTATTGAGAACACTAGCCGTTTCACCTAAATAATTATCTGAGGCTTTACGAAAAATGTCTAAAGCTTGAATATAAAGAGGTTCAACTTTAGAGTATTCTCCTTTCTTACTATAAAGCAATGCCAAGTTGTTAAGAAGGCCAGCAGTATTAATAATATTATTATTATCAAAAACTTTTCCAGAGATGTCCAAAGCTTGAATATAAATAGATTCAGCTTTAGAGTATTCTCCCATATTTTCATAGAGTGTTGCTAATCTATTAAAAGATAGAATAGTATTAGGGTGATTATTTCCAAGGCTTTTTTTACGGATATCTAAAGCTTGAATGTAAAAAGGCTCTGCTTTTGTGTAGTCTCCTTTGTCATTATAAAGGAGCCCCAGATTATTTAAGATTGTAGCAGTATCAGGATGATTATCTCCAAGGCTTTTTTTACGGATATCTAAAGCTTGAATGTAAAAAGGTTCTGCTTTTGTGTAGTCTCCTTTGCTATAGTAAAGGAATCCTAGACCGTTTAATGACACTGAAGTATCAAGATGATTATCACCAAGAACCTTTCTACGGATGTCTAAAGCTTGAACATAAAAAGGCTCAGCTTTTGCATGGTTTCCATTGTTATAGTAAAGGTTCGCTAGTTCATTAAGAGCATTAGCTTTGTAAACAAATTCTGATGTTTTATCAAATTTTTCAATAGCATCTAGGTGTTTTGTAATAGCAAGGTCAACTTTGCCTTCTCCTTCTAATAAAACTGCTTCGCCAAAAGCTTTGAAGCCAACCACACGCTCTGCGTCTAAAGGAACGGAAGCACGTAATTCTACTATTTTGGTTTGATACTTGCCAACAGGAGCAGATTTATCTAAAGAGCGAACCTCTAAGCGATAAGTACCACTAGATTGAGTGATTAAGTAAATAGGCTCATCTCCTTCTGTTCCATTAGGACTATCTACTTCGTAAATTTTCTCTCCTGAAGGACTAAATACTGTAGCAACGATGTCTATTCCTTTTTGCTCTACTACTAGATTTAGATATTGATTAGCTTCTAACTTTACACTGTAGGAGTGAGCGGATTCTCCTGAGAGTTCTTGCTCTACTTCTTTTCCTAAAGCAAGTTCTCCTTTTTCATTACTATTATTTGCTATTGGGTTTTGGATAAATTTTATTGGATTAGCTAAAACATTAGCATTAAAATAAGTACCTATTGTTACTGATAAAATGACACTTATTACTATTAACTTACTTTGTTTAACACTAGACGACTTTATTTTATTAAGGGGCATACCTAGTTTCTCCTTATAAATAGAATATTTTCAGTCATTTTGCTCTCCAAGCAATTAGCGACTACCATCAAGATTCGCCCATTCACCAGATTGAATAAAACTTGCCCAATAATAAGGATGATTATAAGTCTTAGACCTAAGTAGTAGAAGTTGAGTTTGGCTTAGAGCATCAGAGCGACCTTCTCCCTTTTTTAG
>JACQZQ010000086.1 GCA_016213785.1 Acidobacteriota bacterium
CTGTATTTGTGAAGAAAATCTGGTTTACTAGGATTTTTACCGATCAGATAAGTTATTGATATTGAATAACTTAGTAAAGGGAGCGCGATTTCTGGCTTTCGCCATCATCGCGTTTACAGAAAATGATTTACACGCCCAAATAGATAGGCTAAATCGCACTACCACAGTTACTTATGATGTTCTGGATCGCCCTATCATTATTCAATACATAGATGCTATGGTTACTTGGCAATATGATGCTGCTGGACGCAGAACTAGGGTTGATGACACTCAATTTGGTGGCACATTCATTGCTCGGTCTTTCGATAATGCTAATCGCTTGTTAAGTGAGAGTACTCCTCAAGGCACAGTTAGTTATACTTACAATCCAGCTTATGAAAGAACTTCTATGATCGCTGCTGATCGCTCACCTGTTAGTTATACTTATGATAATGCTAGTAGGCTATCAACCATCAGCCAAAATTTAGGGCAAGGATTAGAAGTTTTTACCTATACTTATGATAACTTATCTAGAAGCACCAGCTTACTGATGCCTAACGGAATTAACACCGTTTACGAATATGATCAAACTAATCGTTTAAAACGACTTAAACATCAAAAAGGTACTGATCCTGCTATAGAAGATTTTCTATACACCTATAACCCTGATGATGAAATTAGTAATATTTCTTCTATTCATTCTTCCCCATCATTACCACCAAATAAGAGCGTTGGTTCAGCAGATCCTATTAATCGCATTTCTAGTTTTGGTACAGCTAGTTATAGTTTTAATGAGACAGGTCAAACTATTTCAAAAACAGATAGTAATGGGGTTACTAATTATTATTGGGATCACCGTGGTAGACTACAAAGAGTTACTTTACCAAACGGACAAGAGGTTAGCTATAGTTATGATTCTCTAAGTAGGAAAATTAGTCGGACACAAAATAACTCAACTACGAAATTTTTATATGATGGTTGGGAGGTAGTTCTTGATATCCATACTGATGGTAGTAAAGTTGATTATTTAAATAGTTTAGGAGTTGATGAAAAATTAAGGCAATCAAATCTATCAAGCATTCAATATTTTCTCAAAGACCACCTCAAAACAACTATAGCTTTATCTTCAGTATCAGGAAATATAATCGAATATTTGCAATACGGATCCTTTGGAGAAACTAATGGTAGTTTATTAACAAGGTATGGGTTTACTGGACGTGAGCATGAGAACGAAACAGATTTAACCTATTACAGGACACGATGGTACGATTCACAGCAAGGAAGATTTTTGAGTGAAGATCCTATAGGTTTGTTAGATAATTTGAACATGTATGTTTACGTTAAGGATAGTCCAATTAATTTAACTGATCCCACGGGATTGCAAAGTGTCTCATCTTTCTCTGAAGCGACTCGTAAACGTCAGGAAGAGGTTGAGGAAAATACAAAAGCGCTTGACGAGTATTTAGCTGCTTGTAAAACCTGTAATAACTGTATAGCAAACTGTCTTGGTCCTGCTTATCATGATGGATTCGTAGATGTTTTAACTGGTGGTTCAATATTTGTAACGTCGGTGGGGGTAATATTTGTAGCAGCAGCAGGAGCAAAGGAAGGAGCCGGAGCAGGGGGGCTTATAGGTGCGTTAGGTGGACCTGGAGGTGTGATTGGAGGAGGAATAATAGGAGGAGTAATAGGAGCATCAATAGCAATTGGAGGATCGTATCTTGCTTACAGCATGTATAAAAAATGTATTCAAGCTGACTGTATAGATGGCGGGAAATGCCCAACTAAATCACAAAAAAGGAAAGCCTCTGCCACCCGCATCCGCGGGGGGGTCGACCAGCTTTGCAACTGCCCAATAGAAGTGGACGACGGAAAGTGAAATAAAACAGCCACTCTAAGTATAAATCCTAAAATCCGACATTTTTTGATAACTAGGTTGATAATTTATTGATATTATAAGGCTTATTAAATTTAAATAGTTATCATATATGGTAACTATGTTTTTCTATAATCTTAAATGTTTTCAACTACTTAATTTTCTAGTTACCACGTTTTGTCAGATTTTAGGATAAATGGTATGGAGGCACAAAAATGTGTCTCCATACCATTAGCACGACCAATGTTTGGGACTGAATCCCTGCACAAGAGACAACACAAGAATAGTTATCACAAAAGGTAATTTTATGGTTAATAAACTAGTTATACAAACACAGTCTATGCCAAAGCGGTGTGATGTCTGTCATCAATCAGATTTGTTTGATCCAAAATCAAATCATTGCGAAAGATGTAAAAACCTTGAACCAAATATAGACAAACAGGTAAATAATGAGAAAATTATAGATATTTCTGTAAGAAAAAGGATAGGGATGTCTGTAGGGCTTATTCATAGTGCGTTTATTTATAGATTTGCACTCACTCACCAACTCCTTCAGGAATTGTCTGTAACATTCGCTATAGACTTTTTAGGTGAAAAGACCATATACCTATTCATAGTGCTTGTTGTGCTGATTTGTTTGTTAGCTGGTAGAAAAATTGGTGAATTACTTCCAAATTTGTCTATAAAAAACTGGCTAACTATTATAATTTGCTCCTCTGTTGCTTACCTATGTGTGTCATTAGTGCACTATTTGATGAAAAAAGACCTCTTTCTAGAAATTGTTGGTGCTTTAATTGGGATATCATTCGGCTTTATTATTTCGTTTCTCATTTATAAATGTGATATTAGGGCTAGGACGAGGGAAGCTGCGATGAGGCCTAACAAGGAGTAAGAAGATGGGTAAAACCCATGCACATCAACTTAAAAGAGTATACAAAAGATGGAAAGTCTAAACTAAGGATCGAAAATTTAATAACATCAGCAAATGCAAAGAACATACTTAAAAGGAAAATATAGAATTCAGCTTTGTTTGAACTTGATTTGGATAAAACACAAGCTACGTAAAGTTGGTGATGTTATTTTGTTGCTAGAAGCTAATTTAACTAAATTAGCTTCTAGCAACCGATAACGTTTAATTATCGGAAATCAGAAAAACATGCTATAATCCTTTTATCTTATTCTAAGGATTATATTTTATGTCTAACAACACCAATGATAATAACCCCATACAAATTGCATTAGTGCCGCAAACCCTTTCTATTGCCAAACTTCAAGCCCTTCATGATCAAACTAACAA
>JACQZQ010000084.1 GCA_016213785.1 Acidobacteriota bacterium
GTTGTTATTTGTTGAATCTATTTAGGTTTTCCTTTTTCTTCTGTTGGGACAAAAGAGGGGGCATAACAAACGTTGCAGCGGACTCGGGAAATCGGCTCACTATCGTTCGCCGTTTCCCTCGCCGCTGAACTTTGGGTTCGGTGCGAATAGGCGGGTAAGTAGTAAGTGAATGAAAAAGTGATAAAAAAGTAAAAAGGATGAAAATTTAATGAACAATGTAGGCAAAGAATAAGTTAAAAAGATAAAGTAAAACTAGGAAATAAAATTATGGCGATAGAACCAATACTAGAGTTTGTTCTACTAATAGCAGAGATAATAGTTGGTATTGTTAAAGAAGTGATTATTGAAGAACTATGTGGAGTAGTAGGAGACATTTACAAATATTTTCATCAATTTAGTGAACAACGCTTTAATTGGCTCATAGTTAGCTTTTATTTACTTACTTGGACTTTAGCTGGAGCAGCTTGTGGGTTTATCTCTCTTATGTATTACTATCACCGACTTCCTTTTGTAAAAACTCTTTTGGTCGGTTCTCTTATTGGCTTATCTTTTGGTGTTTTTGAATATTGTTTTGCTTTTTATTGTTACCACTATAAACTTTCTCACCCTCAAATTCCTAAAGTTTCTAGCTCTTATAGGGATAAATATAGGAACAGAAAGCCAAAAAAGTCTTACTCTAAATTCTAAATCTTTTTAGTTGGTTTAGCTTCTATTGTTCTATAATAATTTTAGGTTGCGTTATTTTTTCATTTCGCACCGAACAAACGTTGCAGCGGACTCGGGACGTCGCTCCGCAACGCCCCTCACCGCTGAACTTAGGGTTATGCCCCATTAGAAGGAAACAAGTTCGCCATAACAGGAGATAAAGAGGAAAAAAGGAATAAGTAAAAATAACTCTTTTGTTGAAAGAAGGAAAAGTAATATAGTTAAGCAAAAATAGTAAGTAGTTGAGAGAAAAGATATTATAGGATAGAAGAACTAATAGGAAGTTTTGAGAATGCATTTTTAGAAATTCGCATCCTAAAGCTTTTGATTACAGGTTTTAGTATTTTTACATTCTGTTACTTTTTGATAACAGTAGGGTTGCCCTATCACATCCTAAAGCTTTTGATAAACTTATTTTACAAATAGACTTTCAGTTAAGTTTTGATTAGATTTTAGTATTGGTTTTACTTTCTTTTACGTAATAGGGTATCATTTTCACTTTTTGCAGAAAGTTTCCACAGATTTTGTGGCGTTCTGTTTTGCGCTTTTTCTACTTGCTGTTTTGCCTCCTCTTACTTGTGAGTTGGGGCATAACAAACGTTGCAGTGGACTCGGGTACTCGGCTCGTCAAAACTCGCCGAGCCACCCTCGCCACTGAACTTTGGGTTCGGCGCATTTTGAGTAAAGTAATTTTGGAGGAATGTATGAAGAAAAAAATAAAAAAAATAGTAATATGTGGAGTAGCATTTTCCATAGGATTATTAACAGCAAATGTATGGAATATGTGTGCTACGCCTGTAGAAAAAATAGAAAGACTTGAATTACCATCACCTCCTACTGTTTATACTTCTAAAAACGAAATTATAAATTTAATGAAATCAGCTTACCCACAACTAATAGAGAAAGATGAAGTTGTGGAAACTAAACATTCTATTTCTGGAAAAGAAATAGAACAAAAATTGATCTTAATTGCCGAAAGATCTTCTCAAGCAAGGCTTCAAGTCATTACTACTCTGGCAGATTTACTTCGGCAACTAGATGACGATCCAAATGCTATTTTTGCTTGCAGTAATGTTTATTGGTGTTGTGCAAAAGTATTTGGAAAATTAAAAGCTATAGAGGAAATAGATTGTTTGATTAAACATGTTGCTTACAATAGGGGCTTTGGTACTATGTCTTTATCTTTTACTTTTCCTTTTGCGCAGGCAATAGTTGATATTGGTGAACCTGCTCTTCCTAAACTGTTACTAGCTTTAGAGAAGAATAATTTTACAACTCCTTATCAACAGATGGAAAAAGAAAATATTATGAGTGTTGTTAGCATTATAAATAGTGAAAAAATTAAAGATTAACACAAACATTTTTAATTGTTGTGGTTTTATATGCGCCGAACAAACGTTGCAGCGGACTCGGGACTGTCGCTCCGCAACAGCCCCTCGCCGCTGAACTTTGGGTTCGGTTGCCGTAAGTAGAATAAATTCAAATAGATCGCAAAATGAAAGGTGGAAGAAGAGGAAGAGAACAGGTATTGTATAATAAGAGAAGAAAAGAAAAGAACCCATTGATAAAAGTAAA
>JACQZQ010000088.1 GCA_016213785.1 Acidobacteriota bacterium
TACGAAAGATTTCTTGGATTAATTGATCACTGCTTTCTCCTTGTTCTATCTTTAGTAAACTTACATTTAGTACTTGTAAATACTCATCTAGTTCACTCTTAAACGCTGCTAGTAGTTCTCCTTGTAAGTCACTATCTCCTAGCATTGAGGTCTGACCATCATAAGGGAAATCACTATTCTTATCACCATTTGACATACTTAAACTCTTTTCTCTATATAAGTTTATGTAAGCTCAAGAGAAAGCTTAGAAGTTTATTTGTTAAGCTATTGAATATCAAAATTTAATTTTTCGCACGAGAGTATTTCTTTAACATCCAAAAGAGCTACGCCGTGATCAGTAACGCCTTTTAAGTGTTGTGCTTGTTCGCCAGACCATTGAGTTTGTACAGGCTGAATAGAGTTTTGAGGAATTTGAGTCATTTCTTTAAGTTTATGAACAGCTATACCAATTTGTGTGCCTTGATGCTCAACAAATATTAAATGATGGCACGTTTGTTTTTCGTTAAGCCCAAGAAATCGACCAAAATCAATAACTGAAAGTATTTCACCTCTTCTACTTACAACACCTAAAATAAAATCAGGTGCTCCAGGAACACGGGTCAAAAACCTTAGTGGGATTACTTCAGAAATATAAACTGCATCTACGGCATATTGTTCTTCGCCAAACTCAAAGATTAAAACATCTATGCTATCATTTTCACTTTCTTGTTCAGTATCAACAAGATTAGCAAGGTGTTCTGCACGTTCATTTAATATCTCAAAGAGTTTGTTTTCATCCAGTTTATGGCTTAAAGCTACTGATAGTTGGGACATTTTTTTATGTAGGTCATCCCAACTAAAGGATTTTGATGATTCTTTTTTCTTTTTTACTCTCATCTAAGTCTACCTAACATCTCCTCAACTATTTGTAATATTCTAGTTGTTTTTTGGCCTTCAGAAAAAGGTATTAATGTTTCTTTTGGGTAATTGTCTAAAATTCTTTTTAATTGCAATAAGTGGCGCTTTGAGATCTGTTTATCATCAGTTTTCTGATAAATTAAAGCTAGGTTCCAATGCCCCATTATAAAATTATTATCTAAAAGAATTGTATAGCGTAGTTCTTCGGCTGCTTTATTAAATTTATTCTCTGCTTGATAAATAAGACCCATTAAATAATGCCCTTCTAAACTATTTGGCTCTTTATCAAGATAATTTTTGCAAAACTGCTCACTTTCACTATTATTGCCTCGATTAGCAAATATTTTTGCCATTAATAAAAGGGCTTGAGACTCTTTATCTAAAATCTTTTTAAGTAAATTTTCAGCCTGAGAAAATTCGTGTTTCTCAAAATGTTTTAAGGCTGTTTTATAAATTTCTTTGCTAGAAGTGTCTTCTTGTTTTGCTATTTTACTACTACTTATAGTATTAAGAGAAGCAAAACTATTACTAGAAGAACTCCCTATAAGAGAACCATTTTGGGAATTATTTTGAGAATTTTGAGAAGCATTTTGAAAACTGCTTTGAAAGCTAGGATAACTCCCTGTAGTAGGTTTATCAAGTTTATTTTGATTAATTAGCTCGTTATTAAATGAAAAAGATGGTTTTGAAGATTCTAATAAGCTAGGATCTGTTTTACGATAAAAAATTGCATCTTTAACATATTGGTCTTCAAAGAGTCTAAAATTTTGGCGATTAAGTTCACTTGTTCCTACAATTAACCACCCACCATCACGTAAAGAGTTAAAACAACGCCCTGCAAGCCTTTCAATAAAATCATTATTAAAATAAATTAATACATTTCTTAGTAGTATTAAATCTAGCTCAACAAAAGGAAGAGGCTCTGCTAAGTTTAAGTATTGGAATTGCACCATATTTTTTATCTTCTCAGATAAATGATACTGATTATCTTTATGAGAAAAATACTTACTTATTATTGTAGAAGAAACTCCACGAAAAGACCATTTGCTATAAGAAGCTTTTCTTGCTTTATTTAAGGCGACTGCATTTATATCGCCTCCAATTAACCTTATTTGGTTTGGTTGAACTGTAGGCAGTAGTTCTTGTAAGAGTATGGCAATTGAATAGATTTCTTCTCCTGTTGAAGAAGCAGCACTTAAGATAGAGATAGGTCTATTTGTAATCTTACTTTGTTCAATTAGCTGAGGTAAAACGACTTCTTGTAGGGCTTGAAATTGCATTTGGTCGCGGAAAAAGAAAGTTTCGCCTATAGTAATTTTTTCTGCTAAGACCTGAAATCTACTATCATTAATTGAAATAGTTGAAAGTAGGTCATAGCCATTTTGAAAAGAATTTATTCCAAGTATTTGAAAAAAATCTTCAATAATCGTTTGTATTTGAGCAAAACGATCTTCTTTAACAACAATACCTGTACGAGTTTCTAGTAATTTAGAAAAAGATATAATTTCTTCGTAAGAAAACTTAGGCATATAATCACATGGGAAATTTTAGAGTTTTGCTAACATATCTAAAGACTGTTCCTGAGCAAAATTTAATAAGTTCATATGATTAAGTATCATAATTAGCCCGCTTTGGCTACGAGCAATAGCAAAAATAAATTCACTGTAAGGAACAAATCTATTAGGAGGCTCTACAGCAGAACTAGGTACTTTAATAACTTCTGTAATAGTATCTACAATTAGCCCTCTTTTTCTATTCTCATGTTCTACTAGGACAATTATAGTATTTTCATCATAAGGTTTTTGAGGCATCCCTAAAAGGGTTCTTAGGTCAAGAACGGGAATTATTTGTCTACGTAGATTAAGTAAACCAACAACAGCCTGAGATACACCCGGTAAGGGGGTAAGTCTAACCATACGAATAGCTTCTACAACTATAGGGAGATAAAAAGCTAATTGTTGATCTCCAAGTTGAGTGCAGACTAGATCTATTTCCTCCCCAGGCAATTGCAATATTTGTTGGGGTAGCTGTTCTTTAGCAGGAACTAGACTAGTATTAACTAGGCCAGCTTGTTTGGCTAGCTCAAGCAATTTCTGTTGAAACTCTGGGTTTTCAAATAGTTCTTTCATAAAATTTAACCAACTAAACTAACGGTTTAAGTAAGGAGAGAGTGCATCTATAAGCCTTTGACCATTCCAAGTCTTATGAATATAACCATTTGCCCTACATTCCTTTACTTTTTGATTAAGTTCTTCTTCGGCCATTCCAGAATAAAGAAGTACAGAAGTTTGAGCAACTTGAGACATTTCTGCTTTAGTTCTCATCATCATACAAAGTTCTGGCCCACTAAGCTGAGAGAGTTCTACACCTAAAATAATTAGATCGGGTTTTTCCGTAGGTATAGTAGCAACAGCTTCCATACTACTCATTTGGACTAAAACATCAAAACCAGCCTGTTGGACTTGGATTTTAAGAAGAGCAATAATACCTTTACCTTCCAAAACAATCATAGCTTTAGGGCGTTTACCACTAGTATTTATTACTGGAGCCGAAGCAATCATAGTATGTATTGCTTGGCGCACACTTGGTGCTTGAATTGGCGAAACTATGGTTTGATTCCCTTGATTTGCCCCTACTGATGGAGCTTGAATTGGTGAAGCTATAGTTTGATTATTAGCAGCTTGTGATACTGCTGGCATGCTAGCAGGGGTTAATAAACTTGTTTGAGTCCCTTGTGTTAAATCACAATATGCTCCAGCAGCAGTAGTAAGCTCTGTAGTAAATTCTCCTGCACTACTATAACGGGCAGTAGGTTGCTTAGATAAAGCTTTTAGGATTACTTTTTCTACAGCCTCAGGAATATCTGGATTTAATGAGCGTGGTTTTGGTGGAGGTTCAATAATATGCTTTACAATTACTTGCATTCCATTTGCATCACCATAAGGACATTGGCCTGTTAAAGCCTCATAAACCATAACCCCTAAACTATATATATCTGAACGGTGATCTATAGGTGAAGCTTGACATTGTTCAGGTGACATATATTTTGCAGTTCCAATAATTGTACCTACACTTGTTAAAGCCTCTTTAGTGTTATCTGATGCGCTTTTAACTTTAGCAATACCAAAATCTACTACTTTAACAACTCTTTCGCCTTTTAAGCCAGTCTTAAACATAATGTTATCAGGTTTAAGATCTCTATGGACAATCTGAAAATTATGTGCAACATCTAAAGCAGCCGCAACTTGATTCATAATATGAACGGTTTCATTTAAGTCTAGGCGTGGTTTTCTTTCCAAATAATCTTTCATTGACTCACCAGCAATAAATTCCATTACTAGGTAGAGCATATCCCCGATTTTACCAAAGTCACTTACTCTAATAGCATTAACATGGTCTATAGTAGCAGCGGCTCTAGCTTCTCTTAAAAAGCGTTCTGTAACGCTTTTATCCATAGCCATTTCAGGATGAATTACTTTTATTGCCACTTCATTACCAATAAAGGCATGGCGTGCTTTAAAGACTGCGCCCATACCACCAACACCAAGAAGTTTTTCTATGGTATATTTCCCGTCAAGTTCTTTGCCTACTAAGCTTTTAATGTCCATTTCTTCAAGGGCTGCACTATCTCTAGGACAATTTTTTATCTCGCCAGCAAAAAAACTCCTACATTGACCACAATACTTCATCCTATACTCCTCATCAACTCAATTATTTTGTTATGTTATGTATATTAAGTTAAGATTATTGCTAATTCTCCGAAAAACGAAGATGTTAAGAATAATACCTTTTTATACTAACTTCAAGGCAACATTCAACTATTAAGTTAGAATTTATTATTTTTTTATTAAAATTTTATTAAAATTTTCAGGGTAAACTAGATTATTAAAACTTTTCTATAAAGTTTTAATAAAGATAAAATCGTAGGAATAAAATTTTTTCCCTCAACATCTCGGGAAATTAACAAATTTATATGGCAGGAACTAACATTTCTGTTATAGAAATAGGGTTTTTAATTTGGTGACTATACATCCAATTATCAGATTCTGTAATTAAAAGATTAGTTTCTACACTTCGACCTTTTAATTTTTCTAATATTTCTGCGCGACGACGACGAGTAGCAGCTAAATAAAGAGACATATTTGCTTTTTCAAACTTTTTTTCTGCTAAAGTCAAGTAATTAATAGAGTTTTGACTATCACCTTCTCTTGAAGCAACACCAGCAAGAATCAGTTCTGCCCAAGCATCTCCATAAAGAGTTTTTTGCTGTAAAATACGTTTAGCATTTTTCTTTGCAATTTTTAGAAATGTTTTTGGGTTAGAAACTTCTTTTGAAGCTATTAATGCAACTCTTGATTGTAGGTGTAATGCCTCTATCAATATATTAGAGTTATTTAATAACATAGATTGTTTTAATGTCGCCCATTTTTCTTGTATTTTTTCCCAGGTATCTAGCCCTTTTCCTAAATAAAGCCCTATTTCTCCTTGAGCTATAATCCTCCAGTACTGTTGTGTATAAAAACCTTTTTTAGCCCATAAGTCATTTGTTTCATCTAGCTCTTGATAGGCTCTTTCAGGCTCATCCATTACTAAATATTGCATATAAGAAATAAAAGATTTTAAGTTTGTTAATACAAATAAATTATTTCTATCTTCAGCATTTTTAAGTAAAGCTGGTAGCCTAGACATTATTTCATTAATACCGCCTAAATATAGTAATGCCCTTAGTGAAAAAACTATACTATTATCAATACCACGTAGGGCAAATGCATAGTTTTCTCCTCGACACTCTTTAAGTGTTATTTTTTCAGCAATATTAAATAGTCTCCAAGCTTCTTTCCAATCACCGTGTAAATAAGCATTAGAACCTTTAATAAAAGTAACCATAGCTAAAAGTTCAGGTTTATTAACTTCCTTAGCTAATTCTAGTGCTTTACTACTCATTTTTGCAGCATAGGCTTTAGTCCATTTTCCAAGAATAGAAAAGAAAAGACTCTGAAAAGTCAAAGCTCTAACCAATCTATAAGGCTCACCTGCCTCTAGAGCTAGTAACATATGCTTAGTCTGAAATTCTAGTGCTTTAAGTGCATTAATTGAGCTAAGAGAATCTACAACAGTCCAACAAATATCTAAAGGTATTAAAGTTTCTGGTGAAATATTGGCTTCATCACGTTTTTGATAATTTGTCCCTCTTAGCCAAACTTTTATACAACCCACTATTATTGATAAAATAGTTTGAAATTGATTTGTATGAAGTTGCATTCCTATTTTTTTAAGCACTTGGTTAAGTAAATCTAGCCCTTCATCAACATAACCAGAGTTTAAGAATTGTTCAGCAGCCTTGTGTTGTAACTTAAGAATCCCTTGTTTAGTTGAGTTACCAGTAGCCTCAAGATAGGCTCTTGCTGCTTCAGCGCCTTGTCCTGAGTTAGAAAGAGCATTGCCCAACTTAATTTTAATACTTGATGTAGTCATATCTTGAGTTGTTTTTAATTCTAAAGACTGGCGGTACAATTTAGCAGCACGTTCAAAGGCTAGGGTTTGATCTGCTTGTTCTGCGGCAGTAATTGTATATTCAGAGGCTTTATCACGTTCTCCGGCTAATTGAAAATGTTTTGCTAAACGTTCTGGATCAACATTTTCAAATGTCTCTAATGAAAGAGCTAAAGCATAATGATAGTTTTTTAATGAGTCTAAAGATAAATTTGCAAGAATTGATTCACGTATTCTATCGTGATAAGTATCAAGCTCTTCATAAGTGGTTGTTCCTGTTAGTCTTAGTAAGTGATTTGTTCGTAAAATTGGTAAGATTTGCTCATCAGAGGCTATTTTAGCAGCCCTTTTAGCAACACTTCGTGCTAGAGGTTGGCCTGATACAGCTATTATTTCTAATAAGTTACGTGCTTCTTCTGATAGCAGTGCAACACGAGCACTAATGACTTTATCTATAGTCATTTCACTAAAATTAGTCTCTTCTAGGTCTTTTTTAGTAAGAGCATATTGGGCTAATTCACCTATAAAAAACGGGCTTCCTCCAGATTCTTTAATAATCATCTCACTTTGCTTTACTGTAGCCTGTTTGCCAAGCAAAGTTGCAACTAGTTTTCCAGAATCTTCTTTAGATAATTCTTCAACACTAATTTCCTGTACTTTTGCCCTTTTAATAATGCTTTTTTGAGAAGAAAAAAATGCTTTTAAGAATATACTTGAGCTAGATTCTTCACTACGATAAGACCCTATTAAAAGCAGTCTTGGAGCTTCAGGAGTACGAATAATCTCTAGTATTAATCCTACACTATCAATATCACCCCATTGTAGGTCATCTATTATAATTGCTACATCTTTTTTATTAGTTAACCTTATTAGCAGTTCTCTTAGTGCGTTAAAAGCTTTACGACGAAGGTCTTGAGCATCTAAACTATCAAGACTGCGCCTTAGGTTTGCTATTGTATCTACTTGTTTTAGGACAGGAAAAAGGCGAGCTAGAGCTAGTATATCTAAAGGCAAAAGAGCTTCTACTTCCAGAGTAGGCAAGTTTTTTAGATATCTACTTAATAAATCAATAATACTATCAATAGCTTTATAAGGAACAGATTCTTGTTCATAACATCGGCCTGAAAATATTAATAAATCAGGCTCAGAACGTTCTAATGTTTCTAAAAAATACTTAAGAACTGTACTTTTGCCCATCCCTGAATGGCCTTTAATATAAATTGTTGTTCCTATACCTTGTTTAGTTAACAGCCAGGCTTGATTAAGTTTTTCTAATTCTTTTTCCCTTCCTATAAAAGGGGTTGATGATTTTTTATTTACAAAACTCTCTGAAAGGCTTTCTACATGGCCTAAAAGCTCTAAAACTTGGCTTGCGGTTGGACGTAGTCTAGGATTTCGCTTAAGTAGCTTTTGACAAAGTATATTTAAGTCTTCTGGAACGTCTGAAACAAGTTCTGAAGGTGGTAGCGGTTCAATTTGTTGTTTACTTAATAAAATTTCTGTTGGGCTACCTTGAAAAGGCAATACTCCAGTTAGTGATAAATAAAGCATAATACCAACGCTATACCAGTCTGAAGCAGATGTAATTGCTTGTCCTGCAATATGTTCAGGCGACATATAAGTAGGCGTACCCATTATATTATCACTAGTAATTTGATTAAACCCTTGAGCAGTTAGCTCACTTACAAGACCAAAATCCAAAATTACCACTCGCCCTTCCTTAGTTACTAATACATTAGAAGGTTTCAGATCTCTATGTAATTTATTAGCGCTATGTAAAGCATTAAGCCCTTCAGCTAGTTGTTTTAGTGCAAAACGAAGTTTTGATAAATCTGCCTTACAGTTAGGCATATTAGATTTTGGTGGCTTAGGTAAATTAATAGGCATATTCTTAGCCTTTTCTGTAAGTGCATCAACTTTAGCTGAACCAGTAATAGGAAATTTTCTTAGGGAAGATGTGATGGCATTTGAAGAAGATTCTTTAACTGTTGCAACTACTGGTTTTACATACTCAAGAAAATTTACACCATAAATCATTTCCATAGTAAAAAACCATTGATCTTCTTCTAAAAAAAGTTCATACATTGTTGCAAGATTAGGATGGGTTATATCTGCAATTGAGCGAAATTCTTTCTTAAATCTATAAATATCTTCTGCATCAGCATCATGCAAGGTTTTTAAGGCAACAATAGAATTTTGCTCACGGTCATAAACTTGATAAACAACCCCAAAACCACCCTGACCTAAACGTTTTTGAATTAAAAACCGTGAAGTCCCTACAAATTTATCTTTTTTGGGATTAAGAGGCTTATCATTAACAGGCTTTGAACTTATAGAAGGTCTATTTAAGTTATTTTTTTGGTTTTGAAAACCTTTTTGAGAGTTATTTTGAAAACTATTTTGAGAGCTATTTTGAATATCTATTTCCATTAAAAAATTACTGGCTTCTTTATGAGACATAAACAAAGACTCCACTTCTTTTTTAATCTCTTCATCTTTACAATTTTCATCAATATAGTTTTTTGCTTCTAAATACTCTAAGTCCATTATTTGCTGAAATAATAATTTAACTTGATTCCATTGTTCTGCTGTCATAAAAATTAATTAATGCCTTGGGCTAAAAGATTCTTATCATTAAAAGATTCTTATCATTTACGTTTCTAGAAAATAGCTATTTAAGATAACCCAGACAACACAACTTGGGCTATGGAAATTAGTAAGAAAATAGATTTATTTATCTAAGTCTTATTTAGGTAAGGCGAAAGATATTTAAAAATCGGCCAATTTTCCTGACCAATTTTTTGCAGCTTTACGACTTTCTTGTAAGAGGCTGTTTTTAATAAAAATTAATAAGAGTTAAAGGATAAATATCGTATGAGCAAAATTTTATTTCTTAACCACGCGCAAATAGGCCACTTAAACCCATTGCTTACAATAGCCCTACAAATGCAAGCCGATGGTCATAGTACAGAATTTTTAATACCTGGAATAGAAGGAGTTGAGCCTAAAATAGATATCCTTAAAACAGCCTTTTTAATCCCTAAAATAGTCAAAAAAGCAGGTTTAGAAGTAGAAATTATCCCTCCTCCTCTACTGGCAGGTGTTTTAACTGTTTTTTTACCTTTTTTCTATGGATATAAAGAGTTTATGTTTGTTGTTGAAATCTCATCTATAGGGCTTGAAAAATATACTAAATCAATAATTAAACATATTGAAAAAAATAAACCTGATATGATGGTAACAGATTTTGCTTTTTATCCAGCTTATATAGCCTCAGAAGTTAATAATATTCCTTGTGCTACTGTTTATCATAGTGGTCTACCTTTTAAGGGAAAGCTAGTTCCTCCTTTTGCTAGCGGCTTACCCATAGGTGAAAACGCTTATGATTTAGGGAAAAAATTCTTCCCCTATCAAAAATTTATATTAGATAGGCTAAATAGGCGTATTAACCGAGTTAGAAAAACATTTGGACTATCAGAAATTGCTGCTGAAATGTTTCTTAGCCCTTATTCTAAATGGTTAAACCTAGTAACTAGCGCGGAAGCTATTGAAGCCCCGCGTTATAATCTTACAGAAAACACTTTTTTTATAGGCCCTTGTTTTGAAAATAGAAAGCAAGAGTCAAATGATTTTCCTTTTGATAAACTTTCTAAAGACAAATATAAAGTTTATGTCTCACTTGGAACTGTATTTAATAATAAACCTTGGGTATTTGAAAAAATTATTAAAGCGCTTGGAAATAAAAATGACTACCAAGTTATTATCAGCGCAGGAGGAGCTTATTCTAAATTGTCTACTTGCACTATGCCAGAAAATGTTTTACTTTTTCCTAGAGTCCCACAAGTAGACTTACTAGCCAAAATAGACTTAGTTATTGGGCATGGAGGAAATAATACAACAAATGAAACCCTTGCAGCAGGTAAACCATTGATTATAATGCCTATAGGTGGTGAACAAGGAGATAATGGAAGTCGAGTTGAGTATTTAGGAGCAGGAATAAAAATAGATATTCATAATTTCAATGAGAAGGATTTAGAGGCAAAAGTTAATTTTATCCGTACAACTAAAGAGTTTCAAAAACGAACAACTGAATTAAAACATCAATTAGAAAAAACTAGCGGAGCAAAAACAGCCTCAAAACTTATAGAGTGGGTAGCAGAAAAAAAACAACCTCTAATTCGCCCTAAACACCTACCTCTAACATTTACATTAGAATATATAAAAGAACTTTATAAACTATAAGAGTTTTAACTTAATCGACTCTAACTAGTTTACCACCTACTTCTAGGCGAAATCTATCACCCCGCCAATAAACTGTATTACCAAGAAAGCTAAATAACCAAACTAAAAAACTAAAAAGATCTCTTATTGGAAGCAAATAAAAATAGCGTTGTAAGCGTTTATCACCTACCCAAACGCCTCCTATCAGCCATGCAGCTAAAAAGCGTATGGTTAGCGCAATTAAAGCGACTATCCAAGCTAAGAGGTTATGAGAAAAACAGATAATTAAAAGCAGTGATAAAGCAGTAGTAAAAGTAAATAATAAACCCATATAGCCTGAAGGACGCGAAAACTTTGTTCCTCTAGCCCAACGTATTTGATGTTTAATTAAATCTTCTAGGTGATAATTTGGTAATACAGTTTCTACAATACAATTAGAAATATAGACTTGATAGCCAGCATTTGCGGCTAAATTACCAATTAGAAAATCATCTGAAAGATAATCAGCAATAGCAGCAAAACCACCTATTTCATTTAATACTTTTTTACGAGTTGCAATAGTTGAACCTAGGGCAAATTTTACACCCTCTAATTGTCTAGCAACTAAAACACCTAAGAGAAATTCTCCTGTAATTCCTAAGGTTTCTATTAAAGCAGCAAAATTAGTGCTACCAATTGCCCGATAAAGACAAGTCACTACTCCAACTTTTTCATCAGCTAAAGGCTTTACAACAGATCTTAAGTAATTTTTAGGAACATAAATATCGCTATCGCTAATTACTAGAATCTCATTACTTGCAAAAGGTAGCATATTGTTCAAATTACTAACCTTAGCACTTACTCCTATAGTATTAGCGCTAATTACTAATTTTATTTGTCTTTCAGGAAATTCCTTCTTAAGTTGTTCAACTAGTTTTATAGCTGGGTCATCAGGGTCTCTAACACCAAAAATAATTTCATAATTAGGATAGTCTTGTTTACAGCAACTTACCCAACAATCATAAGCGCGATCATCTATACCACGAACAGGTTTTAAGATAGTAACAGCAGGGGTGTAATCTGTATTGGGAAGAAATGTTTTTTTATCAAGAAAAAAATTTGCTGCACTATAAATACACATTAAGTGATAAGCAGCCGAGGCTACAACTAACAAAACTAATGCCCAAAAAAAGACTAAGCTTAACCAATGCATAATTTATAGAACTAGAAAAACTACACCTAAGCAAACTAAGGCTGTTCCTATTAAACGGCCTTTATCTATTTTTTCATTTAAGTAATATTTTGCGCCAATAGTATTAACAACATAACTAAATGCTGTTGCAGGGCTAACTAAACTAATTGGTGCCCAGGAAAGCACTGTTAATAAAGAAAAAAAGGCTATTGCCATACAAGCAATCCCACTAATAACAGAAATATTAGTAATTACTTTTTTAGCAATTGATATTAAGGCTCTTAAATTTAATGTATCAACTTCACCAACTTGCTTCATTCCACGACTAAGTAGAATATCGCCAAATGAGCCTCCAAATACAATAACAGCTATAAGAAGAAAAGTTTCTAAAGGTTTTACTAATTCAACTACCATTAGCTATTCCCTTCGCTTACTTTACTATCTAAAACATTTTTATCTGTTCTAGATTCCCCGCGAGCAACCATTAATACCCCAAAACAAATTAGTAATATTCCAAACCATCGTCTAAGAGAGACTTCTTCCTTAAGCATTAGCATTGCAAGAATTGCAGTAAGAATATAGCTAAAGGAAGTTACAGGTAAAACATAACTAAGATCTGCACGAGAAAGAAGAGTAAGAAAGAGTATAAAGAAAGTAGTTTGTAAGCCTAGGCCAAGTAAAAAATTTAAGTTTGTAACAGTTAAAACAGGCCAAGCCCCATAAATAGCCCAATCTGGGTTAATACTTCCTATTAAACTTACTAAATAATAAGTTATCCCTGTAGCTTGACTAAGATTAAAATTATCCATAAGTAAAGCTACTTGCTTCATACCTTTAGTAAGAAAAGCATCGCCTAGTGATACAGTAAAAACGGCAATCACAATAAGCGGCAATAATTTCATAAATCAATAAAGTGGCTAAAAGAAATTTATCTTTAGCGTCCTTTCAGTTTTTTAATTTATTTATTTTATTTATTTTATCAAGGTCAAAATAGTTAATTAGTTCAAAAGAATGTTCATTTAATTTATTACGAACTTTTTCACTAAGTAGTGCAGTTAATTCTTCATTTCCACGTAAATTTGTAGAGTTTAGCGCTAAAGCTGAAATCTCAGGATGTGAATAAATCTCGCTAAATTCTGTTTTTATTTGTGGCAAGATTCCTAGCCAAAAATCTTCTGTCATTGAACCGCTTTCTAGTAAACCATACACTCTATCTACTGAATTAAACCCTCGATTTTCGAGTAGTTTTTTAGCATGTACTGAAAGTAAATGAAATACTAACCACCAAACTATTTTCATTGCTAAGTTAGCTCGACGCAGTTTCAAAGTATGTATAAGAGTTTCCCTAGGAAGTCTGACCCGTTTAACACCAAATTTTTCTGCTGCTTCGGCTAAAATGGCAAAAACTGTTGGATGCATATGTAGGTGCAAGTGTCCATCAATATGGGAAAAGGCTAGCCCTGTACTAGCAAATTTCTCTACTTGTGCATAAATCTCTTTACGTAATTCTTTTTGAGCAGCAGAAGAAAAATAATATTTTACTCCAGTGGAAAATGGGTCTAGAGGAAAATTACCTTTACTATCAACTAAATTAGGGATTTCACTAGCAGGTAAAACAGCACGACCACAAATTAATACTAAATGTAGTCCAACAGCCAATTTAGGGCGAGATTTAGCTAATTCAACAGCTTCACTAAAAGCTTCTTCGCCTACCATTAAACTACAACTAGTAAGAATACCTTGATCAAAAGCTTTAATAATGGCTTGATTAACCGCAGTCGAATAACCAAAATCGTCAGCATTGACGATTAATTTCTTACGCATCAATTCCTATCTAACAGAATTAAAGCAGGAAAAATCCTGCTTTAATAAAATTTTTAATTTTGTAATTTTTCAAAACACATTAAGCCAAATTATCCCAATCAAGTCTTACACGAACCTTTAAGAGCCTAGCAACTGAGCCTACCTTATCCTGACTCTGTGAAATAGAATCAAGAATTTGCAAAGCTTGGTCACGATCAAACCAATTGCTAGTTATTGCTAACTTATTAGCAGCAATATTTATAGCTTCTTTAGCTACTGGCTCTTCAATATGTTTAAGAAACATCTCTGTAAGACGTGCACGAGAATGCTTAAGGTTTAATGTAGTCAATGCCACAATTTCTTATCTACACTCCTTTGTGTAAATTACTAGCTTGTGCTTGTTGAGCTTTAACAAACTCTTTACGTTTAGAGCGAAGTTGTAAGAATTGTTTTGCTTCTTTATAAAGTCTGCCTCGTTCATCGCTATCAAAAATTGCTTTGCTAACAATACGAGCAACGACTCTAGGACGAAAATAATATTCATCATAAAAGCGCTCAACTTGACGCATAATTTCACCACGAGAAATTCCTGGGAGTTCTGCGTGTGGGAGTTGATGGCCTTCTTCATCAGTCATTTCATTTTCAATTAAAATGCCTTTAGCCTTCCATTCATCATACATTTCAGTTCCAGGATAAGCATGAGCAATGGAAACTTGGATTGTTTCGCAATCAATTTCTTTAGCAAATTTTATAGTTCGCTCTACAGTTTCCTTTGTTTCTCCAGGAAGCCCAAGAATAAAATCACCATGAACAGCAATTCCTAGTTTTTTGCAATTTTTCATAAAATTGCGGGCCATCTCAACTGTAGTGCCTTTTTTAATATTTTTTAAGATCTGATCATCACCTGACTCAAACCCTACAATTAAAAGCCTACACCCAGATTCTTTCATAGCCTTAAGTGTTTCATAGTCAGTATGAACACGAGAAGTACAAGACCAGGTAAATTTTAGGGGTTTAAATTTCTCACAAATTTCTAAAACTCTAGATTTACGCCAAGCAAAGGTATCATCATCAAAAAAGATTTCCTTCATATGTGGAAAGAGTTTTAGGGCGCGTTTAACTTCTTCTACAACATTATCACTGCTACGAGTTCGCCAAGGGTGGCCGCTCATTGTTTGAGGCCATAAACAAAAAGTACATAATGCTGGACATCCTCTTTCTGTATAAAAAGCAATATAAGGATGTAGTAAAAATGGGACATTATACTTAGTAATATCTAGGTCACGAGCATAGATATCTGCGGCAAAGGGGAGTTCATCTAAATTATGTAGTGGAGCACGATCTGGGTTATGAATTATTTTATCATCTTCAATATAACTAACCCCGCCAATTTCTTTTAATGCTTTACCAGCAGCAAACTCTGTTACGCTAAAATCAAACTCTTTACGACAGATAAAATCAATTGCCGAAGATGCTCTTAGAGTTTCTTCTGGTCGAACAGTTACATGTGGGCCAACAAATGCAATCTTTTGATCTGGTTTATTAGCCTTCATCATTTCCGCCATACGTATATCATTGTGGATTCCAGGAGTACTAGTAAAAACCACAATAAAATCATATTCTTTTGCAATTTCTAAAGTCTCTTTCATACTAACGCCGTGTGGAGGGGCATCTAAGAGACGTGAATTAGGAATCATTCCAGCAGGATAAGCTAACCAAACCGGATACCAAAAAGAAGCTATCTCTCTAGTAGCAGGCCAACGCGAGCTTGCCCCGCCATCAAAATTCTCAAACGAAGGCGGATTAAGTAATAAAGTCTTCATTAAATCTCCTTAAAAATTACATTTCACCTAGTTTTTTTGGAAAAACTTTCTATTTTCCTCTACAACTTGACTTAACCATAATCAAATACTATTAATAACCTTTGATTAATTTTCAGATTATAAAAGAGGCTAAAGAAAATGTTTTTTGTAAAACAAGTTGTTATCTTTTTGTTGGCTTTCGCAGTTATTTTAGGCGCTAGCTTAGGAAAAGGACAAGCAAGTTCCGCGTCTTCTCCACAAGAACTCTTACAAACTATTAATCAACGTTTTTCTACATTAAAAGACTATCAGTGCCAAGTAGTTAGCACTACGTATAAAGATGGCAAAACCAAACAAGACGGACATAAATATTTCTTTAAAAAGCCTCATTTAATACGTCTAGAGGTTAATATTGGTAAGGATAAAGGCGCTGTAGCTGTTTATAATAAAGCTGGTAAGGTTCGCGCTCATGCTGGTGGGCTACTTAGTATTTTTACAATCACTATGGAACCTAATGATAAGCGTTTACAAGATGGTGATGGTGGAACATTTGTTGAGAGCCATTTAGGTGGAACAATAAAAGATATTGAAAAGGCCATTGCCAATGGAAAAGCTACAATAAGCGCTCCTCAAGGGGATCAAAAGGTCTATCAGCTTCAAATTGAGCGCTTAAATCGAAAAGATATAATTTTTATAGATAGCCAATTATTTTTACCTATTGTTTGGGACACTTATAAAGAAGGAAAATTAGTGTCTAAAACAGAATGGAAAAATTTACAAATAGATATAGGTGTAGAGGAAAAGCTCTTTTCCTTATAATAGTTTAGATTAGAAGAGTTTATCGCTATAAAATTAATTTAATAAATAAATATTCTGGAGGAAATAGTGAAACACATAGCAATTATTCCTGGTGACGGGATTGGGGTTGATGTTACTCGTGAAGCAGTAAAGGTTTTAGAACGTGTTGAAAAAGTTTATGATATCAAACTAAAAATGACTCATTTTGATTGGAATGCAGATAAATATTTATCTACAGGTATAACCTTACCTGAAGGTGCAATGGATATGTTTCGCAATGAATATGATGCCATTTTTGTTGGAGCATTTGGCGATCCTCGTGTGCCAGATATGAAACATGCCGCAGATATATTATTAGGGCTAAGATTTGGCTTAGATCTCTATATTAATCTTCGCCCTGTTAAACCCCTTCATGAAAGCCTAATTCCTCTAAAAGGACGTACTGCTAAAGATATAAATTTTACTGTTTTTAGAGAAAATACTGAAGGTATGTATGTTAATATTGGTGGTAATTTCAAAAAAGGAACTCCTGATGAAATTGCTATTCAGGAAGATATGAATACTAGAAAGGGTGTAGAGAGAATTATTGTTGCTGCTTTTGAGTATGCTAAAGCTAATGGGCGCAAGCGTTTAACAATGACAGATAAATCTAATGTTTTACGCTATGGGCATGATCTATGGCAAAGAGTATTTTTTGAAGTCGCTAAAGGCTATCCAGATATTGAGTCTAATACTCAGTTTGTTGATGCAGTAACTATGTGGATGGTATTAAACCCTGACCAATATGATGTAATTGTTACAAATAATATGTTTGGAGATATTATTACTGACCTTGGCGCAGCCCTACAAGGTGGGTTGGGAATGGCTGGCTCAGGAAATATTCATCCTGGAAAAGTGTCTCTCTTTGAACCTGTTCATGGTAGCGCTCCTAAATATGCAGGTAAAAATATTGCTAACCCTTTAGGTGCAATACTTACAGTTGCAATGATGCTAGAATATGTTGAATATAAAGAAGCAGCTAATGGAATTGAACAAGCTGTAATTAAAGCACTTTCAGAGGGAGAAAAAACCCAAGATTTAGGTGGTAAATTATCAACTACTGAAATGGGCGATACAATTTGTAAATATTTAGCCTAAAACCAGCCTATTTTTTTACGTATACCCAGGCATCCATCCTGGGTATATTTTATTATATGATTTATATAATATTTTTTGTTTTAGCAATAATAATATTTTTTGTATTTCGTAGCACTACAAGTAGTTATCACTCTTGGGATATAATCAAAGAGCGATGGTTTCAAGTAGGGCTAGATAATGCAATGCTCTTTAGTAGTGGAACACCTCAAAGAGGTAAAGAACTAATTCGCCTTGATGGTCAACACAATACCTACACAGTAGCTCTTAGCTTAGTAAAAGATTCTCGTTCTCAAGTTTTAGTAGAAGTTTTTTATCCAGAAGAATTAAAAACCCATTTAATTAATTATCCTAGTGGCACTTTTACTAGCATCAATAAAATACTTTCTGGAGAAATAAAATCTTTAGATGATAGTCTTGAACCAATTGCTCAAGAGATAAACAACCGTTCATTAAAAAAACGATTGCATCCACAAGTTATAGAACAATTAATACTTTTACAAAAAGAGTATGGTAGATTAGGTAGAAAATTTGAGCTAACAAGTGAAAAACTAAAATATAACCAAGATGGTCTACTGCACGACCCTACAATGCTTTTTCCTGTTTTAGATGAAATGGCTGTTACAGTTAGACTACTTAATGAACATGCAGAGCATTTATTAGTACAATAAAATCGCTAAACCCCTTAACAGGAGACTTTTTTAATGCCCTCGTATAGCGGTACAAGTCTAGCAGCGTTAGCAGAAAAACTTTTAATGAGCAAAATTTATTATCAAGAAGATAGTTTTCAAGAAGCACTTTACGATTTAGGAAGTACTAGTGCCTTATCTCAGGCAATGGCACAAAATATGGATAAGAAAAGCAAAGCCTATAAAGCAGCTATGCGTAAAGTAAATTTCTATAAAAGAGGACTAAGAAAACCATCTAAAAAGTCACAAGAACAAATACTAGCAGTACTTCAACAGAACCCTAAAACAAAAAGCCGCTATATTCAACAAGTAGGGCAACTTAGAATAACAATTGAAGGGACTTGGCGAAAAAGTCGTGATGTTCGTAGACGTAGAATAGTACATACTCTTAGCATAGAAAGCGCTAAGAAGTTTTTAACCGAAATAATGAAAAGTGAATCAGCAGGAATGGATTATTTTCTAATGGATTATGGGGTTGATGATGCCATTTTTGAAAATTACAGTGTAACCATAGATGAAATTTAATTCTCCTGATGCCCTAGAAGTACAAAGCTTTCCCCCAAATATAGGACAGTAGACAATAAAAATACACTACAACAAAAGCTTAAAAACCCTAAATTATTCCCTCTTTAAGGTATTTTATGATAAACGATATCTTATTTTACCTTTAGGTTTATCTTCTGAAGGAAGATCTAAATTTTGCAGCTTTAAGCTTGATGTAGCAGTAAGCTCTAAACCAACTCGCTCACCCCTAAGTAGTTTTGGATAGCCAGCAGCAGCTATCATAGCTCCGTTATCAGTCGTAAGTATCGGACTAGGATAATAAAGAGGGATTTTCATTTTTTCAGATAGGCTTTTTGCTTCCATACGTAGAGCGCTATTACAAGCCACTCCGCCAGAAAGAATAATTGTTTTAGGTTGAAAATCTGTAATAGCTTTTCTTAGAGGAACTATAAGGGAATGGACTGCTGAATGTTGAAAACTAGCTGCAAGATTACAGATTTCCTCTGTAGGTTCAGCACCTTTTGCTAAAGCTTCAATACCTTGTTCTTTTACATAGCGAAGTACAGCGGTTTTTAACCCACTAAAGCTAAAGTCATAGCGGTTATCTTCCATTCTTGGAAGGCTAAAAACTAGTGGAGCTAAGTCTTTATTACCCTTATGGGCTAAGCGATCAATAATTGGGCCTCCTGGGTAGCCTAAGCCTAGTAGCTTAGCTACTTTATCGTAAGCTTCACCTGAAGCATCATCACGAGTATGTCCAATTAATTTATATTTTTCTGCTTCAGGCATAAAGTAAATACTGGTATGCCCTCCAGAAACAACCATTGCTAAAGCAGGATATTCAATAGGTGGATTTTCAAAAACTACTGAATAAATATGGCCTTCAAGGTGATTAACACCTACTAAAGGTTTTTTTAGCACATAGGAAAGAGACTTAGCATAACAAACACCTACTAGAAGTGAGCCAACTAAACCTGGCCCATAAGTTACAGCAATACCATCTAAGTCAGAAAGCTTAACTTCTGCTTTTTCACAAGCTTGGTTTACAACTTCAACAATTTTAATTAAATGTTCACGAGAAGCAATTTCTGGAACAACACCCCCAAAAGGCCGGTGAGTCTCAATTTGTGAAGCAATTATATTAGATAGCAGACGGCAACCACCTTGGATAATTGCCGCTGCGGTTTCATCGCATGAACTTTCAATTCCTAGAACTAGCATAAAATTTATTAAACAATCTTAACACTAAGCATTTTATCGCCAATGGCAATTTTCTTTACTACGTCTAAACCCTCTGTTACACGACCAAAAACGGCATATTTCATATCTAAAAATGAAGTAGCGGCTAAGGTAATATAAAATTGACAAGACGCACTGTTAGGATCATTTGCTCTAGCCATTGCTACTACACCTGCTGCGTCATGCTTTAGATTAGGCTTAACTTCTAAAGGAATAGTTTTGCCACTATTACCAGTACCGTTACCTAAAGGATCGCCTCCTTGAATAACAAAATTAGGTTCAACACGATGAAAAGTAAGGCCATTATAAAAACCCTTTTCAGTTAGTCCTACAAAATTGCTAGTAGTAATAGGAGCATCTGTTTCATAAAGACGAAATTTAATGGTTCCTTTATTTGTTTCAATTACTACACTTCTATCTTCAGCCATAAAATCCTCCAAAAAATTAATGTGTTTTTAAGATATATTTTTCAATTGCTACTGCTGCGCCGTCCTCATTATTACTGAGTGTTTGAGTAAAGCCTTTATCAAGTAGTAGATTTTCAGAATTTTCCATTATTATAGGAAACCCAGCATATTCAAGCATTTCAAGATCATTTTGATTATCGCCTATAGCCATAATTTCACTTTGTTCAATATTTAAGGACTCAGCTAAGGTTTTTAGTGCTGCGCCTTTAGAAGAGTTTGGATTAATCACATCTAGAATAGCCATATTTGCAGAGCGATAAGCAGTTAATACTACTTTTGCTTGACCATGTAGTTCTTTACTTAGCTTCTCATTAATTTCATCCATTAACTGACAATTACCTACATAAAAAATCTGAATTGGTGGATGAGTAATATAATGATAAAGATCTCTAACATGGTGAGCATATTGATGAAACATTGCAATATAGGCTTTTAAGCGAACATTGCTATCGGAAATATGTTCATAAACTATTAACCCTTCTGTTTGAGGATTATCACAACATAGAGTATCTGCTCTATAATCACGACCTAAGAGAACTAGTTCCCGAGCTAGGTCTTTATCTAAAGGGTTATAATCAAATACGGCAAGAGTCCTAGGATCTTTACTTAAAGCACCGTTATGTGTAACTAAAGGGACATCTAAACAACCTAGTTCTTGAGCAATAGGTAGGGCGGCATGAAAACGTCTACCTGTTACAAGAACAACTTTTACACCTGATTTTATAGTGTCTTGAATGGTTTTTATTGTTTTTTGAGTAAGCTTATTTTGGGAGTTTAGTATTGTCCCATCTATATCTAAAGCTAGTAGTTTTATATGCATAGCGGTTTAATCTAACATTGCTTATCCTAAAGGGTAAAGACAAGCTTGCTAATATCAAAGAAACTGGTATTTTTATTAGAGCTTTCTTAAATACTTCTTAGATCTTTTTTAGATCTCTATATTTAGCTTTATTAGGAGTTTTTAAGAGGTCGCTAAAGTAAATTTACAAAGCTAGATTGATTTGTATAATTGAAAATAATTTCTTAAAGCAAGCAAATTTTATAGTTACTCTTTCATCTTTATTTTATTCTAATTTATTTTATTCTAATTTTTAAGCTTTCTATAAAAATTTAAATTTTCCTTATTGCCTTTTTCCTATCACACTGTTAAGGTCTATTTAAGAGTCTTTTTCTTCAAAACTATTTGATGAAAGGAGGTAAAAGCCTAAAAAATGAAGAAGTTAATAAATTTTTCCTTCTCATTAATATTTGTTAGCCTTCTTATATCTATCTTACCTACGAATACTTATGGACAAAAAGGACTAGATGGTGAAGAAACCTCTCAACCTAAAAAAACTCCTCCTAAAAAGCCTGTTGGAAAAGGCTTTGATGATAGTGCTACTACTAATAGTAAAACTAAAACTGCTGGAAAAAGCTTAGATGACGAAGCAACAATAGTAAGTAAACCTGAGCGTGTTGAAATTAAACCTAAAATTGAAACTGTAATTCGCGTTAACCCAACTCCAGAAAAGGCTCCTCCATCAGCACGCAAAGAAAAAGATCGCCGTGTAGAAAAACCAGCTGAGCCTGCCAAACCTCAACAAGAAACAGATGTTGGTTCTGATTATCCTGAAATGGTTATTATACCTTCAGGAACATTTATGATGGGATCCAAAGAAGGACAAGAAAACGAAAACCCAGTTCATGAAGTGTTTTTATCATCTTTTGAAATTAGTAAGCATGAAATTACTAATCATCAATTCCGTAATTTTATTAAAGCAACTAAATATAAAACTACTGCTGAAGAAGATAGCTCGGCACAAATTTGGACAAGCTATGCTATTTTTGGTCGCGCTCGCTACCCAGTAGTTTATATTACTTATGCAGATGCTCTAGCTTATTGTAAATGGCTTTCTTCTACTACTAAACAAACCTACCGTTTACCTTCTGAAGCAGAATGGGAATATGCTGCTCGTGGCGGGACAAAAGATCAACCCTATCCTTGGGGAAAAAATATTGAAATAAGCTATGCAAACTATGCTCCTGATGATAGCCGCAAAGCTTATGGAGAGCCTATTTTAGATTACTTAAAACCTGTTGGAAGTTATGAACCTAATGGATTTGGAATATATGATGTAATAGGTAATGTTGCTGAATGGTGTTTTGATGGATTTAAGTCTGATTATTATAAAGAAAGCCCTAAAGAAAACCCTATTTGCCCTGATCAAGGAAACGCAAGGGTAGTTCGTGGTGGCGGATGGATGAATACAACATCATTTTTTAGTCTTAGCTTCCGTAAAAATCATCCTGGCGCTTATAAATCCTCTTCTCTAGGTTTTAGAGTGGTTAGAGTTATTAAAGTGACTGAAAATAGCCCTGTTGCTAGTTCTAAAGAAAACCAAACTAAAGAAACTTCTAGTAATAACCAGACTAAAGAAACTAAAGAAACTAAAGACGCTAAAGAAACTAAAGTTAGTAATCAATAGCAGGTTTATTTAATATATAATAAAAAACCCTAAGATCTATCTTAGGGTTTTTTACTTGTTAATAATAGAAATCAACTAGCCCTTTATAAGCCCTTTTTGAGTAAAGCAATTTGACCTGTATGGTAAACATTATGGTTAATAATCCCTCTAAGCATTAACCGAAAATTATAATCTTTTCCAGTAGCTAACTCATTTAATTGCTCATCTTTAAGATTTGAAATAGCACCTAGTAGTTTTTCATAATGCTGGTCAAGTTCTGCTAGAGTTTTTTTCCAAGCATCTTCACTATTATCATTAATTACAGGAAAATCCCCCCCTTCAGGCTCATTTACAATTTTTCCCTCCAACCCCAATAAAAAAACATTGTTCCAGCCTTTAGTATGTAAAACAAGTTCCCAAATACTATGACCTTCTTTAACAGGTTTTGTGCTAGCTTGTGTTGCTGTTATTCCACTTAAAACTTCCTTTAATGCTGGCCCATGCCAAGCATTTGCATAATAAATACTTTTTAATTCATTGAAAAATCTTTTTACTTCTGACATATTGGTTTCCTTTAAATAAACTTAATCTCTAAATTTATATCTAATAGTTGGTAGAAACTAAAATGTAATGGTAAGATTTTGCCAAAACATTGATTCTGCATAACTTTTACATTTTCTTATATTACCTTTTTAGCCTATACTTAAAACTCGTAACCAACTATTTGTGTTTTAGTGGTTACAATATAAAATAATACTTGTAACCTGTCAAACTATTTTTGGAGGTTACGAAACTAATTTATTTATGAACCTTAATAACAGAGAAATAGCTTCACTAAGTCGTATTGGAGGACGGATTTGTTTAGATTTTGTAAACACTGTAGGAGGACGCGAGCTTTCTGTATCAGAAAATAAACCTAGTAGTTATATAGTGGTTGGTGAAAAAATAGTTCATTATTATGACCTTTTAGCCTGGGGGCAAACGACTAATCTTTTATCACAGTCTCAAATCCAAGAATTATTAGAAGAAAGTCAAAAAGCTGGCGAAGATAGGCTTCAAGCTATAGTGACTCAAGCTATAGGATTACGTGAGGCTATCTATAAAATTTGTAAAGCTATTATTAATAAAAATGCTCCTACTGAGTTAGATTTATTACTATTAAACCAAACATTATCTATAGCTTATAAACATGCTAAATTAATATTTGATGGTAAAGAATTTTCTTGGGATTATAGTAAGCTGTCTTTAGATAAAATACTTTGGTTAGTAGCAGATTCAGCAGCAGAGCTATTTACAACAGCAGATCTAACTAGACTTAGGGAATGTGGTGGAAATGGTTGTTGTTGGTTATTTGAAGATACTAGTAAAAACAAAATGAGACAATGGTGTGATATGCAAACTTGCGGCAACCTAGCTAAAGTAAGGCGTTTTCGCTCAAAAGTAACTAAAATACCAAAGCTAGAAACTTAAATAATTAATTTTTTATTATTTTTTTTAGGCTATCATCTTTCTAATTGCCCGCATCTTAGGGGTTGGAGGGCAATATTTATGATGGAAATTACCATTAAACCTTATCAAAATATAACTGAAGATTTTTATATTTTTGAAAAAGAAGTAAATAAAATTGGATTGCAAATTATTAATAAAGCTAAACTTAACTTAACTGTATGTTCAAATAAAGTTGAGTTAATAATCAATGTAATTACAGGAATTCAAGCAAAAACAGTACATAAACTTGCTTACAAATATTTTGGAAAAGCTTATGTTTTTTTATCCTTAGCCGCCTGATCTCCTCTTGGTTTACTTACCTTTTCGCTACCTGCGAGATAATTTCTTTTAACTGTTTTATCCCTTCTGTTAGCGATGCTGGGCCTGGTTGTAGAATATAAGTAGATTTTATTTCATAGATTTGGTTATTACGAACAGCATTTATTTCATTCCAACCAACCCGACTACGAATAAAGTTTTTATCCACTTTCTTGCCACACCAAGAGGCGATAATTACATCAGGGTTTCTTTTTATAACTTCTTCAGGTGAAACAATTCTTTCACTACCAGATTGCCCTGTGCGAAGTTCTGCAAAGATATCTTCACCACCAGCAATCTCTATTAATTCGCTTACCCAGCGAATCCCAGAAATAAGAGGATCTTTCCATTCTTCAAAAAAGACTCGTGGTCGTTTTGGTAGTGCTTGACCTTCTTTAGCAATTATTTCAAGCTGATTTTGTAAATCTCTTACAAGTTTAGTTGCTTTTTTTTGACAACCTACTAGAGAACCTACTGATAAAATCATACTTAAGATTTCATTAACGCTACGTTGATTAAAAGTAGCAACAGTTAAACCTTGTTTTACTAATTCTTTTACAATATCGGCTTGTAAGTCAGAAAAAGCCAAGACCAGATCAGGTTTTAAGGCGTAGATCTTTTCAAACTTAGCTGTTATATAAGCACACACCTTAGGTTTTTGCCTAGCTTCAATTGGCCGTACAGTATAACCAGATATTCCAACAACTCTTTCCCCTTCTCCAAGTAGATAAAGGGTTTCTGTAGTCTCTTCGGTTAAACATACTATACGTTTAGGAAAATCTACCCTACTAAAAAGCTCCATTACTTATTAGAATCACTCCAGTGTTTGTAAATTTCTTTTACGCCCTCTTGCCAATTAGGTAAAGGTAATAAACCTAGTTCTTCAGATAATAAACATTCTAAAGCGCTATAACGGGGGCGAAGCGCAGGAAGTCCTAAATCTGGATAGTCAACAATGGTAAGCAAATCTTTTTCTAGCCCTACCATTTCAATTGCTAAACAAGCAAACTCATACCATGAAACTATGTCACCGCTACTAGTTACTTGATAAATTCCTGAATGCTTTTTATCAATAATTTCACTTAATCTAATTACAAGATCTGGTAAATAAGTGGCTTGACTAACAGGATAATTACATACTTTAAGTCTATTGCCTGTTTTTTTAGCATTATCTAAATAGTCAAAAATTTTACTCCCAAAATTATTTCCACCTATACCAAAAAGCCTTGCAACACGAACAATAAAATAATTATCTGTTGCTAAGATAACAGCATTTTCACCTAAGTATTTAGAACGACCATAAGCTGAAATAGGGCTAGCTGGATCTTTAATAGTGTAAGGACTTGTTTTTTTCCCATCAAAAACATAGTCTGTACTAATATGCATAAGATATGCACCAACAGATTTAGCTTGGCTAGCAAGATTTTCTGGGCCAATAATGTTAGCTTTTTCTGCGCTAGACCAGTCAGTCTCGCAAGCATCTACCCTAGCCATTGCAGCACAATTAATTATTACAGTAGGAAAAAAACCTTTAACCGCTTTTTCTACACTAGTTTTATCACTTATATCTAATTCTTGACGAGTAAAGGCTTTAACCTCTGCTTTTTCTTGAAAATATTTTGCTACAGCTTTTCCTAATAATCCACCTGCTCCTGTAACTAAAACTCTCATTTTACTCCCCTCAAAGAAAGTATAAACACATAGGTTTAGACCTACCGTTGTATGGGCAAACCCGTAGGTTTGCCTTTATCCTTACTTAATTTAACATAACGATAATAATCACTAGGATCATTTATTACCATAACCCAATTTTCTTTTGCCTGTTTAGAAAAAATCTCTGTTATCTCCTTATCTGAAACGACTTGAGCCAGTTTTTCTTTTTTTCTTAACACTAAAGCTTGTGGTAATAATCTTAGGGCATTATAAACAGTTTGCCAGTAAGCAATATCTAAACGTATAACTGCCTGTAAAAGCTTAAGTATAATCCAAAGAATATGGCTAATTAACCAAGTAGGATTATGTAAGTTTATCCAATGCATTAATAGGCGGTTACGTTCAGCAATAATTTGCACTTGACGAGAAGGGACTTTTTTACCTATTGTAGCGCTACTTCTATGATAAACAACACTTTTAGGCTCATAATAGATTTTCCAACCTCGTTTCCAAGCTCTATAACATAACTCTGCATCCTCCCAATAAAAAGGGCTTAATAGCTCACAAAACCCACCTATCTCTAATAATTTTACTCTATCAAAAGCGCTATAACCTCCACTAGCAATAAATGAATATAGCTTAGTATCTGGATTAGGTAATTTTAAACTAAAAACATCATAATTTATAAATATATGCCAATGCCCTTTATGAAAATTACCTAATTTTCCTGCTCCATCAAAAAGATCACTTTCTAAACGATAAGCTTTAGAGCAAACTGCAAATACACTTAAGTCATCATTAAAGTGTTTTACTAAAGGGGCAATAGCATCTATTTCTACGCGAATATCATTATTTAACAAAAAGATTATGGGATATTTAGCGGCCAAAAAACCTTGATTAGTAGCTTTAGCAAATCCTTGGTTTTTTCCTAGAACTATTAATTTTATTTGTGCTTTATAGTTTGTTTCTAAATAATTTACGCTATTATCTTGGCTACCGTCATCTACTATAATAATCTCTACTAGAGCATTATATTTCTCTTGATAATAGTTAGCTGCTTGTAAAACTGAGGGAAGGAATTCTATTAAAAGTTTCTCTCCATTCCAATTAGGTATCACAATGCTAACATTTTGAAAACAAGTCATTTAACTGTCTCCAAAATAGCTTGGATTTCTCGCCCTCTCATAATAAAAGCTAAGTATTCTTCCCAGAATTTGCGAAAAACTCTACAACGAGGATGAATATTAACTGCATTGATTAAGAACTCTACACCTAGTAGTTTCCATAGATTTAACATGGTTACTTTAACAGAAACTATATTAAATTTAGTAGAACTGGCATAATAATCTGCTGCATGTCCTACGGTAAAATACTCAAAACTATAAGCACTAAAGTGCCATCTATGGGTAGGATCTCGCCAAGAATTAGAGTAGGAATAATGAGGAGTGTTGATATAAACTTTTGCCCCAGGTTTAGAGATTCTATGAAGTTCATCCATAAAGCGACTAACTGATTCTACATGCTCAATAACATGACGAGCATAGATTTCATCAAAACTATTATTTTCAAAAGGATATGGGAACTCTTCTAGATTGTGGATAACATCAACTCCTTCAACAGGAAAACGATCTAGCCCAATCGCTCCTTTAACTTTATTACGTCCACAACCAAGATCAAGTACTTTTTTTTCCATGTTTACTAGCTAGATTTTCTTTAAGTATTGTGGAGGAACATTATCAGTTAACCAAACTCCATTATCTGAACAATAAAAGGTATGTCCTGCCTTTTGCATAGCGCTTGTATCTACAGCAAAAACTAAAGGTTTACCATGTCTAGTACCAACATTATTTGCAGTAGAAATATCTTTTGATAAATGTACATGGTGGCGTGACATTTTTTGTAGACCAATAGACTTAATAGACTCTAAATTTTTCTCTGCTGTCCCATGATAGAGGGTTGGAGGTGGAATTTTTGGCTCTAATTGAAGGTCTATTTCTACGCTATGGCCTTGGTTAGCACGTATTTGTGTACCTGTTGGATCAAAGGAAAACCGTTTTTTACTATTTTTTTCTACTACCTCTTCAAGCTGTTCTCTAGTGATAGGAAAACTTTTCTTTTTACAAGCAGCAAGTAGGTCATCTACCATAACCCAGCCACCAAGAGCCAGACTTAAGCCTAGACTCTCAGGTTCATGACGGAGGTATTTGCTTAGGAATTTACTTATTCTAACTAATTGCTTTTCTTCCATAAACTTATGTAAATTTACTTTTATTGATTAAATAATTTTAATTATCTAAACCGGTTAGTTTACAAAGTATTAAGTCTGGTGTAAAGCAAAGATTTTAGTGTTATATAGAGTTTTTAATTTATTAAAAATGGTTTTAAAAATAATTAACCCACAGCCAGTTTTAGCAAATCTAAAAAAATAGCTGTGGGTTAAAGTTGTTGAAATTAATTACTTAGCAAGTATTTTCCCTTTAGTTGCTGCACGATGATGCATAAATAAAGCACCTGTTAAAATTACTAATGAAATAAAGCCCCAAAAGCTAGCCCAGAAAATAGCAGGTATTCCTGTTGCCATAAACATTCCTTGAGCATCAGAGTGAGTAGAAGAGGCGGCAGAAATAAACCATAAGGTCTTTATATCAACTAAAGCATTTAAGCAGCTTTGTATTGCAAGAAAACTTAAAAAGAAATGAGCGCCACGTGCAGGTAAAAACTTAGCCGCTAGGAAAAGTACTGCGGTAAGTGTAAGACCTGCAATCCAGCCAAATAAGTTATTTGTAATAGCTAAAAAAGCTATAAGAGTAAAAAAAGTAGCTACTCCGCCTGTGCTTAATGCTACTTTAAGACTTTGAGACATATCTGGTTTAGCAAAAAGCAGTAAACCAATAGAGGTTAAAACAATTGTTAGAAAGAATGCAGTATAGCCAACACCTATAAAAAATACTGTTACGCCTAAAACAGCAACAGCTAGAAAAGCTAAAATCCTTTTAGCGCTCTCTTCTTTATGACAAAGAATTAAAAGCAATGCTCCAAAAATCGTGCTCCCTAAATATCCTGCGCTATAGGTAACTATAGCGCTACCACCTAAAACGTAAGTAACACCACTTGTATCAGGATTAATTGTCATGCCTGAAACGCTACCTAAGGTTAACCAGCCAGCTAAAGCATGACAAGTTTCATGTACATAAGTAACAAATAAATTAAATGGATAGAGTAATAATTTGCCTTGTGGAATAATATTAATAAAAACTGTTGCAAGGGAAGCAAGCAGCAAAAGCTTGAAGCTACCTTTTGATTCTTTCATAATAAACTTCCTTTCATTTCAATAAATTTATGTTAGCTAAATTCAAATATTTTTAATAGCAAAAGATGAGTCATTCTAAAAAAAAATCCAGCAAAGATAAAAACCTTATTCAAGAAGAGCAAATATCTTCTGATATTAAAACTCCTGAACCCAATAACGAATCTATTAGCCAAAAGAATTCAAAATTTTTCCTAGCTTTATTAACATTTTTTATAGCTTTAGGCGGCTATTTACTAACTTTTGCCCGTACAGTGACTTTAGTTGATAGCGGAGAACTTATTCTTGCTAGCGCTAAACTAGGCGTTGCTCATCCACCAGGTTTTCCACTTTATACAATTTTAGGCTACATATTCTCTAAAATACCTTTAGGCTCTTTTGCTTCAAGAGCAAGTTTTATGTCTAGTGTTTTTGCTGCTTTAACAAGCGCTGTTTTAACTCTAATTGCTATAAATGTTCTTGAAGTTTTTACGAGCCAACATAAAGATAATAAGAAAAATAGTCCTAATAATCCTAAAAAAGCTCCTATTAGTAGTTTGTCGTTATTTGCTATCTTTAAGCAATTAATGCCTTTAACTGTAGGTTTAACTTTTGCATTTTCCACTACATTTTGGTTTTATGCTTCTGTAGCTGAAGTTTATACATTAAATATTTTTATCTTAAGCATAGTTATTTATTTAATGTTAGAGTGGTATAAATTAAAACGAAGAGGTGAGAATAAAGATATATTAATTCCAATAGCTGCATTAGTTTATGGCCTAGCTTTAGGAGTTCACCATGTCACAATCCTACTTACTTTGCCTGCTATTGCCTTTTTAGTAGTACATACTGCAAAATTTAATTATTTACTTTCCCGACCAGTAAAAATAGCTTTTATTACTGTATTAATAGGCTTTTCAATCTATATTTATCTGCCTGTAGCAGCTTCTCAAAATCCTATTATTAATTGGGGCGCGCCTATTTCTTTAGATAAGTTTTATTGGCATATTTCAGCTAAACAATATCGAAGCAATCTCTCTCTTAATCCTGATACAATGATCCGGGAGTTCAAATATTTTATCGAGCTTTTATTTTGGCAGTTTACCCCACTAGGATTAATAATTGCTCTTTTTGGATTAGAACGGCTTTGGAAATCACACCAAAGCCTTTTTTATTTAGTCTCTTTAATTGTCTTCTTTGACGTTGCTTATTCAATAAGCTATGAAATAGCCGAAGATAAAGATGCTTATTATTTAACAACTAATTTTGCTCTAGCAATTGCTATAAGTGCCGGATTAATAGGGCTTTTTGAAAAACTTGCCCAAAAAGCAAAGCCATTTGCTTTCTTAGCACTTGCAGTTTTACTTTCCTTGTTTGTTTTAAATTTTGCTACCCACTATTTTAAGAACAATAAACGTAACTATTTAATAGCCAAGGACTTTGTAGAAAATACTATGGCAAGTGTAGAGCCTAATGGCCTACTGCTAACCCTAGAGTGGCAATTCTATTCTCCATATCTTTATATGAGACATTTAGAGAATTTCCGACGCGACGCAATTGTAGTAGATGTAAATTTGCTTAGACGCTCTTGGTATATTAATAACTATCTTAAGCAAGAGTACCCTGAAATGATGCAAGCTTGTGCTAAAGAAACTAATGATTTTATGAAAAATCTACAGCTGTTTGAAGAAGATAAACCTTATGATGTTGTAGGCATTAATCAAACATTTTCTCAATTAATAAATGCTTTTATTAAGTATAATATTTCTCGTCATGCGGTTTATATTACTCTACCAATAGATCCACCTGATATTGGGAAAGAATATAATTGGGTTCCACAAGGGTTAACAATGCGCTTTTTTACTGATCAAAACTTTCATCCTGAACCTGTGCCAAACTTACAACTAAGAGGTTTACTAGATGGCTCTACTTACTTAGATGAAGTTGCACAAGAAAAAATTTTACCAGCTTACGCACTAATGCTTACTAATAGAGCAAAGTATCTAAGCTTAGGTCAAAAATATGATGAAGCGATAGAATTATTACAACTCTCCTTAAAACTTAAACCTGATTTTGATCGAGCTTATCAATATCTTGGGGATGTTTACTTAGGAAAAGGAAATAGAGCAGAAGCAGAGCTTTACTATCAGCTAGCTCTACAAATTAATCCTGAAAACCAAGCAGTAAAAATGGCTTTAGATAAGTTAAGAGCAAATTAATTTTATTTTATTAAGTCAATTTGTTAGGAAAATTTGGTGGGCGTTTTTCTAAAAAAGCTTGCATTCCTTCTTTTTGATCAGGATGAGTAAACCTTAGAGCAAAAACATATCTTTCTAAAATTTCTGCTTGAGCATTAGCTAAATGTGGCATACGCTCGGTTAAGTCTAAGGCTAGCTCTATAGCGCTTAAACTCAAATTTGATAAGCGTTCTACTTGTTTTTGAAAAGTCTCCTCAGTGTATATTTCATTTACTAATCTTAAACAACATAGTTCTTCTGCCCTATATTCATTACTACCTAGTAATAATTCTAGCGCATTAGCATAGCCTACTCGTTTTACAAGCAAGGCAAAATTTTTTGGCAGTTCCTTTTCAAATAAGTTTTTTATCTCTCTAAAATCAAAAATACTTTTAGCGCTAGCATAAATTAAAGGAAAAGCAAGTAAATCTAAAATCTCAGAAAAAGTAAAACTCCCTTCTAAATAAGCCATTAAAGGAATTTGTGTAAAATAATCTACTTCTTTTAGGTTTTGATAGGAAACAAGTTGATTATCTGTAACAAGAATTAGTTTTTTCATAGATAATGACATTTTATAATAAAATTTTTCTAGAAATAGTGCTTAAGAAAAATATAATTTTAAGCGCTGATAAGTATTTTCTAACATTTCTGGCAAGATTCTAGTTTCGCCTATTGTAGTAGTAAAATTAATATCTCCAAACCAACGTGGCAAAATATGCATATGAAGGTGTGCAGCAACCCCAGCACCAGCCGCTTGGCCTAAATTCATACCTAAATTAAAGCCTTGGGGTTTATATTCTTTTTCTAGAATAGACTGACAATGTTTTGTTAAATCCATTAATTCATCACTAGTTTCTTTAGGGAGTTCTGAAAGCAAGGAAAGGTGAGCAAAAGGAATAATTAAAAGATGTCCACTCATATAAGGATAAATATTAAGTACAACATAAGAGGTCTTAGCCCGGTGAAGAATAAAATTTTCCTGGTCAGAACTTTCACTAGCTAAACGACAAAAAACGCAGGTGACTTCTTTTTTAGCCCCAGTAACATATTGGTAGCGCCAAGGACTCCATTCACGATCCATAATTTTTAATTGTTTTAATTTAGTAGAGTTTTAAGATTATTATATTTAATTTTTGACTGAAGATTTTATTTTTTGTTTTAATTTAGAACTTGCACGAAAACTAACAGCTTTACGAGGAGGAATGTCTATAACTTCTCCTGTAGCAATATTTCTAGCCTTACGTGCTGCTCGGCTAGTAACAGAAAATATTCCAAACTTTCTCAGGTCTACTTTTTCACCAGAGCTAAGAGAGTTTGTTATAGTCTCTAGTATTTCAGTTACAACCCTAGTACTTTCTTGCTCTGTTAATTCTGTATCTTGTTTTACTAGTTCAATTAATTTTTTTTTATTCATAAAACCATAAAGGGCGCAATTGCGCCCTCTAATTAAAGACTTTAAGTACTTAGCCTAGTTTAATACTAGCTACTTGTTCTAGTCGTTTGTTAACAACATCCCAGTTAACATTTTCCATAAAAGCTTTAATATAGTCTGCTACAACTGGGCCAAATTGTCTTTGATAAGCATGTTCATACATATCCATTGCAAGAAGTGGGCGACCTAAAGCATAGTTTACTGAGTGATCATCTTGAGCAATGTTATGAAGTGAGCCATCTACTAAAGAATAAGTTAAAACTACCCAACCAGATCCACCAGCTAAAGAAGCCCCTGTGCCGCGAAATTCTGTTTCCCAATTTTCAACACTACCCCAAGCAGCCTTGATTGCATCAGAAACTTTACCAGCAGGTTTTCCATCACCACCAAGGTTATCAAAATAGTGCTCATGTAAAATAACAGAGTTCATCATAATAATTTGACGGCGTTTAAGTCCTGCACGTACAAAGGGAGGAGTATCTTTATTAAGAGTGGCAAGAGTTTGTTCTAGTTTATTTACAGCACCAACAGTTCCAGTATAGTTTTTAGCATGATGATTAGTCATCATTACTTCGTCTAATCCTTTTAACTTTGAAGGGGCATAAGGAAGATCTTTTACTTTACGAGTTCCAGCATAGGCCGGTGGTAAAGGATCTTGAATTGTAGTCCATCCGCTTACTTCGGGAACACTTTCTGCAATAGCAGCACCTACTGTTCCAAGAGTAATAGCTTTCATTATATCTCTTCTAGTTACCATGAAATTTCCTCCAAATAAATTTTAAGTTGTTGTAAGTTGTTCTATGATCTTATTTTAGATAATAAGTTTAGAGTCTTCGTAATTTACCTATTTACCAACAAACGCTGTTATTTGAAATGGCTAAAATATTTTAGCTAAAAGAAAAGAGCCTAGAAATCATTCCAAGCTCTTAAGTAAAATTTCGAGATCAAATAAGTTCTAAGTTAGTCTTTTTGACCAGTTTCAGAACCTTTTGCAGATGCCTCTGAGCTAGCACTTAGAGAAGAAAATTGTGCCAGTTCACCTAAAGAAGCTCCTACACCTTGATTTTGGTAAGTATTTACATCTTCAGGGTCTTGATCCTTAACAGCAGCACGAGCAGAAAGACCTATTTTCTTTTGTGATTCATCTAGCTTAAGTATCTTAAAGGCTAATTCTTGTCCAACTTGTAGAGCTAGTTCTGGTTTTTCAATTCGCTGATCAGAAAGTTCAGATACATGGCAGAGTCCCTCTATACCACCTTCTAATTCAACAAATGCACCAAAATTAGCAAATCTTGCTACTTTACCTCGTACTAGATCGCCTATCTTATGGGTTTGGAAAAACTTATCCCAAGCATTAGGTTCAAGATCCTTTATTGATAAGCTAATACGAGTCTTGCCTGGTTCTAAAGCAGTTATAATGGCTTCTACTTGTTGACCTTTTTTCAAGACTTCTGAAGGGTGTTTAACTCGTTTTGTCCAAGAAATATCTGAAACATGGACTAAGCCATCAATTCCATCTTCAATCTCAACAAATGCACCAAAATCTGTTAAATTCCTTACTCTACCAATAACTCTAGAACCTACAGAATAGCGCTCTGCAATACTATCCCAAGGATTTAATAAAACTTGCTTTAAGCCTAGGCTAATGCGCTTTTCTTTAGTGTCAATACTAAGTACTACAGCTTCAAGAGGTTGACCAACTGAAACTAGTTTAGCTGGGTGTTTAGTACGTTTAGACCAAGTCATTTCAGAAATATGAACTAGTCCTTCTACACCTTCTTCCAACTCAACAAATACACCATAGTCAATAATAGAGACTACTTTACCTGTTACTTTCATCCCTACAGGATAACGTTCTTCTACTGTATCCCAAGGATTAGGATATAATTGCTTATAGCCTAAACTTACTCTTTCGTGGTCTTTATCAAACTTAAGGATTTTTACCTGAACAGGGTCATCAACCTTAAATACATCATTGGGGTTTTGTACACGGCCCCAAGAAATATCTGTAACGTGTAAAAGACCATCAATACCACCTAAGTCAATAAATACACCATAGTCGGTAATATTTTTAACTTTTCCATCTAGAATTACACCTTCTTCTAGTTGTTCTAGAGTGGTATTTTTCTTTTTGTTAACTTCTTCCTCAATGACTACTTTATGAGATAAAACTATATTAGAGCGACGGCGGTTAACTTTAAGTACCCTAACAGGGATCTCCCTACCTTTCCAGGTATCTAGATTACGAACAGGTTTAACATCTACTTGGCTGCCTGGTAAAAAGCCGCTAATACCACCTAAATCTATCTTTAAGCCGCCTTTGATACGCTCTAGCACACGTCCTTGTAAGTTTTCTTTAGTATTAAAAGCTTTTTCGATTAAATCCCAGCATTTTAGGTGAACTGCTTCTGCGCGTGAGAGTTCAACATAACCTTCTGTATTTTCGAGTTGTTTTATCATTACTTCAACTCGGTCATTAGGTTGAATTGTAACTTTACCATCAGCGGGATCAAAGAATTCTTCTATTGGAACAATCCCTTCAGACTTAAATCCAATATCAATAATCACTCCTCTATCTGAAACATTAAGTACACGACCATTAACAATTTCCCCTGGTGTTAAGGTTGATTGTGCTTCAAAGTTTTCTAATAATGTGCCAAAGTCTTCGGCAGAGTTTTGTGTTTTGCCAGTACCATCATTTTGGGCTAAATCTTTTTCTGCCATTTCAGTACCAGCTTGGTTTAGGTTGTTAGTCATTTAAGGTTAAGGCCTCCTAGCAAGTTAAAGCTATATTCTTGCTCAATACAACGAATTATATATGTTATATAGCTAATGTAATAAGTACTAATCAAAAACTAATATTTGGAAGGTTTTTGTTATATTGGCGTTAAATAAAGCATTTTAGTGAGATTATTAAAATATAAAAATTTTCTACATTCTACCAATTAACAAACTGCCTACCAAACTAAGATCGCTTAAAAGCCGCAAAATAAGAGTTTACCACCCTAATTTTGGAGGTTAATCTAAAGCCACTAAATCTAGACTTGTTATTTTGGTATGGACAAGTTAATGGTTTCTAGTAGCTTTCTAGCAGCTATTGGCAAGTTATCTTAACCACATAATTAGATAAGCTTACGTCATTAAAAATTTTCTTTTGGATTTTAGTCAGGAAATTTACACTTTCAGGGTTATACTTGTCAAGGTTTTATTAATTTCTTAAGCTAGCTTAGTTTGTTATAGGCACTTTAGTAATAATTAATTTCTAGGACTAAGAGGCTTGACAGTTTTCTTAGGACTCCAGTAAACTAGCTTTTTCTAAAAAATAACATTGGCTGGGTAGCTCAGATGGTTAGAGCGGCGGATTCATAACCCGCAGGTCGGCAGTTCGATCCTGCCCCCCGCCATACTCTTTCGGGCGCTTATTTCGCGCCCTTAACTATTTTTAAACTCTACTTTATATTTTATAAGTTATGCATTTAAGTGATATTACTAGAGCAAAAGAAAAAATTTCCCCTTTTATTCATCGTACTCAATTATTTTCTAGCCAAACACTTTCTAATTTAACTGGCTCAACTCTTAAACTAAAAGCTGAAAACCTTCAACGCGCAGGTGCATTTAAGATTCGTGGTGCGCTTAATAAATTACTTTCTCTCTCTGAAATAGAGCGTAAACAAGGAGTAGTAGCTTTTTCTTCAGGTAATCATGCCCAAGGAGTTGCATTAGCTGCTAAAATCTTAGGCATTAAAGCTACTATTGTAATGCCAGAAGATGCTATGCCTCTAAAAGTTCTAGCAACTAAAGGTTATGGAGCCGAAGTAGTCCAATCAGGAGTTAATGCGGTTACTCGCAATAAAGTAGCTCAAGAAATTGTAGAAAAAACAGGTGCTATTCTAGTACCTCCTTTTGATGATCCATTTATTGTTGCTGGACAAGGCACTATTGCACTGGAAATTCTAGAAGATTGGTCTGAAGTAGAAACTATTGTTGTTCCACTTGGTGGAGGTGGTTTAAGTTCGGGAATTACATTGGCAGCTACTAGTATTAATCCTAGGATTCGAGTCTATGCTGTTGAACCATTAGAAGGTAATGATGGTCAACTTTCTTTACGTAAGGGAGAAATTGTAAGTATTATGCCACCTTTAACTATTGCTGATGGAGCACGAACAACAGCAATAGGTGAAATACCTTTTTCTATTTTACGTGAAAGGGTTGCTGATATAGTTACTGTAACAGATGAAGATTTACTTCAAGCAGTAAAATTCCTTGCCCTTTATTCTAAATTAATAGTTGAACCAACAGGAGCACTTGCTGTCGCTGCACTTTTACAAAAGAAAATCCCTAATAGTGGAAAAACTGTTGCTGTACTAAGTGGAGGAAATATAGCCCCAGAAATTCTAGCTAAAGCTATTAATTCTTAGCTATAAAATTAGTCTAATTTTTAGTAGGCGATATTGGTTTATTCTTTGTATTCATCAATATCTACACCAAGCTCTATTAGTTCTTGCTTAGCAAAAACTACTGCATTAGCAACTTTAGCAAGTTTAACTACCGCCTTAAAATCTTCTATTGCTTTTTCTTTATCGCCTTTGCCTTTATAAATTAATCCTCGGTTAAGAATGGCTTCAGAAAATTCTGGGTTTATTTTAATTGCTTCAGTAAAATCTCCTAAGGCTTGATCTAGATTTCCTTTTTTACGATATGCATAAGCGCGGTTATTATAAGCATCAAAGTAATTTGGTTGAATACGAATTACTTGACTAAAGGCTTCTATAGCATCATCAAAATTATCAAGACGATAATAGGCTACACCTAAGTTAAAATATGCCTCTACATTATTAGGTTTTAACTTAATGGCTTCACGAAAATCAGCAAAACCTTTCATTCGGTCATCTTTATTAAAAAAAGTAGCAGCCTTAGCCATATAAACATTACCGCGTTCTAAAAAAGCTTCTGCATAATCAGGTTTCTTTCTAATTGCCTCATCATAATCTAAAATAGCTATATCAAAATCACCTTTACTAAAAGATTCTGTTGCGCGTGCAAAATATTCCTCAGGAGTCTTTAATTTAGATAATTTCTTGGCTTTTGGTACTCTAAGAGGTTTTAAGAAAGTATCTGAGCCAGTTGGATCAACTGTACCATTAGGATTTGCAACTTGAGCATTAGTAATTGAAGTAAAAGCTACTAAACAAACTACTGTAAGCAAAGAAAAAATAAACTGTTTGATCATGGCTTAAAACCTCTTAACAAAAAATTAAAAATAAAAATTAAAGTATTAAAACTGTATTTTTAGTTAAAGATTTTATATATTAGCTCAAAATTGTTAGACCCAGCAATTTATTAGAATCATATTAATCACATTAAAGGCAAATTTAAGAGAAATGACAAAAAGATTAGTATTTATTATTTTTTTTAGTATTTTTAATACTTTTAATATTTTCAACTTAAGCTGTACCCAAAATTCTACCCCTCAACCCAAACTTACCATTTTATCAGCCCCAGCAAGTTCTCCAAGCCCAGAAAATGAGCCTACACCATTGCTAGAAGAAAAACTGACAACCCAAGTAAATGATAATTTTACACCTAAAGATACAGTACAAGCCTTCTGTCAAGCAGACTTTAATGGTGTTCGTACAAGTATTGATACTTATGAGCAAGTTATTCCTTATGTAATTTGGGCGGTAGAAATAGAAAAAGATGCTCATATAGTATCTGACTTTAAGATTGTTAACTCTAGAGAAGCCGAAGATGAGGCTAATATTGCTGTTATTTATACAAAAGTAGGAAAGCTATTTGAGGGCAAAATAGAAAACTTTGATGCAACTTCTGATATAGTGACTTATAAATTAATTAAAGAGTCAGGTAGATGGAAAATTCAATATCCTATTCCACCTGCTTATATTTCCCTAGAGGTGGCTAAAAATTTAGTAAAAAAATAGTTTTCTAGAAAAGCAAAATTTCCTGCAAGTTTCCCTTTTCGCTTCGTTCGCTAAAAAATCCAGAAAATCTAACTCCAATCTAAACATTACCTAATGTGAGGTGATAAGGGTATGCTTTTGCCTAAAAATCAGTCCAATATTAAGCTTATTAGCCCATCTAGCCCATTAATCCTATTATTTATAGCTATTTGTTTAGGTGTAAGTTTTTTAGCAATTACATCAACTCAAGCTAATAATACTAACGATGTAAGTAGTAGTAAAGAACCTAACATAAGCTCTTATGAAATAGCATTACAAACCAAGGCTATACTTAAGGAAAATTGCTTTTCTTGTCATGGGAGCAATGGTGTAGCGGTAAAAAATATCTTTGTACTAGATTACGCTCGTTTAATTAGTAATAAAACAGTAATCCCTAGTGATAGCAATTCATTACTACTTAAAGTAGTAGAAAGTAACTCTATGCCACTAGGAAAAGCCCCACTTTCTGATAAAGATAAATTAATACTTCGTAATTGGGTTTTATTAGGTGCTACTAATTGGGATCAAAAACCAATAAATCAACTAACTACAGAAGTTAAAGAAACTATAGCTCAACAAATAAAAGCTAAAAAATTTACTCCTGAATCTACAATTCTTGCAGCAATAGAGCAGGATTTAGAAAAATCTTCTGATCGTGCTCGGCCATATTTACGCTATTTTAGTATTGCTCATCTTAATAATGCTAATGTTTCTGATAGCGAACTAGAAGAATATCGCACAGGGCTTGCTAAACTTATCAATAGTTTATCTTGGCATAGAGAAATCTCTATACCTAAGCCAATTAATCCAGAAAAAACTATTATGCGAATTGACCTAAGAGATTTTAATTGGACTCAGGAGACTTGGAGAATGGTTCTTTCCTTTTATCCTTATGCTGTAAAAGTTCCAGCTAACGAAGTTATTAAAACTCTCTCAGGTGCAGAAATTCCTTATATTCGTGCAGATTGGTTTGTAGCAAATGCTTCCATACCACCGCTTTACCATAATGTTTTACAGTTACCCAATACTATTACAGAGCTAGAAAGACTACTAGGGGTTGATGTTGGGCGTAATTTAAGAGAAGAAAGAAATATGGTTCGTGCAGGAATGCGTAATAGCGGCGTTTCACAGAATAATCGCATTGTAGAGCGCCATTCATCAGCACATGGTGCTTATTGGCGAAGTTATGATTTTAAGAATAGTCTAGATAATCAAAATATTTTTAGCTCTCCTCTAACGCTTACTGCATCTGGAGGTGAAGCTATTTTTAATCTCCCCAATGGAATGCAAGCTTATTTTCTAGCTGATAATCATGGAAAGCGAATTGACAATGCTCCTATAGAAATTGTTGCTGATCGTACTTCACCAGAAGATCCTGTTATCCGAAATGGTCGTTCTTGTATGAGTTGTCATTTTGCAGGAATGAAATATTTTCGTGATGATATGCGTCCAACCCTTCAAGCAGAACTAAATTCTGCAAGCCGTAATACTAACCGTTATTTTCTACTAGAAAAAGCTTTAGCTATTTACCCTACACAAGAGCAAATAGATAAGTTCCTAGAAGAAGACCAAGAAAGATTTCGTCTAGCAATAGAAAAAACTGGAGCAAAACTAAGTGGTAATGTCCAAACTGAGCCTGTTAATGCTTTAGCTAAAAGATTTGAAGGCGAGTTGTCATTACCTTTAGCTGCTGCTGAAGCAACTCTAGAATTAGATGAATTTCAAGCTAGACTCCGTACTAGTTCAAAACTCTCTAACCTTGGTTATAGCCAATTATTAATTGCTAATGGAGGGTTTAAGCGGGATGGCTGGGAAAAATATTTTGGTGACTTAGTTCAAGAACTACATTTAGGGCAATATATTCCTTGTCAAACACTTAATAGTAATATAAGGCTCTCTAACGCAAATCAAAGCTCTATTTCTACAACTAATCTATCTAATGGAGTTAATAATCCTAATGTAATTAATGTTCTAGAGTTAAATCAAGCGCCTAGAATAAATGCTCAAGGGCCTATAGTAGCTGTCCCTGGCTATAATTCATCATTAAATGCCAACAGTCCAGCAGCATTACTAAGTATATCTCAGACTATGGCAATTTATTCTAAAACCAGGTTTTTTAACTTAGATTTTTTTAATAGCGATTTGCTTGGTAGTAAAGAATTTCAAGCACAAAACCTAGCAATTACCGATAATTGGTCTGTTGCAGACTTACAGCTTGTAATTGACCGACCTGTTTTTACTTTTGATTATACTTTTACTCTAAAACATGTCAAAAGAGGAATAGTAGTAGCTAGTGGTAAAATTAATGCTGGTGATGGGCGTTCAGCATCTCCTAAAATAGTTAAAGAGCTAGTTAAAAAGCTTCAAGAGTTAAGAAAAGAAATAATTAATCATCAATAGATTTATTTGGAGAAGTTATTACAGCTTTTACCTTAAAGTTATTAGGCTGATAGTCTTTTTCTCTGTATTTTTCAGGAATGGCAATAGTGTTACCATCTCTTAAAGAAGTGTAATGCGGTGACATAATTTCCATTCCTGCATCATTAAATCTATCTTGAATATTTTGATGTAAGCTAGAGTAGATAAACTCCATTTCATTTGCTTTTTCTGTATAAGCATTTATTTCATAGCAAACATAAAAATCATTTAATGCTGTTTGTAAAACAAATGGAGCAGGAATCTCTAAAATTCCTGGTGTCATTTTTGCTGCTGTAATAAGAAGGTCATGAATTTTTCGCCAAGGAGCATCATAACCTATTGTTACAGAAGTGCTTAAAACCACGCCCTCTTTGTTTGCAGCAGTAGAATAATTAATAATATAACTATTAAGTACTACAGAGTTAGGAATAGATATTTCTACTTTTTTAATTGTACGAAGTCTGGTAACAAGTAAAGTTTTTTCTACAACATCTCCCATTGTATCAGCAATTTTTACTCTATCACCTAAGCGGAAAGCTTTAGTATAAGTAAGAATTGCGCCTGCAATAATGTTTGAAATTGCAGAACTTGAGGCTAAAGAAAAAAGTACTCCTAGAAAAATAGAAATACCTTGAAAAGCTGGACTCCCTGCACCAGGAAAGTAAGGAAAAGCAATGGCTAAACCACAACAAAACATTAAAAAAGAAACTATTCTATAAGTAGGTTTTGCCCATTCACGCTCAAACCCATTAACTTTAAGTGTCCCTTTTGCTAGCTCCTTAAAAATAAATCTAGCTAAACGAATTGAGTAAAAGGTAATAATAATTACTAGGCTTAAGATAAATAAACTAGGTAGATACTCAGCTATAGTTTGCCAAAGTTTAGAAAAAAGTATCAGAATATAATTAAAAAAAGTGGTTGATAAACTTCTAGTCCAAGGAAAAAAAGAAAAAATTATTGGAAGGTAAAAAATCAAAGCTAGAATAACTAAGGCTGTTCTAGCAACTTGCAGTAAAATCAGAAGAATAGCTCTAACCTGTTCTAAAGTTAATAGTTCAAGCTTTTGAACCTTAATGGGCCTAAGTAATTTACTTTCTGTTAACTCAAGCTTATCTTCTAATTTACTAAAAAATACATTTTCTAATTTTAGAAATAATACTAGTAAAAACGTAGCAGCTATAGTAAGTAATATTCCGATTAAAATAGTTTTATTATTATAATCAGCCTTTAATTCTAATAAAGTTTGTTGAATTATACTTGCGTAATCTTTTGCTAGGTCTTGGCGCGGTTTACCTTCTGCTAAAGCATCAGAATTACTTATAGTTAAAAGTAATGTTTCTTTTACTTTAATATCAGTATATTCTTCAAAATCCTCAATAGTAACTTTTACTTCGCTAACAAATGGGTTAAAAGCAATTGTCTGAATACGGCTAATAACAAGTTCTGCTCTTTCATTTGGTGTAAGATCGCCAGCCTTTTCCCTAATGCGAAAAAGGGTTTTATTATTGATAATTACAGGGGTTCCTGAACTAATAGTTAAGCTAGGAGTTAATGCTGGGGTTGGCGATTGGGTTGGGGTTGGAGTAGTTACTGGGCTTGGTTGACTAGAGATTTCAGCACTAGGATTAGGGCTAGAAATAGGAGTAGGTGATTTTTCTTGGGCTAGAACAGATACAACTGATAAAAACACTAAAAAAACAGCTAAAAAGTTTTTTAGAAAGTTGCTTAAAACAACCAACCCAGCGTTAAAAAAACACTGGGCTAGAAATTTATTCGTTTGCGTCTTTATATTCTTCATACCAAGCCATTTGAATAGCTTCTAGTTTTTTTTCATTAGAATTTTTTGCATCATCATCAAATCCTGGTAAAGCCATCACCCACTTATGTAAGTCTGTAAATCTAACAGTTAAAGGATCTACATCTTGGTGATTTTCTAATAGAGCAATACCAATATCTTCTATGTCTGTCCATTTCATGACTAGTGTTCCTCTCTAGCAAAATTACGGTTCCATTCTGGGATTTCTACTATAATTTCACCTTCTTTAACTATAGTAGCTTGGCAACTTAACCGAGACGTAAGTGTTAAACCTGCGGCTTCATCCAATTGATCAGCTTCGTTATCTTCCATTTCAGTGAGTAAGTCTATCCCTTTTTTAACAATCACATGACAAGTAGAACAAGCACAAAACCCACCACAAGCATGGTCTAGAGAAACACCATTATCTAGAGCTATATTTAGAATTGACTGGCCTACTTTAGCACAAAAACTCACGTTATCAGGTAAAAAAGTTACTTTAACATTTTGTGATTCTGCTGATGGTTGGTTAATTTTTTCTTCTAGGGTAGCTTTTGACATTTTATACCTCTATATCTCTGATACTTTTTTATGTTTTAATGCTAACTCTACAGCATTATCCATCATAAGTTCAGCTAAATGATGAGAAACCTCATTAAAAGCTTTTAATGAGGCGCGAATCACTCGATGATCTTTGCCTTCTGTAGCTTTTTTAAGCTCAGAAATAGCTTGATCAATTTTTTCTCTTTCTTCAGAGCTTAAATTCTTTGCTGCTTGAGTTTCTAAAGCTTTTGCCGAAGCTCTTAAGACAGAATCAACTTCATTACGGGCTTCTACAAGTAGACGCTCTATAACATCAGTTTCAGCAAATTCTATAGAGTCCATAAGCATTTGCTCTACCTGTTCCTCGCTAAGACCATAGGAAGGTTTAACATCTATTGAGTTTTCCTTTCCTGTTCTAACATCTTTAGCTGTAACATTTAGAATACCATTAGCATCAATTAAGAATTTAACTTCAACTCTTGCCATTCCTGCGGGCATTGGGGGAACTTTTAGAGTAAATCGCCCTAATGAACGGCAATCAGCAACAAATTCCCTTTCACCCTGTAAAACATGTATATCTACACCTGTTTGACCATCAACATAGGTAGTAAACATTTCATGAGCACTAGCTGGAATAGTAGAGTTACGATGAATTATTTTTGTCATCACATTCCCAATAGTCTCAATACCAAGTGAAAGTGGGGTAACATCTAATAAAAGCATATCTTTGCGATGACCTGTCATAATATCAGCTTGAATTGATGCTCCTAATGCAACTACTTCATCAGGATTAAGATCTATATGAGGTTCGCGCTTAAAGAGTTCTTTAACTCTTTGACGAACTAAGGGAATACGAGTTGAACCACCTACCATAACAACTTCATCAATATTTGAAGCTTTTAATCCAGCATCTTTTAGAGCTTGTTTACAAGGCGCAATAGTTCGCTCAACTAAGTCTCTAATTAACTCCTCAAATTCAGCACGGGTAAACTCACGTTGGTAAGAACCATAGTCACCAAGGTCTATTTCAATAGCAGCACGTTCTTCTTGAGAGAGACGGTGTTTAAGTTCAATAGCAAAACGGCGAATGGTTTGGAGTACTTCGGCATTTCCTTGTAGGCTAAGACCAAAACGCTCTTTAATCTCACTTATTAAAAGGTTTATTAGCTTTTGATCAAAATCATCGCCACCTAAATGAGTATCTCCATTAGTAGCTAAAACTTCAAAAATTCCTGCCTTTAAATTAAGAATAGAAATATCAAAAGTGCCTCCACCAAGGTCATAAACAGCTATTATGCCAGCATCTTTTTTATCTAAACCATAGGCTAGGCTTGCAGCAGTAGGCTCATTAACAATACGTAGTACTTCAAGACCAGCAAGTTTTCCTGCATCTTTAGTAGCTTGGCGCTGAGCATCATTAAAATAAGCTGGTACAGTAATAACAGCTTGTTTTACATCTGTGGCAAGAAAATCTTCAGCCTGTTTTTTTAATTCTTTTAATACTAAAGCCGATATTTCTGGAGGTGTAAGTTCTTTGTCAGCTAGGTTAAAACGAATTACTTGCTCGCTACCTTTAGCAACACTAAAGTATAGTAGAGAAAGGTCTTCTTCCACATCAGCAATACCTCTACCCATAAATCTTTTAACCGAATAGATAGTATTTTCTGGGTTAGGAATAAGTAAAGCTTTAGCTGATTCTCCTACTAGCAAACCTTTTTCCTTACTATAATGAACAACAGAAGGCAAAAGTCTACGACCTTCTTTATCTGCAATTATTTGTGGTTTACCACTATCATCAACATATGCAACTAAACTATTAGTTGTACCTAAATCAATACCAACAACTTTTGGCATAAAAAATTAATATACCTCATCTTTATTCATCAAATTCTTCTTCAATATTTTCAAGTAGATTATTTATATATTTTATTTTAGATAAAATATCACTAATGTTATTTAGTAACTTTTTCTTTTCTTCTAAACTGCTGTTATTTGGCAAATTATCCCACAAAGAAAAAATACTATTTAAATTATAAATTAACTCATTAGCACGTTCTTTTAACATTTTTTCAGTATCTAGTACTTGAGTTTTTAATGTATTAAATAAAGTATTATCTTTACTTTTTTTGGCATAACGTAGTTCTTCTAATTGTTCATTTAATTCAAATATCTCTGCAAGTAAATCAGGAGGAGTTTTTGTTTCTTGTCCAATAGCCTTAAAGCCTTGAAGTCTTAAAAGATAATTAGCACGTTTTAGCGGTTCTTTTAAGGTGCGATAAGCATCATTAAGCATAGAAGTTCGCTCAGTGCTATAACGGCGTTCTTGTTCACTAGCTTGAGAAAAAAAGTCTGGATGAAATTTACGGCTTAACTCATAGAACTTATTTTCAAGCTCTTTTAAGTTTAAGTGAAATTTTATAGGTAACTTAAAGAAAGAAAAATAGTTAGTTGATAGATCTAAGAGTTGGATACGCTCGCATGAGGTACAAAAATGTTCATCAGTTAAAGTAGTACAATTCCAACATTGTTTTTCTAGTAATCTTGCTTCTTGACTCACAAAACCCTCATTTAATTATTCTGCAAACTGAAGTAAACCTATTTTTTTATATCTAAATTTCTTTGACTAACAATACCAAAAGATAATTTTAGAAAAAACTAATAGTTATTGTCCTAGATAATAATGTTACTCCAAAGATAAAACCCAGCACTAAAGTACTGGGCTAGGTAAATGACATTTAATGATTTGGTATGTTAACAAAGTTAATTTAGCTATTCTTAAGCGGTTAAACAGCAAAAGATTCTCCACAACCACACTCACCCATAGAATTTGGATTAACAAACTTAAATCCACGTCCCATTAAACCACCCTCATCTTTGTAATCTACAATCATTCCATTTAAGAAAAGGTAGCTTTTTAGGTCAACAAAAATCTTTGCTCCATCCCGCTCAAAGACTTTATCACCAGGTCTTTGTTGACTATCTAGGTCTAAAATATAGCTTAAACCTGAACAACCACCGCTTTTAACACCAACTCTTAAGCCGCCATCAGTAACGTTTTGTTCTTCTAGAATTTCTTTAATTCGGTGTGCAGCACATGCCGTAATTTCTAAAGACATAAATAAAACCTCTAAAAAGAATTAGTTAATAGCAAAATTATCATTGGAACTTTCCTGCCTAAGTTCCAATGTTTCCATATTACCTAGCTAATTGTTTGCAAAACTTCTTCTTTAACTAAAGACTCTTGTTTTTTACGATAATCTGCAACTGCTGATTTAATAGCATCTTCGGCTAAAACTGAGCAGTGAATCTTTATAGGAGGTAGGTTAAGCTCACGAACAATATCTGTATTTTTTATCTGTAAAGCTTCATCAACAGTTTTACCTTTTACCCATTCAGTTGCTAAAGATGAGCTAGCAATTGCTGAACCACAGCCAAAGGTTTTGAATTTGGCATCTTCAATAACACCTTCTTTATTAATCTTTAGCTGTAGCTTCATTACATCACCACATTCAGGCGCACCTACAAGTCCTGTACCTATATCAGTAGCACTTTTATCAAAACTACCAACATTTCTAGGATTATTGTAGTGATCAATAACTTTATCTGAATATGCCATTTTAACTCTTTCTCCTTAAGTGTAAGTTCTATAATTTGAATAAAAACTAATGGGCAGCCCAAGTAACAGTTTTAAGGTCTATACCTTCTTGGAACATCTCCCATAATGGTGAAAGCTCTCTTAATTTATTAACAGCTTGAACAACTTTTTTAATAGTAAAATCTACTTCTTCTTCTGTATTAAAACGGCCTAAGCCAAAACGTAGAGAGCTATGAGCAAGTTCTTCGCCAACGCCTAAGGCTTTTAATACATAAGATGGTTCTAGGCTTGCAGAAGTACAAGCAGATCCGGAAGATACAGCAACATCAGATAAGCCCATAAGTAAGGATTCTCCCTCAACATAAGCAAAACTGATATTTAAGTTTCCTGGCAGACGATTTGTTGGATGACCATTAATAAAAACTTCTGGTATTTGAGCAAAGATACTTTTTTGTAGCTTATCACGCAAGTGTGTAATACGCTTTGTTTCCTCAGGCATTTCTAAATAAGCAAGCTCAGCGGCTTTACCTAAGCCAACAATACCTGTAACATTAAGAGTCCCTGATCTCATCCCTCTTTCATGTCCACCACCATCGATAATTGGAGATAGCATTACTCTAGGATTTTTTCTACGAACATAAAGAGCACCTACACCTTTAGGCCCATACATTTTATGGGCGCTAATAGAAAGCAGGTCAACATTAAGATCATCAACATTAACAGGTATTTTTCCAGCAGCCTGTACTGCATCTGTATGCATTAAAACCTTATGTTCACGAGCAATTTGACCGATTTCTTTAATAGGCTGAATTACACCTATTTCATTATTTGCCATCATTACAGATATTAAAATAGTTTTATCTGTAATAACTTTACGTAAGTCATCAAGATTAACTAACCCGTATCTATCAACAGGTAAATAAGTTACACGACAACCTTGTTTTTCTAAATGTTTACAAGAGTCTAGTACAGCTTTATGTTCTGTTACTACGGTAATAATATGATTACCTTTTTCTTGATACATTTCGGCAACACCTTTAATTGCCAAATTATTAGACTCTGTAGCACCACTAGTAAAGACTATTTCTTTTGCAGTAGCACCAATGAGTTTAGCTACATGTTTACGAGCCGTTTCTACGGCTTCTTCTGCTTGCCAACCAAAAGAATGGTTACGGCTAGCAGCATTACCAAAAATTTCTGTAAAATAAGGCTTCATAGCCTCAAACACCCGAGGATCTACTGGTGTAGTAGCATGGTTATCCATATAAATCGGGAGCTTCATAATTTTATCTAACTCCTATAAATTTTCTGTTTCTTCGTCAGCAAAATTAAATAGTTCAGTAGAAAGATAGCGTTCTCCAAAGCTAGGGATTATGGAGACTACTCTTTTGCCTTCACCAAGTTCTTTAGCTATTTCTATAGCAGCCCAAGTAATAGCACCTGAAGAGATACCAGCAAAAATACCTTCTTCACGTGCTAGACGGCGAGCGGTTTGTTTTGCATTTTCATAAGAAACCGTAATTACTCTATCAACAAGATTTCTATTAAGTACTTGAGGAACAAAGCCAGCACCTATTCCTTGAATTTTATGAGGGCCAGGGTTGCCACCAGATAAAACAGGTGAATCTGCTGGCTCTACAGCACAAATAAGGACTTGTTTTAATCTAGACTTAAATATTTCTGCACAACCTGTAATTGTGCCCCCTGTTCCAACTCCAGAAACAAAAGCATCAAATTCAGAGTCAGTATCTCTTAAAATCTCTAATGCCGTAGTTTTGCGATGAATAGCTGGATTAGCAAGATTATTAAACTGTTGTGGCATAAAGGAATTAGCTGTAGCACGCACAAGCTCTTCTGCTTTTTGGATTGCACCTTTCATTCCTTGAGTACCTGGAGTTAATACAACTTTTGCTCCTAAAGCACGTAGTGTGCGTACACGCTCTATAGTCATTGTTTCAGGCATTGTTAGAATACACTTATAGCCTTTTGCTGCAGCAACTAAAGCTAGGGCAATTCCTGTGTTACCGCTTGTAGGTTCAATAATTGTAGTCTCGCCAGCTTTTATTAAACCCTCTTGTTCAGCAGCTTCTATCATTGCTGCCCCAATACGATCTTTTACTGAAGCCATTGGGTTAAGAGATTCTAATTTAACAACTACTTCGGCAAAAGATTTTTCAACTATTCTATTTAATCTAACTAAAGGGGTGTTACCAATTAAATCAATAATACTGTTTGCAATTTTTGAATTTGAAGTCATAAATTAAAATTTTCAGCGGTTAGGTATTTACAAAAAGAATAAAATGCTTTATTAAAACCAATTCACTTTTATTGCTTTTCGTTTGTTGATTAAGATATCAAAATAAAGTTTGATTAATTAATTAACAGCATAAGTTACCATAATTTATTTTGTCAAGTATTTTATTTCTAAAATCCCCTAATAAGTTCAAATACAAAATTTTACTAAAATTATTAATTCTCTGATTATAAAGTAGTTAACGCCACTTGATTTATAATTTTATATAGTAGGTGTTATTATTTTTTCAATTTTTTTATTGACAAAATAAATATTTCACAATATTCTCTAAACACATAAATTTGGTAAAGCCTTTATCTATTCCAAAACTCTAAAATAGATCAAGTTTATTTTTACTAAAAAATTAAGTTTATTAAGTAAGAAAGTGGCTAAAGGATGTCAGAAAAAATTACTGAACAACAAGTTTTAGAAGCCTTAAAGTCAGTAAAAGATCCAAATCTAAGTAAAGATATTGTTAGTTTAAATTTTGTTAGAGATATAAGAATCTGTGGTGGAATTATTGGATTTCGTTTAAGTCTAGCTACACCATCACAAACAATTCAGCAAAAATTAGAAGAACAAGCACGTCAAAGCATCTTAAAGATTGCTGGCGCACAACGTGTAGAAATTAGAATGGAGCTTGATATACCAAAAGGAAAAGCTATTGGTGATAAAGAATCCATTGCTGGAGTAAAAAACGTCATTGCTGTTAGCTCAGGTAAAGGCGGTGTAGGTAAATCAACTGTAGCAGTAAACTTGTCTGTAGCACTAGCCGCTATGGGGGCGAAAGTCGGCTTACTAGATACAGATATTTATGGGCCAAATGTGCCCATTATGATGGGAAGTATTGAAGAACCTAAAGTAAGAGGTAAAAAGATTCTTCCCCGTGAAGCTTATAATGTTAAATTTATGTCTGTAGGTCTACTTAATAGAGGCGATCAAGCTGTAGTTTGGCGCGGCCCTATGTTACACAGGCTTATAGAACAATTCTTACGTGATGTTGACTGGAGTGAGCTTGACTACTTATTAGTAGATATGCCTCCAGGAACAGGTGATGTTCAGCTAAGTTTAGCCCAGCTTGTTCCAGTTTCTGGTGCGGTTTTAGTTACTACACCTCAAGAAGTAGCACTAGCAGATGTACGTAAGGCACATAATATGTTTCAACAAGTTGGTGTAACTGTAGTTGGTATTGTAGAAAACATGAGCTATTTTACCTGTCCAAATTGTTTAGAAAAACATGAAATATTTGGTTCAGGTGGTGGCGAAGACTTAGCAGAAAAATTTGCGGTTAAACTTTTAGGTAAAATCCCTATTAGTCTAGGTATTCGTGAAGGGGGCGACCTTGGAGTTCCTATAGTTGCAGGCGCGCCAGATAGTCCTCAGGCACTGGCTTTTTCTCAGGCAGCCGAAGCTTTAGCAGCACAATTAAGTATTTTAGCCTTAAAACCAACAAGGCTGCCAATCTTAAATTTTGAACAATGATTGGAGGGTGGAGAATAAATATTATGGGACATAAAGTAAAAGTTACTGAAACAAATCGTTTTTCAACTTTTGTAAAAAGTAAAAAATCTGATGCTTATAGAGATTTAGAAACTTGGCAACAATGGTTTGGTAGACGAGGAATTCCAGCAATTATTGCTTCTACTTCTAGTGGTTATGCTCTTTACAGAGAAGGTCTAATTGAAGTTGATATTCATGATGATAGTTCTACTAGTTCTGCTGATTCAAGAGCAGCTTAAGTATCTTTTATAAAAAGAAACTTTGTCTATACCTAAAAAGTTTTCTTTGTTATATTAGCAAAATAAATACTTTAGCATTGTTGTTAAACAATAAGTTTATTTTCCTAGTTAATCTAGCTAGATTAAAGATTTGTAAGTTGTTTAGGAGACTGGTTTTTATGATCAATGTAACAGAAAATGCAATTATTGAAGTAAAGAAGTTTATGGCCTCTGAAGGTATGGAAATAACATCTGCTGGCTTACGTGTTCGTGTACTTCCTGGAGGATGCTCTGGTTATCAATATGCTCTTGATGTAGAAGATGCTCCAACACAAACTGATAAAATTCTTGAAGCCAACGGGCTTAAGCTTTTTATTGACTCTTTTAGTTTACAGCTTCTTGAAGGCGTAGAAATTGATTATGTTAGCACAGTGATGGGATCAGGTTTTACATTTAAGAATCCTAATGCTACTGGTAGCTGTGGCTGTGGTAGCTCTTTTAGCGTCTAAATTTTCCTCTAAAAGTAAATAAAAACCACTGATATTTCTTATTAGTGGTTTTTTACTTTATTACTTAAAATTTTTAATTTGCTACTATTTAGACCTAGCAAATTCTCTTACATGTAGTTCATTATCCTTTATATAAACAGTGATTGCACCACTTAAGCCTGTTTGATAAATTGTTGTTCCTAAATTCTTATATCTTTCAATAACTTCTAAATGAGGATGATTAAATCTAGATTTCATTGGGGCTGAAATAATAGAAACAGCGGGATTTACTCTTTCTAAAAAATTTTTACTGCTAGAAGTTCTACTTCCATGATGTGGGGATTTTATAACTTCAGCTAATAAATCTTCATTACTATTAACTAAAATATCTTCCACTTCCTTTTCAATATCTCCTGTAAGTAATATACTATATCCTTGATAGCTTAAGCGTAAAACTAAAGATTCATTATTAACTCTTTTATTTGTCATATTTATTGCATTTGATTCTACAGTATTTCCTGACCATAAGATATCTAGTTTTACTCCATCAATAAAATAAGATTGCCCTCTTGACCAAACATTTATAGGAATATTATTAGAAGTTAATAGACTTAAAAAATCCTTCCATTCATTACTTTCTTTTAGGGTCATAAACCCTTGAGGTATTATTGCTTTTCCAATAGAAAAGTTTTCTACCACTCTAGTAAAACCTTCCATATGATCGTTATGAGGATGAGTTAGGACAATATAATCTAAGTGCTCAATTCCTCTTGACCATAAATACATAGAGTCCACTTGTTCTCCAATAGAAAATTTACTTTTTACTTTATCTTCCTTATTAAAATAATTATATCCTCCACTATCAATCATCATTTTTGTGCCTTTAGGAAATTCAATAAATATTGCATCACCCTGCCCAACATCTAAAAAAACAACTTCTAATTTGTTGGTTTTATCGTAAAAAACACTTTGATAAAAACGTTGTGGCAGTACAATAATTACTAAACATATGCTTATAAATATAGCCGAATATTTATTAAATATATATTGTTTTTGTCTTGATTTATCAGCTATATCTAATTTTGTTGGTTTAAGAAAAAACTCCCATTTATTTATTTTTATTATTACTACTAAAATCAATACAAAATATAAAACATAAAATAGTATTTGCCAATTAGACACACTTGCAACACGATAGCTAAATAATGAAACTTTTTTATTTATAAGCTCAAATATAGTAGGCCAAGCAGTATTAATAAATAATACTAGTAAATAATCTATTATATATGTCATATAATAGCCTAAAAAAGATGAACAAAAATCTATTATAAAAAATATAAATATATTTATTAATAATAAATTCATTAATATTTCAGATACTATGTTTAATATAATACTAATAAATATGACTCTATGAAAATAAATTACTGAAAGAGGTAGCATTCCAAGCTGTACAATAAAACTAGTAATAAACATTGCACTAAAAACACGCAAAAGAGCTTGTAATTTATATTTTTCTAAAACTATTGCCCATGTATTTTTCTCTAGCTTATATTTTATATGAGACTCTTTTTGCCTCTTTATAAACTGTTTTTCACTCCAAAATAAAAGCTCTGCTAACCATTTAATAAAGGGTAAACATTCTGGAGGGTAAGGCGATTGACTTGTAGGATACCATTTTCCTATTTTTGCTAGCTTTTCTACTAAAGGAATAACAAGTAATAATATTAAAAATATAGCTAGGAAAGTTAGCTGAAAACTTGTTTCAAATAAAGCTCTAGGGTGATAGGCAAGTAAAATTAACCCTGAAACACCAATATTATTACTAGGTCTTATTTCTTTATACCATAATGCCCCAATTAAAATTACTGTAGCCATTAAAATAGCTCGCATTATAGGCGGCTCTCCTCCAGTAACTAAAGCATATGTCCATATAAATAAACTTATTATAAGAAATTTTATCCAATTATTTCTAGTAATTACACTTACTAGCTTATATAGCACCCAAGTTAGAAACGCAATATGCGATCCGCTTATTACTAAAATATGGTAAAGCCCACTAATACGAAATTTTTCTGCTAAATTTAAGTCAAGATAACTATCATCTCCTAAGATAATTGCTTTTAGTACTGCGGCTTTATCAAAAGTAAAATTTTGTTCAATACGATTTATAAAATACCTATTAATTCTATAAATCATAGTAGATAAATTAGATGGCTCTCTTTTATAAAGGATTTCTAAGTAAGATAAATCTTGTAGGCTAATAGCAAAGTCATAACCTTGCTGAATAAGTATTTGTCTATTATCGATTAAACCAGGGTTTTTAAATTTTTGTTGAGAAAGAAGTTCAGCCAATACATAAATATTTGTATTAGGCACTAAATCATTAACCTTTTTAAACTCAGCATCTTTATTTAGCCAAATGTTTAACTTTACTTGAGCATTTAATTTAATAACACGACCTGTTTTATTAATAAAATTTGTTTTTATATCAACGTTAATACCACTTGGTGTTATTTTAGGATAACTTAGAACTTCCCCATAAATTTCAATTTTTTGATTACTATTAAAATCTACATATACTTCTCTATCAATAAGTTCCATAGAATTGGAAATTTTTTCCCTTTCTATTTGGCCTAGCAAAACACCTACGAGTAAAAACCCTAGCATTAATAAGAAACTCAATGGCTTATTAAAATATTTAACAAAGTAGCAAATAAGGGCTAAGGTTAAATTGATCATTAAGCTAATAGTTAGTAAGCTAATAGAGAAATTTAAGAAGTTTTCTATAAAAATTCCTAGTGTAAATAATAGAAAAAAATAGAAAACCGGCTGAAAACACACTTCTAATAATCGATTTTCTTTATACATAATTTTGCCTATAAGGTTTTATTTTTGATTTAGAAAGGAATTTATGTCATCAATAGATTTTTATTGGAAATCCACTTGTACAACTTGCCGCAGGGCAAGAAGTTTTCTTATTAATTCAGGTCTTACTATTAATGAACGGGATTTAGCTAAAAAACCCTTCAACAAAGAGGAAGTTATAGAGCTTTTAAGGGGCCGTGATATAAATAGTTTTGTTAACCCTAAAAGCACTCCTTACAAAGAATTAGGTCTAAAAGATAAAAACCTAACAGAAGAAGAAATAGTTGATTTACTTTCTAAAGAAGTTAATTTATTTAAACGCCCATTTATTATTAAACAAGATTTGGTATTACTGGGGTTTGCTGAATCAGAATATAAGAAACTGCTAGAATAATTAATGGTATTGCTACTAACGTTTAGTCATATACACCAAGTTTTTAGAGAACTTTTAGAGAATTTTTAGAGAAAACGTTGAACTCATACATTAAAACTTACGTATGGGCAGACACCTAACCTTGATTGTCTATCATTTCAACTTTGTTTTAAGACAATCAAACTACGATTTTATCCTGAGGAAAAAAATATGAACAGATTACAACAAATTGCTTGTGTAGCTATTATTGCAATAGCTCTAGTGGCTGGTTTTGCTCGTAGCAAAGCAGAAAAAATGGCACTTATTAATGCTGCTGCCGATGGCCGTATAGAGAAAGTTAAAGAACTTCTAGAAAAAGGAATGAACATTAATGATCGTGATAAATATAATCGTTCAGCCTTACTAGTAGCCGCAGATGCTGGTCATACAGATGTAGTTAAATTCTTAATAGAAAAAGGTGCTGATATTAATATTAAGGATTCTTCCGGTAATAACACTTTAATTGTTGCCACATTAAGCAATCAAATTGATACTGTTAAACTTCTTCTAGATAAAGGTGTTGATATAAATAGCAAAAATAATAATAGCGAAACAGCACTTTTACACGCCATTAATCGGGATAATATCGATATTGTAAGTCTTTTAATTGAAAAAGGCGCTGATCTTAACTCTAGAGATAAAGACGGAGATATAGCCTTAAGCATAGCCATTAGAGTAAACAATACAGATATAGCAACTATGCTTCTTGAAAAGGGGGTTGATCCTAATAGTAAAGACAGAAATGGTTCTCCTGTAATTGTATCTGCTATCGAACAAGGAGATATTACCCTGGTTGAAACCCTTTTGGAAAAAGGTGTTGATGTTAACGCTAAAGATAAAGAGGGTACTCCAATCTTACTTTTAGCTATAAGGATGGATGACACTGATATTACTAACCTTTTACTTGATAAAGGCGCTAATCCAAACTTAAAAGCCAAAGATGGCGATGTAGCCCTTTCTTTAGCTGTATCTGCTGATAATTTAGAACTAACTCAACTCCTCTTAGATAAAGGCGCTGATCCTAATGTTAAAAATAATGATGGTAACACTGCTTTAATAACAGCTTTAGCTAACGAAAATATTGATATAGTAAAACTTCTACTTGATAAAGGCGCTGATTCTAATATAAAAAATAATGATGGCGAAACTACTTTAATCCAAGCAGTTTCAAATGAAAATTATGAAATAGTAAAACTTCTACTCGATAAAGGTGCTGATCCTAACATAAAGAATAATGATAGCGACCTTCCATTGATGATAGCTGTAAATCAAGCTAACGCTGAAATGGTAAAACTACTTCTTGATAAAGGCGCTGACCCTAATGTTAAAGATAGCGATGGATACAGTCCTTTAATGCAAGCGGTTTCAAATGGTGAGGAAGAAATTGTAAAAATGCTTATAAGTAAAGGAGCTGATGTTAATGCTAAAAGTAGTGATAATGAATCCGTTCTTACAATAGCCAAAAATTACTATGGATTAGATGAAGATAGTGAAGATAACCTTGATGAGACCCCTATGATTAAAATGTTAAAGAAAGCTGGTGCTAAATAAGAATCTTTCCCAGGATAAGTATTAATTTTAAGCCAAGAGAAAATTCTCTTGGCTTAATTTTTATTCACGCCTTAGTGCTTCTATAGGATCAAGTATAGCGGCTCGCCAAGCAGGATAGAGTCCAGCAATTAACCCAACACTTAAAGAAACTATTAATCCTGCAAAAACTGCCCAAACTGGTACACTAGAAGGTAGGGGAGAGAGTTGATTTACAAGCTCACTAATCATTGCACCTATTAAAACACCTATTATCCCTCCTGCACCAGTTAAGGTAATAGCTTCTATTAAAAACTGTGACATTATATCTCGCCGCCTTGCACCTAATGCTTTACGTATCCCTATTTCTTTAGTGCGTTCTACTACAGCAACCAGCATAATATTCATTACTCCAATACCACCAATAATTAAAGAAATACAAGAAACCGCAGTTAAAACAAGTGCTGTTGCTCCTGTAAGCTGGTTATATAAATCTAATAGACTGTCTTGCGTAGAAATCCCAAAATTATTTTTTGCACCTAATGGAACTTGACGACGGCGGCGTAGGATTTCTGTAATATCCTCTACAGCATCTGTCACTTCAGCACGACTACTAGGCCGAACAACAATAAAAAAGAACATATCTGACTTCATTCTTTCTATTGGATAGTATTTTATAAAAGTTGATATAGGTATAAGTATTTGTATATCACGGCTTTGACCAAAAAAATTTCCTAATCTTTCTAAAACCCCTATAACACGAAATTTCCGCCCATCAATTAGGATTTCATGCCCTATTGGATCGGTAAAAGGAAAAAGAGCTTCAACCACATCTGCACTTAAAACACATACTTCTTCTCTATGGTTTATCTCAAATTCAGTTAAAAACCTTCCTTCAGCAATATAGTTACTACGTGTTACTTCATATCCTGTAGTAACTCCTGCTAGTTGCATTGTGTCGGTTTCACGGTCTTGATAACGAACTGTAATGGTTTGTTTACGGTATTCAGGGGAAATGGAAAGTATAGAAGGAGAATTTGTTAAAGCTAGGGCATCATCCAGATTAAGATCTTTACGCTGGCGTTCTTCATTAGTGCGAGTCCGTCTTAATCCTGGATCAAATTTAGAAACAAAAATAGTATTTGAGCCTAAGGATTCTATTTGATTAGTAAAGGCTTTTCCTAGGCCTTCAATAATTGACACCATAGCTATTACAGTTGCAACACCAACAATTACACCTAAAATAGTTAGGAAAGCCCTTAGCTTATTATTAATAAGTACTCCAAGAGCCATTATTAAACTTTCTCTAAAATGCTTAATTGCCATTAAATTAATTGTCCTATAATCGCATAGCTCTTAAAAAAAAAATATGGTAGCATAGCGTGTTTATCAACATTTAGACTATTAAAATCAGAGTTAATTTTCAAAGCCCAAAAACAGTTATACTAAGTTAATAATCTTAAGCGGAGTACCAAAACCATGATTTGGTTACTATATTTCCTGGCAATTTTGCTCTTTATATGGACAATATTGGTCTTAGGATTGGTACTCTATAGTTATTTAGTAGCTAAACAACGAAATAACCGTGCAATATTAAGAGCTAGTATACAATTTGCTATTCAACAATCTATAACTAAAACAGGCTCACTTGAAGCATTATCTGGAAAAGATTTAGCTGATAATTTGCTTCCTTTAGGTAAAAAAGATCTTATTTGTTTAAGAGATTGTTTAGTTGAGTATACCAATGGTCTTTATGAAGAAGAAATTAAAGTAATCCGTGAAGCTTATGATAGTTTAGGCTTTCTTTCAAAAGACATAGCTACACTTCAAAGAGGTAATTGGATAAAAAAATCTGAAGCTGCAATACGCTTAGGCCGTATACATTGTGCTAGTGCTATTGAAGTTATTACAGGCTTACTTCGCGATGATGATAAAGAAGTAAGAATGGCTGCGGTTTGTGCTTTAGCTGATATAGGAGATTTACGTTCAGTCCCTTCTATTATCTATGCTTTAGCTGATGCCGATGGTTGGCAAGTCCTTCAAGTCGCAGATAAGCTCTTAAATATGCAAGCAGATATAACTCGCCCTCTTTTAGACCTATTGCAAGCCTCAGGAGCCGTAAAAGAACGCCGTGAGCTAGCTCAAAAAACAGTCTTGGAATTAATAGCAGACTTTGGGCAACGAGGTAGTGAACGCTTAGGTGCTCGCGCTGCACGACTAGCAGCTTGTAAATTTCTTGATAGTGAATCTATTGATATGCGTGCTCGTGCTATTCGTGCTATTGCTGCTGTAGGAATAGAGACGATGGAAGAACTAGAGTTAATTTTAGAAAAATTAAATGATAAAGAATGGCCTGTTAGAGCAGTAGCAGCTAAAGCTCTTGGACAATTACAACAAGAACAATCCATTCCTAAACTTACCCGTGCCTTAACAGATGAAGCTTGGTGGGTTAGACATAATGCAGCCCACTCTCTAGCAATGCTAGGAGCAAATGGTTTAGCAGAATTACGCACACAAACTCTAAATCCTGATCGCTTTGCACGCGATATTGCCAAACAAGTTCTTGAGGAGTTGCAGTTAGATGGAGCAATCAAATCTGAAATCTGAAAGTAATTTAAGTAAAAATAAGAGTAATAACCTAACCACTACTCCTAAACTACTAGCCTTACTTTTACTTATTAGCCCATTAATAATATTTTTTATATTCTTTATCTATAACTTTATTCTTATAGGTCTATTTGGTAAATCCCTTTTGTCTGCTCTAACTATCTCTATTATCTTTCTACTTGCCTACCAAATTATTATTAGTACCATCCGTCTAGTACAAATGATTGTTTCATTAAAAAATACACGCCGTAATGTTATTAGTCGTCGTATTAATAGCCGTTTTGCTCTAGTTGACTCACCTAAAACTCAGCCTGTATCAATAATACTTTGGGCTAATAATCAGGGGTATAATCTAGCTGAAACTGTAAAGTCTCTATTATCATTAAATTATCCTGACTATGAAATCATTATAATAAATGATGGCTCGACTGATAGCACCCTAGAAGTCTTAGAAACAGAATTTGGGCTACAACCATTAAATAGAATCTTTAGGCGAACTCTTAAAACAAGCTCTATTACTGCTAGCTATACATCTCCTAAATATCCTATTATTTCCGTTATAGAAAAGCCTTTTACAGGTAGAGCAGATTCTCTAAATATAGGTCTTAACTTAGCAAAAGCTCCTCTAGTATGTATAATTGAGCCTAACCATTTACTAACACGTGATGCATTATTATTACTGGCTAAACCCTTTATTGAACAGCCTTCTAACACAATAATGACTGCTGGGCTTGGTGAAGCAAGAGTTAATATAGAGGAATTTTCCTTAACAGAAAACCTAAATGTAGTAGAGAAAAAACACCTATTTCATAGTAGCCTTGTTTGCCGAGATGCCTTTTGTTTAATTACTGGCAATCCTAACGCAGTTAGATTAGTCAAAAAATCTGAGTTAATTGAAGTAGGGGGGTTTTCCTCTAATGAGTTTTCTGACCTAACTGTTAGCCTAAAGTTACAACAACTACTTTTATCAAAAGGCCGTGATTATCGCCTAAATTATATACCTGAAATTCTTTGCTGGGAACATAACCTAATAGAACCTCTTAGTGCATCTACTATACATGGCCGGTGGCAATCTGACACATTATTATCTACAATAAACAATATTAAACTGCTTTTTCAATCGCCTATTAATAAAGAATTTTGGACTTATTTTTTACTAGTTCTTGAAAATATCTCTCCTACACTCTCATTACTTGGGCTTGTTTTAACACCCATTTCTTTTATACTTGGAGCTATTTCTTTAGAATTAATGTTAATTTATTTTATTGCATTTATTACTTTTTCCTTTTTAGAAAGCCTTATGGGAATTATTGCTGATGAATTTTCACTGCGTTATCAGCATACATTAGCTGAAGTAGTTAATTTAATTTTAGCTTCTTTAATAGAAAGTTTATTTTATAAATCTGCAACTAATTTCTGGAGAATACTAGGAGCCTTTCGTAGCATATTTTCTTAAATCCAATAGCTCTTGCCTAGCAAAACATAAAACACTACTATCTTTAATTATGCGAATTACAGAAATCTATCAAAGTATTCAAGGAGAATCATCTTACGCAGGATTGCCCTGTATCTTTATACGTACTACAGGTTGTGATCTTCGTTGTAAATGGTGTGATAGCGAATTTGCTTTTTATGGAGGTGAAACTCTTTCTATTGCTCAAATTATAGAGCAAGTTAAAAAGTTCCCTGCTAATTTAGTAGAACTTACTGGAGGCGAGCCACTTCTACAAAAAGATATACCTAAACTAGCACTAGAGCTTTTAGAACTTGGCTACCAAGTATTAATTGAAACAGGCGGACACCGTGATATATCTGTTCTAGACAAACGAGTTATTAAAATAATGGATCTTAAATGTCCTGCTAGCGAAGAATGTGACAAAAATCTTTGGTCAAATCTAGAGTTTTTAACTTTTCAAGATGAAATTAAATTTGTTATTGCTGATCGCAAAGACTATGAATGGGCTAAAGAAGTAATTGAAAAATATAGCTTAAAAACCTTCAAGCTATTATTTTCTTGTGTTTATGGTAGTTTAGAGCCAAAACTCTTAGTAGAATGGATCTTATCAGATGCATTACCTGTGCGTTTTCAGCTTCAAATGCATAAATTTATTTGGCCGCCTCAAGAACGAGGAGTTTAATTAATTTCCTAAGTTGTTATCTTGTTTATCAAGTATTGCTATAAATTCGCTAAATTCTGTAGCAGCACGTCTAACGCGCATTCTTACTCGGTCAACATTAGTTTGATGGTCATAAATAACAATTAAAATTGCTCTTTGGCCGAGTGCTGAAAAATGTGCTCCCCAACGTTTTCCTTCAACTGAAGCAGTAGAAAAATTTGAATTATTAACTAAATTTGCTAAAGCATCGCTAACTAGGGCTTTTCCTACAACTAATGCTGTTAAATCGGTGTTACCAATATGCCCTAAGTCACCATAAGAAGCCGTTTGTTTACCTGTACGCTCAATAATAAACACATGTCTAGCCTCGGCTTCTTCCTGAAGTCTTTTCATTAGTGCAGTTAGACCAGCAGAATTACTCCACCCGCTGCTAACTATTGGCTTATGTGGTCTGTTACTAAGAGATGTAAATAGGTTATGGTAAAACTCTGGATCTAACTTCATAAAAACTACCTATTTTATCTAGCGCCTAAAGGAGCTAGAGAATTAATCTCATTAATACTCTTAAAGGCAAGTTCTGAAGGCTCTAGTCCGTGATAACGCAAAATAGCTTCTCTAGCTAGTTTGCCATAATGTTTTAAGTCACCATCATTACCCATAAAAAGCCATTGAACACCTAAACCCTCAATAATAGCCCGCATTACAAGAGAAGCATCTGTTACATCTATATCACGAAATAGTGCTTTGCGCTGACCATTCTCAATAATTTTCCTATAGTGTTCATGACAGGCCTGGTAGAAAGCCCGATTAATCCGTGCATATTCCTCTTTACGGCTTCCTTGCCCTAAACAATCTAAATAGATACGGAAAAAAGCTCTGTGTAATTTAACAGAATCAAAAGCTTGATCAACTACATTATCTAATTGAATTAAAGGGTCAGTGCTTGTTTCTACAGCAGCTTCAAAGCGTTGGGCGACTAATTGAGTAAGCCATTCAAATAGAGCAAGAAAAACATCTTCTTTAGTTTCAAAATAATAGAGTACTGCGCCTTTAGATAATTTTGCTTGTTTAGCTATATCTTCAATACGTACTTTAGAGTAATCTTTCTTAATAAAAACACTATGAGCAGCAGAAACTATTTGTTGTCGCCTAATAGCTTCATTTTCGGGCGAGACAGTTCGGGCCATATTATTAAAATTCCAACTTAGAAAAATCAATTAATGTTATTGTAAAGACTTCAAGTAATATACACTCTGGCTAAGTTCTTGGCAATAAAATCTCTAGGTTAACTAGTAGCATCTAAGTTTAATAATTTAGGGTCTAACGCCAGCCCTAAAATAATTGATATAGGTAGAGAAAAGTTAAATTTATTAAAAGGCATAGTATAATAATTATTAGGAAGGGCAAAACAATTATGAAGATAGACCTTGATCATATTGTATTAAATGTAAAAGATATTAAAGCTAGTATAGAATTTTATACAAAAATAATTGGACTAGAATCAGAAAGATATAAAGAGTATTTAGACGGCAAAGCTCCTTTTCCTTCTCTGAGAGTTAATCAAGCTACAGTGATAGATTTATTTCCTCCTGAAAGATGGTTAAAAAATAATAGTTTATCAGAAAGATTTACTAATCTTAATCATTATTGTTTATCTTTAGAACAAGAGCAGTGGCTTAAATTAAGTGAAAGACTGAAAGAAAATAATGTTTTAATTCATAGAGGGCCAACAGATAATTGGGGCGCAAAAGGGATAGGAATATCAATATTTATTTATGATATTGATGGCAACGAAATAGAGTTTAGGTATTACCCAAATAGCGATTAACATGTTATCGACTGCTTTTAGCTGCTTTTTATAAGCTATTTTGCTTATTAGCGTTGCTATAGCAAGATAAATTAAATAAACTCTTTGTTTAATTTAATTACCCTAACAAAATAGGAAATTGTTCAATGAGTGACTCTGCTAATCTTACGACCCTGCCACATATACGTAATTATTTAACTAATTACAAATTATTATCTAGTGTAAATGATATTTTTACATCTTTTGATGAATATCATAAAATCCGAGGTGATTTAAATTTCGATTTATCTCTTTTAGAAAGTGATGTTTACACCAGCTTAGCTAACCCTGATAAAGAAAAAGTGGAAGAAATAAAAGTACGCCTAACATTTTGGAGGCAGGTTTTAGAAAAATTTGATTCTGAGACTTCTGTAGGCAAATTACGACACTACTTTGAGGAAGTTGGTATTTCTTCGCTTCCTATGTTAGAACACCTATTAATTTTTTATTTAACTAAACCTATTAAAAGCACTGAAGAACGAGATAAAGTCGATCTTGTAGTAACTAGACTAGGAAGAATGTCATTTTATGATCGTGAAAATGAAATGCTGCTTTTGCCTGCTAAGGAGCTAAAAAATCATCTAGACAAAGTTTTTAATGAATTACGATTAGAAATACTTAGTTCAGATGATTTACAAGAAGATATAAAAATAATAGAAATTGAGCGAAAAAAACTTGTAACAATTCGTTCTCTACGTGAAATGCTAGAAAAACAAGTACTTATGAAATTACGTAAAATAAAAATGGATCTAGGAGACAAATTCTTTCAACCAAGTATCTTAACAGAAGTAGTAGCTCTTAATATTAGCCTACATAATGTATTTCAAGATCTATTTTTAGCCGAACAATCCAGATTAACATCTTTTCTACAATCTCAAGAAAATACTAGCATTCAAGTTGTTACTACTGCGGAAGAGGTTTTAGCAACAGTAATTGAAAGACCTAATAAATCCGAAGAGTCGCCTAACACAACAGCTAAAAAACCTGAAGAAGTTTCTCTTAATCGTGGTGAAATAATGGAAATAATTAATGGTATGCGTAGCGTTTTGTTAATGTTAGACCAACACCTTCAACTATTATCAGATAAATTAGACTCTTAAAATTATTTAAGATTATGGCGAAAAAATATGATGTTGTAATTGTAGGTGCAGGAATAACAGGTCTTGTAACAGCTTATAAGCTTTATAAAGAAGGCTTTAGAGTAAAAGTTTTAGAGCAAAATATTAGAGTTGGAGGTATAGTTCAAAGTAGTAATGTAGATGGCTTTTTACTTGAATATGGCCCAAATAGCTTTCAAGAATCAGACGAAATTAATGAGCTAATTAAAGAATTAAACTTAAGCTCAGAACTAGTAACGGCTGATCCTAAAATGCCTCGTTATGTTTATTTTCAGGGTAAATTACAACCTGTTCCTTTAAGCCCACCAGCCTTATTATCTTCTAAATTACTTAGTCTAAAAGGTAAGTTGCGTATTTTAGCTGAACCAGTAATTAGTAAACGCAATAACTTATCTGAAAAAACCGAAGAATCTATAGCAAGTTTTATGCGCAGACGCTTAGGAAATGAAATACATGATCGCTTAGTATCACCTTTTGTTTCAGGGGTTTATGCTGGAAATACAGAAAAACTTAGTCTACAAGCAAGCTTTCCTACTTTAGCAGAATTAGAGAATAAATATGGCTCGCTAATTCTTGGAGCAATAAAATCAAGAAATTCAACAGAATCTAAAGAAAAAAGACTTGCTAAAAGGCTATGTTCTTTTGCTAATGGACTAGTAACATTACCACAAACTTTAGCTAAAGAATTAATAGACTCAGATTCACTAGCACTTAATTCTAAAATGCTAGACTTAACTATCAGTAAAGAAACGCCTTATTATAAAATTAAAATGAAAAAAGATAATACATTAGATGAAATCTCTACTGATCATTTAGTTTTAGCCACTCCTGCTTATATAACAGCAAATTTTTTAGAAAACTATTTTCCTAAACTAGCAATTGAACTTAAGGCAATTGAATATGTTTCTATGGTTATAGTCCATTTAAGCCTTTCTTTATCAGACTTATCACAAGAATTAAATGGTTTTGGGTTCTTAATACCAAGGAGTGAAGGAATTAGATTACTAGGAGAAATTTGGAGTTCTTGTTTATTTCCAAATCGTGCGCCAAAGGATAAAGTTTTATTAACTAATTTTATTGGTGGTGCGCATGATAGTGAAGCCATTAGACTTACAGACTTAGAATTAACTAAAATTATAGGAGAAGAGCTTAAGCATATCCTAAAGATTAAAGTGCTCCCCAATTTAGTTAATGTCTATAGATATGAAAAAGCGATCCCACAGTATAATTTAGGGCATTTATCAAGGCTTAGAATTATTGAATCTGAGCTTAAAAGCCAACCTAACCTTTATTTAGCTAGCAACTATTTGCAAGGGGTGTCTGTACCTGATTGTGTGAGTCGCGGAAAAAAACTAGCTGAAAGCATTAAAAATTCATTTAAGGGATAAATTTTTCTCCAAAATTTTGGATTTTCCAGATTTTTGGAAAACCTTAAAATCATATATATTTTTTGATTTTAATAGGTTTGCAGCAACTTTTTAGCAAATCTAGATCATCTGAAAAGAGAATTTAGGTTTGACAAAGCCTTTTTGGCTATGTTATAAGCAAACTACCTATAGACAACAAAGCAGGCTAGTAGTCGTCAGTCTACATCAAAGCCGCATCGCGCTTACTAGATATAACAAGCGAAAAATAAAATAAAAGGGGGACGTATAATGGCGTTTAAGAAGCTCTTTTTGTTTGGTGCTACCTGCTTAGCACTTGGAATACTTTCCACAAGTAGTTTTGCCCAAGATAGCCTTAATATCACTTTATCTAAGCCCAGTAATAATCTACAAACTGTAAACTCAATAGACACAAAAGTTACTATTAACCCTGAGGTTCAAAAAATAGTTAATCTTGCTGAGCAACAATACCGCTTAGGAGAAAGTTTAATTGCTGCCAAACAATATGAGCAAGCACGTACTGCTTTTGATCGGGCTATAGATATAATGCTAGAAGCAAGCTCAGATGTTCATAAAGATCAGCGTTTTCGCTCTTTTTATTTAGAACTAGTAGACCGTGTGCATAAACATCAATTAATTGCTTGTCAATCTGGAAGTGATGCAATTAATTACCAACTCTATGAACCTTCCCCATTAGATGAATTATCCAAAATAGACTTGGATGCTGAAGGTGTTTCAACACTTGGAAGCAATATAGATATTAAAGGTTTTGATTTTGAATTTACCTCCCACTCAGCAGTAAACCAATTTATTAATTTCTTTACTCAAGGTAAAGGCCGTAACACTATGGAAATTGGGCTACGTCGCTCTGGGAAGTATCGCGCAATGGCCGAAAGAATTTTTAAGGAAGAGGGCGTTCCACTAGATATAGTTTGGCTTGCTCAAGTGGAATCTGTATGGACACCTCAAGCCCTTTCTTCTGCCGCAGCAAAAGGTATTTGGCAATTTATTCCTTCTACAGGTGAACGTTATGGACTTCGTCAAAATGCTTTAATGGATGAAAGAATTTCTCCTGAAAAAGCTACTCGCGCTGCTGCTCGCTATCTTAAGTTCTTAAATAACTTTTTTGCAGGCGATTGGCTACTTGCAATGGGCGCTTATAATTGTGGTGAAAATGGTATGGATCGCGCCATTGGTCGTTGTGGTTATGCAGATTTTTGGGAAGTTTATGAAAGAAATTTACTACCCCAAGAAACTCGTAATTATGTACCTGCAATATTAGCAGTAATAACTATTGCTAAGGATCCTACAAAATATGGATTTAATGTAGAACCAGACAACGCTCTTTCTTATGACAGCATTGAATTAAGCGCTGCTCTAGATTTACGAGTAGCCTCATCTTTAATTAATGTGCCTTGCGAGACATTACGAGAGTTAAACCCTGAATTAAAACGAGGTGTAACACCATCTGAAGGCTTTACTCTAAAAATACCTAAAGGAACTTTAAGCGAGTTTGAAACAGCTTTTAGCCAGCTTCTACCTGAAAATTACTTACGCCCAGGCTTAAGTACTGATGAAGATCAAATGGCTTCAGGATATAAAACTCGTTATGTAAAACATTCTGTTAATCGCGGTGGTCGTTACAAAGTCAAAAATGCATCAGTAAAACGTGCTTATGCAAAACGCGCTTATGTAAAGGCTTCTAAGCAAAAAACTACTTATCGTTCTCATAGTCGTCGTCGATAAAAGATAATACTCTATTTAATAGGAAACCCGCGAGCAATATACCTTGCGGGTTTTTCTTTATGGAAAAGCCTCTTTCTAAACAAACATTCCCTCTAGTAATCACTCTAGTAATCTTTCTTATTCTAGCAACCCTATTAAGCACTAGCGCTATTTCTAAAGCTGGATTATCAGATACACAATATGGGAATGATTTTACAGTTTTCTATGCTGCTGCAAAAAATTTCTATTATCAAAATGATCCTTATAATCATAAAATAGCAGCTAAAACACCTTATCTTTACCTACCATTATTTGCTTTACTTATAATGCCTCTTGGCCTTATGTCTTTGGCTAATGCTGCTACTATTTGGTATTGGCTTAATATTTTATTTACTATACTACTCTTAGTATGTTGTACTAGATTGGTTTCTAAGGAAAGGTCTAAACAAGTTCCTATAATAATTATTTTATTTATTTTAAGTAGCAGGTTGATACTTGATAATTTATTTTGGGGACAAGTTAATATTCTAGTAGCATTACTTATTGCTATTTGGTTTTTAGCTAAAGAGAATTCCTATAAGTGGTTAGGAGAGTTAGCCTTAGCAATAGCAATTTCTATAAAAATCACTCCCATTTTACTAACTTTCTACCTAATACTAAAGCGCCGTTGGCAAGACCTAATAAATTTAAGTATATGTTTTTCACTTATTACATTTATCTCTTTAATCCCACTAGGTTCAAATTCTTTTGTTTTGCTAAAAGGTTGGTTTCAAAGAACTATTCTCAATAAAGAAGGGTTTAATTGGGCTTATGCAGGTAATCAATCTTTAAGAGGTACATTAGAAAGGCTTTTTACTACAACTAGTACAGAGTCTATTTACTATCCTACAGTAAATATAATTACTTTACCTAGTAAAACTAGTCAATTAATCTTTATATTCACTGCATTTTCTCTAGTATTTTACTTTAGCTATAAAACAATAAGGCAAATTAAAGGGGTTAATCAAGTTAATAAGCTTTTAGATTGGCAAGTAGGGGCGCTTTGTGCTTTAATGTTGCTTCTATCAAATTTAAGTTGGAAAGCACATTTTATTTTTCTTACACTACCTTTAGCCATAATAATTAAAATAGCTCTATTTGGAAAAAGACTCTCAAAAATAAGTTTAGCAGTATTAATTGTGTTTTTTTTGCTTATATCATTAACAACTCAACCTATTATTGGAGTTAAGCTACACCAATGGTTTGAAACTCATTCTTATTATTGCCTAATTACTTTAATTATATTTTTTCTTTGTCTAAACCTTAAGGATCAAGAAATTTAATAAAACATTTTATAACTTGTTATTGTAGCTTTAAGTTACAATTGGTACTTGAATTAAAGTTAAGAAAAGTGGTATCTATTAGCTCGAAAATCTAAATCTTAAAATTCTAAACATTATGACCAGTTCCTTACTTGTAGGAAATCTTAAAGATCGCCAACTACCCCAAATACTTTATCAGCTTCACTCTTCAAGAGCGGTTGGTACATTAATGCTAACACTTAATGAAATAAGAAAGGCTATTTTGTTTGATAATGGTAATATTATCTCTGCTTATTCAAATGCTCGTGAAGATAGCTTAGGGGAAGTTTTACTTAGATCAGGGTCAATTACTGTAGAAGAATATCTTGATACTCAAGTTCAAGTCAGACAAGGAAAGCGTTTTGGGCAAATTCTCTTAGAAAGTAGTAAAATTACAGAAATAGAACTAAGCCAACAAATGTGTTATCAAGTCTTAGGCATAATCTATAGCCTATTTCGTTGGCAAACAGGGCTTTTTGAATTTGCTGATGGTAAATTGCCCCCTAAAGATTTACCTAACTTAGGTATCTCAACTCTAGATATTATTTTACAAGGAGTAAAATTAATTCGTAGTTGGGAAAATATTAGAAAAGAAATAGACTCTTTAGATGAAGAGTTAGAAAGAGTTGAAGACTGGGAAAACCGCTTAAGCCAAATAAAATTAAACCGCAATGAACTTGAAGTTTTTAATATTATTGAACCTGGCGTTACGCTTAGAGATATTTGTTTGATTAGTAAATTAAACTCTTTTGAGACTTGTAGGTTAATAACAGGTTTTCTAGTAATTGAGTTAGTGCAAAAAAGAGGTATGCCAAGTTGGGTGATTTTTGATAGCTTTTCTGATGAAACCGCAACTTAAAATTTCTACTATTTTTCGGCTAAACTATCCCCACATTTCCTTATCTCATGCTATTATTAAAAATCTAAACTTTTATTTCACAAATAAAAAATTAAATTAGTGCCTTAAAACCATTAATATTAATAAATTAGGATTAAAAAATGGAAGAAATCTTTGGCCCACAAGGTTTAATTGCTAAATATCATCCTAAATATGAATATCGCTCAGGCCAAGTAACAATGGCTAAAGCTGTATTTTCAGCTATGAGAGAAGGAAAATGTCTTCTTAGCGAAGCAGGAACAGGAACAGGAAAAACCCTAGCTTATTTAGTTCCAGCATTAGCACTTAATAAAAAAGTCATAGTCTCAACAGCAACAAAAAACCTACAAGAACAACTCTATAATAAAGACATTCCTTTTTTAGAAAAAATGCTAGGTCGTAAGCTTCGAGTAGCTTACCTAAAAGGACGCTCTAATTATTTATGCCTATATAGGCTAAAAAGGGCTGAGCAAACGCCTATTTTACAAGGGCTTGATGAACTAGATTTATTTGATGAAATCCGTAAATGGTCTGTAGAAACCGAAACAGGCGATAGAGCAGAACTAGTAACATTACCTGAAGATATTAATTTTTGGTATCACATAGATGCTCGTAGTGATATTTGTATTGGGCAAAAATGTCCTGAATTTGATTCTTGTTTTATTACTAAAGCACGTCAGCGTGCTCAAGAAGCTGATATTATTATAGTTAACCATCATTTATTTTTTGCAGATTTATCACTTCGTAATAGAGACTACGGCCATATTTTACCAGATTATTCTATTGTAATTTTTGATGAAGCGCATGAAATAGAAGAAATTGCAGCAGAATATTTTGGAACACAAGTAAGTAATTATACAATTAATGATTTAATTCAAGACTTACAAAAATTACCTATTAGTGACCATGATGGGGCAACTAATTTATTAAAAGTAATGGCTAGACTTTCAGAAAGAGCAGAAAATTTTTGGGCAGCCTTCTACCGTAGAGCACCTGAAGAAGGCCGACATGCTTTTGATTTAAGCTTTTTTGTTAAAGAAACTGAAAACGTTAAACGACCTACAGAAGTAGGTGAAAGCTATATTGCTTTAGATACAATACTTGAGAGACTAATCGCAACATTACTTAATCTAAAAGATGCACCTGCTGAAAGAGATGTTTTAGTTCGGCGTACAGAGGAATTACGCTATAACTTAGAATATATTGTTAATAAAAATAACCCTACATATGTTTACTGGTATGAAAGAAGAGGGCGAGGAATTTTCTTACAAGCAACTCCAATAGATGTTTCTGCAATATTATCTGAGAGGCTTTTCTCAGAAGTAGATTCAGTGGTATTAACTTCCGCAACTCTAACATCTAGTGAAAGCTTTGATTTTATACGTAATCGTTTAGGAACAGGCCCAGCCCAAGAACTAAAAATAGATTCACATTTTGATTATGCATCTCAAGCTCTACTTTATTTACCTCCAAGAATGCCAGACCCTAGAAACCCGAATTTTACTGGTGCTTCAGTTGATGAAATAGTAAAAATTCTTACATTAACTAAAGGAAGAGCATTTGTTTTATTTACTAGCTCTAATCAAATGCGAGAAGTTTATCAAAGAGTACAACCTCAAATTCCCTTTCCAACACTAATACAAGGACAGAGTTCTAAAGCTGCACTACTTGAGCGATTTTGTAAAACCCCTAATTCAGTTCTTTTTGCTGTTTCTAGTTTTTGGCAAGGCGTTGATGTACAAGGAGAAGCACTGTCTTGTGTAATCATTGATAAACTACCTTTTGCTGTTCCGTCTGATCCTGTTGTTGCTGCTAGACAATCTTATATTGATGAACAGGGAGGAAACTCCTTTTTTGATTATTCTGTACCTCAAGCCATAATTACGCTTAAACAAGGGTTAGGACGATTAATTAGAAGTAAAGAGGATATAGGAATACTATCTATTCTTGACCCCCGATTAAGGACTAAAAGTTATGGCCGAATGTTTTTAGAGAGTTTGCCACCTTGTCCAGTAACAACTCGGCGTGATGATATTGCTCTAATGTTTTCAAAATAATGGGATAATGACACGTTGACACTAAATAGAGAACTAGTTAGACTGGCAAATACAATCTAATTCTTCTTAAGTTATAATAACCCTAAAATCTTAACATCTCTTGGAGGTTTTAATTCCATGATTTCCAGACTTGCAAAATGTATTTCAGCCTTAGCCTTTCTGCTAATCGTAAGTACTATTACATTAGCTCAACAAGGCGCTGTAAAAGGCATTGTAAAAGTCAAAAAAACTGCTAATGACACTCCTCAGCCTACAGAAGGGCTAATTGTTGATATTTACCGATTAGATATTACGGCAAAATATAACACTAAAACGGACAAAAAAGGTGAATATTATTACTCTCTTCCTGCATTTGGTGAATATGTAATTTCTGTTTCTGGCCCAGAACTTAGCCCTGTTACTTCTAATAAGTTTAGAATTGGCGGGGATCAACCCTTAGAACAAAACTTTGAGTTAGTTCCTGGCGATGGTAAAAGGCTTGCTCAAGCCGAAGTAGTAGATTACATCAAAAAGGGTGGCGCACCTCCAACTAATGCCAAAGCAGCCGCCGAAGAGTCTCAAAAACTAGAAGAAGAAAGAGCAAAAATTGAAAAAGAAAATGCAAAAATTAAAGCCGATTTTGAAGCAGTTAAAAAACACGTAGAAGCTGGTGTTGCATTTGCTCAAAAAAATGACTATGAAGGTGCTATAAAAGAGTATAAAGAAGCTATGGCAATAGATGATGCTCAATCTGTAGTTTATGCTCAACTTGGTCAAGCACTCTTTAATCTTGGTGCAGTTCGCTTTAATGCTAAGAAAAAAGATGAAGCAAAATCCCTTTTTACTGAATCTGCAACCTATGCAGAAAAAGCTACTAAATTAGCTCCAGATAATGCAGTTTATATAAAAATTTATGCTGATTCTTGTCATATTTTAGCAAAACAATTTGGTGCTTTTGATTTTGGTGAAAAAGCAATCAATGCCTATAATGCAAGCTCAGCACTTGAAACTGATCCAATTAAAAAGAATAAAATGATCAATCGAATTGCTGATATATACTATTCTCAAGGAGATATGGAAAAATGCAGCACTACTTATGAGAAAGTCCTAACAGCAGATCCAAATAATACAGAAGCATTAAAAGGCAAAGCTAATGTAATTTTAGCTACTACAACATCTATCAATACCCCTCAAGATAAAGCCCGCTTAGAAGAAGCTATGGGAATATATCAAAAAATTATTGATGTGCTTCCTGATGGCGCAGAAAAAACTGAAGTTAACGGTTATATTGCTTATTTACAAGATACAATGAAGATAGAACCTCCTAAAGACCTTAAAGGTAAAAAAGACAAAGATAAAAAAGACAAAAAAGGCGGTAAATAGCTTCATTTTTCTATAGGTGAAAGAGTGATTTACTCTTTCACCTAGCTTACTACTACTAGTTAATATTTCTTTCAAAACCTACTTTAAGCTAACTAAAATATAAATTTTTCCCTTCATTTAATTAAACTTTCCTTGCCATTAATAGATCAACAAAATTTCCTTTATAAGGAGATTTCTTTAGCTAAAGATCTTAAAAATTAAATACTTTCTTATAAAAAAATAGTTTCTGCCCATATGTAATTGGGTTCTAATTAATAGCCGTTGATTGAAACTAAAGAATAGGTTAGAATCTGCTGAGTTTGCATATCAACCAATCTATAAAAATATTCAACTGCAAAATATAAAGAATCTATCACCTCCAAGGTGATTTTAGGGAGTGGATTTGTAACAATGTCAGCTAAATTAGGGGAAACACTTCTTAGAGAACAATTAATTAGCCCACAACAACTTAAAGATGCTCTTGACTACCAACGAACTAATGGTGGTCGTTTAGGCTCAACCTTAGTTAAATTGGGTTTTTTAAGTGATGAGGAAATCACTGCTGTGCTTTCAAGGCAATATGGAGTGCCATCAGTCAATTTATCATTATTTGAAATAGATGATTCAGCCGTTAAACTTATTCCTCAAGAAGTAGCACAAAAATATATGGTGCTACCTCTATCTCGCGTAGGAGCAACTCTTACTGTAGCAATGGTTGACCCAACAAACGTTTTTGCTATTGACGATATTAAGTTTATGACCGGTTTTGGTGTTGAACCTGTAGTAGTTTCCGAAGCAGCTATGCAAGAGGCTATGGAAAAATACTATGGCTCTGCCAAATCCTTAGATATATTCAAGGATATAATTGATGATGTAACTAAAGATTCAGGCAAAAGTCTTTTTGATGAAGATGCTGGAGATCTAGAAGTTATCGAAGAAGAAGAAGAAATCGACTTTGATAACATGGAAAAAATCGGCAATGAAGCCCCTGTAGTAAAACTTGTTAATGTTGTTTTAGTTGATGCAATCCGTCGAGGCGCTTCTGATATTCATATCGAGCCTTATGAAAAAGAATTCCGAGTTCGTTTTCGTATAGATGGTATTCTCTACGATATTATGCGTCCACCAATGAAAATGCGTGATGCTATAACTTCGCGCATTAAGATTATGTCAAAGCTTGACATTGCTGAAAAGCGTTTGCCTCAAGATGGTCGTATTAAACTTAAAGCAAAACTTGATGGACGTTCTAGAGAACTAGATTATCGTGTTTCTTCTCTACCTGTTCTTTGGGGAGAAAAAATCGTACTAAGACTTTTAGATAAAGAAAAACTGATGCTAGATATGACTAAGCTAGGTTTTGAAGTAGAAAGCCTAGACCGTTTTAAGCGTCAAATTAGCAAACCCTATGGAATGGTATTAGTTACTGGCCCAACAGGCTCAGGAAAAACCAACACTCTTTACTCAGCCCTATCATCTCTAAATACCCCTGAAACCAATATTATGACGGCTGAAGACCCTGTTGAGTTTAACTTACCTGGAATTAACCAAGTTCAAATGAAAGAGCAAATTGGCCTTAACTTTGCTGCGGCTCTAAGATCTTTTCTACGTCAAGACCCTAATACAATTCTAGTAGGTGAAATTCGAGATTTTGAAACAGCAGAAATTGCAGTAAAAGCTGCCCTAACAGGCCACCTTGTACTTTCTACCTTGCACACTAATGATGCACCTTCTACAGTTAGCCGTCTGATGAATATGGGCATTGAACCATTCCTAGTTGCTACTTCAGTAAACTTAATTCAAGCACAACGCTTAATTCGCCGTATTTGTAAAGATTGTAAAGAAGAAGTTTCAACACCTCCACAAGCCTTAATTGATATAGGAATATCCCCTGATGAAGCAAGTGATATTAAAGTCTATCGTGGTGTAGGATGTGGAACTTGTAATGGTACTGGCTATAAAGGGCGTGTTGGTCTTTATGAAGTAATGGAAGTTACTGATGAGTTAAGAGAACTTATTCTAGTTGGTGCATCTGCACTAGAATTAAGGAAAAAAGCTATTGAAGATGGGATGATCACTTTAAGAGTTAGTGGCTTATTTAAGATTAAACAAGGTATTACAACTATTGAAGAAGTTGTTAGGGAAACCGTCAAGTAATTAATTTGTAATTAATAAAATAAGGTTGTGTTATAAATAAATTTTATTCACAATTAATAAAGTAACTGTTACTATAGAGGCTTAAGATAGCTAAATAACCCCCAAAGTTTCAAAAATAACAAAATTTATCTGCCCTACAGCTATCAATAAAAGCTAAACATATTTGGAGAAAAAGCTATGGCAAATTTAGTACTTAGTGAACTTCTCAAAAAAATGACCGAGTTGGGAGGTTCTGACCTACATATTACTACTAACTCACCCCCTCAAGTAAGAGTAGATGGACATTTACGTCCACTAGATTATCCTGAACTAACACCTGCTGACACAAAACAATTAGCTTACTCCGTGTTAACAGATGCCCAAAAACACCGATTTGAAGAAACCTTAGAACTTGACTTCTCTTTTGGTATTAAAGGGCTATCTCGTTTCCGTGCTAATCTTTTTAATCAGCGCGGCGCTGTAGGAGCGGTTTTTCGTGCTATTCCTTATGAAATTAAAAACTTTGAAGCCTTAGGACTTCCTCCTGTAGTAAAGAAACTCTGTGAAAAACCTAGAGGATTAATTCTTGTTACAGGCCCAACAGGTTCTGGTAAATCTACAACTCTTGCTGCTATGATCGATAAAGTTAATCAAGATCGTCATGAGCATATTATTACCATAGAAGACCCTATAGAATTTCTTCATCCACACAAAAACTGTGTTGTAAACCAAAGAGAAGTACATTCTGATACACATTCTTTTGGTAATGCCTTAAGAGCAAGCTTACGGGAAGATCCTGATGTAGTATTAATTGGTGAATTACGGGACTTAGAAACAGTAGAAACAGCGCTACGTATTGCAGAAACAGGTCACTTAACTTTTGCTACACTACATACAAATTCTGCATATTCTACTATTAACCGTGTTATAGACATATTTCCAGCACACCAACAATCACAAATTAGAACCCAGCTTAGTTTAGTAATTGAGGGAATTCTCTGCCAATCCTTACTGCCAAAAGCCTCTGGAGCAGGCCGTGCAATGGCAATGGAAATTCTTATACCAAATGCAGCTATTCGTAACCTAATTCGTGAAGATAAAATTCATCAAATTTATTCAATGATGCAAACAGGCCAAGAAAAATTTGGTATGCAAACCTTTAATCAAGCTCTTGCAACTGCTTATTTCCAACGCCAAATTACTTTAGAAATAGCAATGCAACGCTCACATAACCAAGATGAACTCCAAGAATTAATAAATCGTGGTTCAGGGTTAATTCATGCTGGTGGCCCTGGTGGCCCTGGTGGCCCACCACGTCCCGGCGTACCTGGACAACCCCCTGGCCCAAGACCTGGTGCTCCTCCAATGGGGCGACCGCCAATAAGATAGTTAATTAATTAATATTAGGCTAACACAAAGGAGTATAAAAATTATGCCAGTTTATGCCTTTAAAGGACGCAATCGCAGTAATGAAGTAGTAGTTGGCGAACGCTTTGCACCAGATAGACAAACTCTAGAAAACTTGCTTAGGCGTGAGCAAATAGTAGTTAATAGTATTAAAGAAAAAGGTAAAGAAGTAGCAATCCCTAAATTAGGAAGAAGACAAAAAGTTACTGCAAAGGAACTTGCTATTTTTACACGTCAATTCTCTGTAATGATTGATGCAGGTCTTCCCTTAGTACAATGTTTAGACATATTAGGCAATCAGCAAACCAATAACTTCTTTAAGCAAACACTCCTACAAGTAAGAACAGATGTTGAGTCTGGTATGACTCTGGCTGAGTCGATGTCGCGCCATCCAAAAGTCTTTGAAGCTCTTTATGTAAACATGGTAGCAGCAGGAGAAACTGGCGGTATCTTAGACTTAATCTTACAACGTTTAGCTGTTTATATTGAAAAAATTGTTAAGTTAAAAAGCGATATCGTTTCTGCCTCTATCTATCCGTTAGCAGTTATTGGACTAGCAGTGGTTGTAGTAGCCATTATTATGGTAGTTGTAATCCCTGCTTTCAAAAACATATTTGAAGGCTTACTTGGCCCAGGTGAAGCATTGCCACTACCTACAGAAATAGTTATTACCATAAGCGACTTTATGGCTGGTTATTGGTGGATAATACTTATAATGATTGGGGGCGCTACTTACGCTTTTAGGTCATATTATGAAACTACTAATGGTCGTAGAGTAGTTGATGGTGCTTTACTTAAAGCCCCTGTTTTTGGCGATATACTTCGTAAAGTAGCTGTAGCAAGATTTTCTCGCACCTTAGCAACACTTCTTTCCTCAGGTGTACCAATTCTAGAATCGTTAGATATTACTGCTCGTACTGCTGGCAATGTAATTATTCAAGAAGGAATTATGAAGATTCGCGCTGGTATTGAGCAAGGACAAACAATTGTTGAACCATTAAAAGCTTCTAATATCTTCCCACCTATGGTTGCTCAAATGATAGGTGTAGGTGAACAAACTGGTGCACTTGATACAATGTTAAGTAAAATCGCAGACTTCTATGAACAAGAAGTTGATGCAGCAGTAGCCAATATGCTTACCCTACTTGAACCTATAATGATTGTGTTCTTGGGTGTTACAATTGGTAGTATCGTTATTTCTATGTATTTACCACTATTTGTGCTAATTGGTCGCTTAGCAGGTAAACACTAAACCTAAATAAGATTTATAAACTTAAAAATATAGCCAATAATTGATTAAAGCTTTTATTGGCTATATTTTTTAGCAAAGTAGATACGCTAAAATGCGTAATAGATTAACTTGGCTAATAGCTTCTCGTCTTACTGTTATATTAATATTGCTGGGAACAGCAGCAATTATTAATCTTGTCTCTACGGCTGAAATAATTGTTAGAATATTTATAGAAGCCACTTTAGTAATTGCTTTTTTATCTATAGTTTATAGTCTACTTATAAAATTTTCTCTTCGCCACACCCTGCAAGCATATATACAAATATTTTTAGATATTATTTTAGTTAGTTATATAGTTTATCAAACATTTATTATCGAAAAATCTTTTGCAGCACTCTACTTAGTTATTGTCTTAGCAGCTAGCACAGTACTTCCTCGCTTAACTGTCCTACTCACTTCATTATTATGTGTGTTTTCTTATGCAAGTGTTATAGGGTTAATATATTATAAACTACTTAATCAAAACCTTCCTGATTTAAGCCCTGAACAAAGTATTCCTCTTTACATTTTAGCTATTTTAGTAATAGGAATACTTGGAGGGCAAATAGCAGAAAGATTGCAAATTAGCCATATAGCACTTACTAAGGCCACGCAAAATTTAGCAAATCTTCAAGCTTTTAATGAACGAATAATTGAAAGTATTCATAGTGGTTTAGTTACTACAGATATTTCTGGAAATATCATCTCATTTAACCGTGCAGCAGAAGAGATTACTCAATATAGAGCGAGTCAAGTAATTAACAATAGTTTTTCAGAAGTTTTTGGAGATCAATCAGACACTATAAATTTTGGCCCAGAATTATTAACTATGTCTAAACCAATACGTTTTAATGCCATATGCCAATCAGCAAGTGGCCGTCAAATGCATTTAGGCATAACTGCTTCACCCCTTTCAGACGAAGACGGTAAACCAAATGGACTTGTTTTTTCTTTTCAAGATTTAACCGAAATAATAAAGCTTGAACAAGAAATTCGCCGTCGAGATAGACTAGCAGCTATGGGAAAAATGGCCGCAGGTATTGCACATGAAATCCGTAACCCACTAGCAGCAATGCGCGGCTCAATACAAGTATTAAGAGGCGAGCTAGATTTATCAGAAGATCAGGCTCAGCTTATGCAAATTGTATTACGTGAATCAGATAGGTTAGATAAAATTGTTAGTGATTTTCTAGCGTATGCCCGTCCTAGCCCATCAAAACTAGTAGAATTTGATATAGCTAACTGGATAGAAGAAACAGTTTCCTTAATTCGTTATAGCAATGAATGGTCAAACTCACATGAAATTATGGTTGATCGCCCACAAAAACCTTTAATTATGCTAGCTGATTCAAATCAATTACGCCAAATAGTATGGAATTTAGCAAGAAATGCTCTTCAAGCAATGCCTGAAGGTGGAAAATTAATCATTGGGTTAAAGGAAACTAAAAACCAAGAAATAGAGCTTATTTTCTCTGATACAGGCATTGGAATGTCTGAAGAAGAAATGGAAAGAATCTTTGAGCCATTTAACTCTAACCGCCCTGGTGGTACAGGTTTGGGAATGGCAATTGTTTACCAAATAATTTCTGATCACTCTGGTCAAATAACTGTAGAAAGTGAGCCTCAGAAGGGAACTAAAATCACTATAACTTTGCCTCAAAATAAAAATAACCTAACAAGCGCTGATATACTAAAACAACAAAAAACATTTTCTACTAGCGGAAAAATTACTGGTAAACTTGATAATTAATCATTTCCCAAGCCCTATTAGAAAAGCTATAATCTCCAATCATGCCTAAAATATTAATTGTCGATGATGAATTAAGTATGCGAGAACTTCTAGAACGGGTTTTCCGCCGTGAAAACTATAATGTTAGTGTCGCAGAAAACGGACTTAAAGCGCTAGAAGCACTTCGTAATACTGAGTTTGACGTGATTATCTCTGATGTAAAAATGCCTAATCTAGGTGGGATAGATCTTTTAACTCAATGTAGGGAAACATCGCCTGATACAGTAGTAATTATAATGACGGCTTATGCGACGATAGATAAAGCTCGTGAGGCATTTAAGCTTGGAGCAGATGATTTTGTTGAAAAACCTTTTGATATTGATGAATTAAAGTTAGTAGTTAGCAAAGCATTAGAAAAAAGTAAATTACGCCAGGAAAATGCTTTACTTAAAAGAGAATTAAGAGAAAAAGGCAAATTAGATAACATTATTGGGCATTCTCGTTGTATGCAAGAAGTCTATAAAATGATTCTTGATGTTGCCCCTACCTCTAGTACAGTCCTAATTCAAGGGGAATCTGGGACAGGAAAAGAGCTTGTGGCTAGAGCAATTCACAATAATAGCCGTCGTACTAATGCTCCTTTTGTTTCCATTAATTGTGGCGCATTAACAGAAACCCTACTTGAATCAGAGCTTTTTGGACATGTAAAAGGGGCTTTTACTGGCGCTCAGACCAATAAAAAAGGTCTTTTTGAGGCTGCACACGGTGGGACAATATTTTTAGATGAAATTTCAGAAACTAGCCCTACTATGCAAGTAAAACTTCTTAGGGTGCTTCAAGCTCATGCAATAAGACGTGTTGGTGGAACTGAAGAAATTTCCATTGACACACGCGTAGTAGCAGCAACTAATAGAGATTTAATGCAAATGGTAGAGGAAAAGAGTTTTCGCCTAGATCTCTATTACCGTATCAATGTAATTAAAATAGATATTCCTCCGCTTCGTGAAAGAAAAGAAGATATACCAATACTTGCAGAACATTTTCTTAAGCGTTTTTGTCGTTCTGCTGAACGCCAAATAGAAAGTATTACTGAAGAAGCGGTGACTTACTTACAGAATTATCATTGGCCTGGAAACGTTCGTGAGCTAGAAAGCGCTATTGAAAGAGCTGTTGCCCTAGAACCTACTAAACAAATCCAACCTGAAAGATGGAGAGAAGAAATACTTAAATATAGCCCTTCACGTATACAATCTTTTTTAACTCTTCCAGAAGAAGGTATTAATTTAGAAATTTATATCAATGAAATAGAAAAGTCTTTTATTTTAGAAGCGCTTAAGCGCACATCTGGCAACCAAACTCGTGCATCAGATCTCTTGCAAATCCCTGTAAGAAGTCTAAGACATCTTTTAGACAAGCACAAAATAAGGCAAACTGCTAATTCTTTACGTGAAAACTCTGATAAGTAATTTTTAGTACCTAGGAGTATATATGTTTTTAAAAAAATCTTTCTTTAACTTAATAATTTTAATCTTAGCCCTCACCTTATCAAATATAGTTCTTGCCCAGTCTGGAGTGCGCCCTAATCCACAAAATACTTTTCCTAGCACTATTACTATTACAGAAGGAACTTCTGCTAAGTTAGAACTTGAAACCCCTATTAGTTCAAAGCTTAATGAAGTAGGGGATGAAGTAATTGCAAGACTATCAAATTCTATTATTGTTGATGGAATAGTTGTTTTAAGACGTGGTACAGAATTTCGAGGACGAATTAGTCAAATTTCCCCTGCAAAACGCCCTCAAAGACAAGCAACACTTGCAATTACTTTTGATAAAGTAGTCACTCAATTTCAAGAGCAAGAAGTATCTGTTTTAATAAGGGCTATTGATGATTTTGCCAATGAAAGCAAATTAAATGCAAATGATGAAGGTAAAATTAAAGGCGGGCGCTCTGGGAGAGATACTGTAGATAATATTAATAGGGGTGTTATTTTAAGTGGAGGAGCAGCACCTATTATTTGGGTTACAGCAGGGCCACTTGCTGGTGCAACCGCTCCTTTAGGTGGAGCATTAGCTGGGGTGCTTTTTAGCAAAGGAAATGATATAAAGCTCTTTCCTGGTACGCTCCTAAGAGTAGAAATAAATAAGCCTCTTATTGTAAAAATAAAGGACGATGAGATACCTTTAGAAAAATCTTCTGACCTAAAATCTCAATCTAGTGAGCTTAATACAACTAATAAAGGGCCAGAATAATTTTTTAATTTTTTAATATAGCTAACGTTTAGGTTTAAGTAAAATAAAGGGTTGCTAATAATTTATTGATCTCTAACATACTTAAAAGCTAAAATAGCATGAAATTTTGAAGACTTTTTTCCTATAGGCAACCATCCCTGTAAAAGCAAGCATCACAGGTTTGTAAGTAAGGAACATCTTTCAGGGACAGGCTGCTTTTGAGCAAACCTGTGACAAATACTCACCAACTGACTTCGGATTTTGATTTAGCTCGTGCGGCTTCTATTGGGGATCGTAACGCATTTGAGGAACTATATCATCGTCATCACAGGCGTGTTTATAGTCTATGTTTAAGAATGACAGCTAATCCATCTGAAGCAGAAGATTTAACACAAGATGTTTTTATTCAGCTTTTTCGTCGTATTAGTAGTTATAGAGGTGAAGCAGCTTTTTCTACTTGGTTACATCGCTTAACTGTTAATCAAGTACTAATGCGACTACGTAAAAAAGATATTAAGTTTGAAATTACAACACCTGATGGCGAATTGCCTATTAATGCTGAAGAAAATAGTGGTAGCTCTACAATACCACCATTTGTTGATTCAATTGCACTAGAGAGAGCAGTTACACAACTGCCGCCAGGTTATCGTACAGTATTTGTGCTACATGACGTAGAGGGCTATGAGCATGAAGAAATTGCTAATTTGTTAAACATCACTGTCGGGACATCAAAATCACAACTACATAAAGCAAGAATGAAATTGCGTTCATTACTCTTAAAAAAGGTGTAAGGAATGGACTGTCTAGATTATCAAGATTTACTCTCAGAATATATAGACGGGGATCTAAAACCTAATAAAAGACTTATGGTTAGCGATCACCTAAAATGTTGTCAAAACTGTAGTCAGGTCTATCAAGACTTAAAACAAATTGTTGGGCTAAGTCAACAACTTCCCCTTTTAGCACCTGATAATGCTCTTTGGAAAAAAATAGAAAAAGACCTATCAGAAATTTCAATGGCCCCGCAACCCAATTCTAAAAGCACTTGGGCTAAGTTTTGGCAACATCGCTGGCAATTTACTATCTCAGCACCTCAGTTAACTACAGCATTTGCAACTTTAATAGTACTTACAATTTTTGCTAGCACTTTTTCTTATGCTCCTCAAAATTCTATAAATTATCCTTTACAAAATACTATTATCGCCCAGCCTGTTAAAACCTACGTAGCTAGCCCTGCTGAAATAGAATTAATAGGCACAATTGAAAGACTCTCTCATAGTATCAAAGAGCGTTATCAAGAATGGGATCCTGAAATACAAAAGCTTTATAATCGCAATTTAATACTAGTAAACCAAACTATTGAAGATTGTAACGAGTTATCAAAACGTAAGCCTAATGATCCTCTTGTTCATGAGCTTATGGTTACAGCATATCAAGAAAAAATACGGTTACTAGAACAATTTTTATCTTACAACCAATAAGTTAAGTAAATAAATTATTAGCTGTAAAATTTGAGGTATAAAAAAAACTATAAACCTCTAAATTTTTTATTTTCAATTCTTTTACCCACTTAAAAACAATTGAAAATAAACCAGCTAGGCCGGGGAATTAGTAGTAATGAAAAATAAAGTTATTATAAATAAAAGTTTTTCCATTACTGGAATTGTAATAGGACTAACAATAGGAGTATTTTTCCTACCCCTTAGCCAAGTTAGTCAAGCCTCTAATTTCGTTAAAACCTACTCTCATAGTTTTAAGGTTTCAATGCAAAATCCTTCATTAACATTATCTAACCCATCAGGCTTAATCAAAATAGTCTCTTGGGAAAAAGCAGAGATTAAACTTTTAGCTAGTTTAGATGAAAACCTGGAAATTACTGAAAATCAAAAGGGTAGCAGTGTTAATATTGATGTTAAATGTTCAAGAATTGGAAAAGCCAATTTTGAAATTAATGTCCCAACAAACTCTAACTTAGATATTAAAACCTTAAGTGGTTTTATTGAAATTTTTGCAGTTTCTGGGCCTATCTCTGTTCAAACTACTGAAGGTGATATTGTCTTAAAAAATATTATTAGTAATAACGTCACAGCTAAAAGTACTAGTGGGACAATTGTTTTTAGTGGAAAACTATTTGAAAAAGGAATTTATAACCTTTCTTCTCTAGAAAATAATGTAAGTATTTTCTTACTGCCAGACTCAGCATTTACTCTATCTGCAACCGCTTCATCTGAAAAAATAGACCTTGGAGGCTTTCAGCTAACAGATTTAACTCGTCATGAAAGGCGCTTATCTGGCAAGCATTCCAGTGGAGGAGCATCTCTAAATTTAAGCACTCATAGAGGAAAAATACTTTTAAATAAATCCTTATATAAGTAAAACCCATTCTTTTGAGTAGATAAGTTAAATTACTAGTATGATAAAGAGACTAGAGAATAAGTCTTTTATTTTTATATAAAAATTATTTGTAAAACTAACAAGTAAATCTCTTAAAAATATAAATAAACATATCCGCTTTTTCTCTTAAGAAACTAGCGGATTTTTTGTCTGGCCGTGAAACTTTTCTTTTACTAGGGCGTGTACCTACCCATTAATCATCCTGAGCTTGCAAGCACATTGAGTTTGATTAAGTTTAGAATTTATTAAGCAAAAAGGTTAAAAATATAGTTATGAATATGAGAAAAATTTCTCTAAAAGGTTGTAGTTTCCTTGCTAGCTCTTTACTTATATTAATGTTTCTTTGCTCTCCAACCCTTAGCAAAGCTCAAAACCCTAACGATTTTGATGATGAGGATTATCTAGCAAAACAAGCTAGTACAGTTGGTCAAGGGATACTACAAACCCTTGCAAACCTTATGGTTAAAAGAAATGAAGCTGTAATAATGGGAATAATTCAAGAAGTTAATCAAGAAAAAAAGACTATTAAAATCCTTAATCAAACAGTTTTTTTTGATAGTGATACTACTCTTTTAGGTGGTACAAAAGGCTTACCAGGTATAAAAGCTAACCAAATTGTAATTATCACTGTTCAAGAAAGAGATTCTAAACTTATGGCAGTTGAAGTCTTCAAAATGCCTAAGTCGAGCCGTAAGCCTTTCTAAATATAAGAATTAAATTAAACTCCCAGGATTAGTTCTTGGGAGTCTTTTTGAGTATTTCTATAATTTCGCTTTGGTTAGTTTCTTTAGCAATATCTAAAGCAGTTTGTCCATTTTTATTCTTAATACTTGTATTTGCACCTATAGAAACTAACTCTTTAATAGTAGCATCTCTATTGTTAACCAAAGGGTTTTTTACCAAATATATTAAAGCAGTATCTCCTAAATCATTTACTGGAAGATTTAAGAGCATTCCTTTACGAGCTTTTGCTAGTAAATTTACCATTTCTAAATTACCACTTTTTATAGCAATAAAAAGTACATTTTTGTTATCAAAGCTTTTTGGTGATATATCAAATAAGGTGTAAGGTTTTTCTAATAAAAATCTTGCTGTTTCAACTTTACCTCCATATACAGCATCTACAAGTAAATCTTTAGGAGTAGGAGTATAACTATATTGAATATAAGCTGTTCCATTCCACAAATTTGTAAGATCAATAATAGTAAAGAAATAGGGCTTATCTAATGCATAAGCAAATGTAACTACTAGTTTTAGCGCAATTATAAAAACTATAGCTAATTGAAATTCTTTAACAAAAGACCAAAAACTATTAAAGTAGCGTACTACTGCATATTTTGAAATTTTTATTTTAGAAACTACTTCTTCAGACTTTGTATTTATCGCTTCAAAAGGCTGTTTTCTAGCAACTAAATACACCTTAGATAATGCAATGGAAAGCACTGTGTAACGCGATAAAAAATAAAAGACAAAAATTAAATAAGTAAGAATAGAAATACCTGCACTAGTTAAGACCATTGTTAGTGGAACAGTTCCTTTTAATCCCTTAAAACTATTAGATAGAGCAGGTATAATAATTATAAAGTAAAAAGAAATATTTATGATTGTTTGTACCCAACTTGCTACTTGATGGCTTTCAATAAATTTTAAAAAAGGCATTACCCTTTTACTAATAGATTGTGACTCTTCTAGAGCAGCCAATCCTTTCTTTTCTTCAAATAAAATACTCATAGCCCTAAATGTATTTCCAGCCCAAGCATTTTCCCCAAAAAAGTTTATCTTAAACATCTTTAGTACAAATAAAGGTATAAACCTGCTCAAGACTGCGCCAACAGCCATAACTTCTGCTATTACTAGGGATTTAAAGTTTTTTGAAATTTTGCTTATGATAGGCTTAAGCTTAATAGGCTCTCTAGGGTTATTACTAATTTGTTCTACCATCATTGAGCAAGTAGCTAAAAGAACTTGCCCCCAAATAAGGACTACAACTGTTGCAGTAAGAGGATCGTGTAAAAAATTAAAAATAGTTTCTACCCAAACTATTTTTTCAATTACTGAATGTACATTAAGCAAGAATATAAGATAAGAAAGAATATAAGGTGCTAAAAACGCAAGAGAAACCATTAAGATTGGAAAGACTAACTTAAAATAATTTTTATGGAAAAACTCTTTGGATTCTAATAAAAGCGTTTCTGTGCCCTTTGTATAAAGACGTAGTAGTCTAGCAAAAAGTAAACAATTATCTGGCCTATCACTAGGATTTTTAGATAGCGTATTTATCAGTAGCTCTTCAATGCCTTTAGGAACATCTTTGCGAATGCGTCTAATCTGTGGTGGAGGCGCTGAGCTATGTTTATCAATAAGCTGACAGGTATTACCAGTAAAAGGTGTATCACCTGCAAGCATTTGATAAACAATAACGCCTAAACTATAAATATCTGAATAAGTACCAAGTTCCGCACCTCTACATTGTTCAGGAGACATATAAAGAGGAGTACCTAAAATAACACCTGCTCTAGTCATCCAAGAAGGAATAGTCCTAGAATCAAGAGTCCCATTTGTTGTTCTTTCTCTTATGTTCAAGAAATCTTCTTGAGTATTTTGAACATCTTGAGTATGAATATTAGGTATAGTCCTAAAAGTTTCTAAGTTTATAGGTTGTAATTTAGAGGCATCTTTTTGCCTTAACTGTTCAAAACCTCTATTTATAAGAGAATCTGTTTCTGCTACTGAGGAAGTTGAGGGTGAATATAGAGGGAGAGAGGCTTTTATTCGGTTTTCTTCTAAAAAATGATTGGTTAATCCTAATGGCTTTGTTTCTTGTAGTTTAGCTAAGCCAAAATCTAGGACTTTTACATTGTAACTTCCACGTCCATTGGGTTCTAGCCAAATATTTTCAGGCTTTAAGTCTCGATGAATTATTCCTTGTTTATGTGCAAAATCTATTGCTAAAGAAATTTGCTCAACTATATCCATTACAAAATCAAAAGGTAACTGTGGTTTACGTTTAAGTAAATCATTGAGTGTTATTCCATCTAAGAATTCCATCACAAGATAAGCTATTTTATCATTTACAAGGCTTGTAATACCAAAATCAGTAACATTAACAATATTAGGGTGTCGTAATTTTCCTGTGGTTTTAGCTTCTAGTTTAAAACGTTCTACAAACTCTGAATTTGACATAAACTGAGGCATTATTACTTTTACTGCTACAGTTCTTTGTGTACCAAGATGAGTAGCTTTATAAACTGCCCCCATTCCACCTTGCCCAAGTTGTTCTTGCATTTGGTATTTGCCATCTAATACTTGACCAATCAAATCTTTTAACATAACTTCCCAACTCCTTTGATTTATTTGGCTATCGATGGTTTGAGCTTGGTTTAGGGTATTACTATCACCAAGAGATTCTTTACCAAGTAGGGCAATATCACCTATTGGTGAAACAAGAAAATCATCTACTTGTGAATCATAAGTTAAAAACGCTAGTACTTCAGCCTTAAGCTCTTTATCACCCAAACAAGCTTTTGTTATAAACTCATCACGAGTCGCTTGAGGCTCATCTAAGGCTTGAGCTAGTATTTTTTTAACTTCTTGCCATCTTTTGTCCTTCATATTTTCTAAAGCGCAGTTGAAAATTATTTCTTGTCAAAAAATTTGCAAATTTTTAATTTTATTTTGATAAACTATCTAATTCTCTCATTAGCCAGAGTTTAGCTAATTTCCATTCTCTGCTAACTGTACTAGGGGAAGTATTAAGGATTTCAGCAGTTTCTTCTATACTTAAACCACCAAAATAACGTAGTTCTATGATTTTATTTTGTAGAGAGTCAATTTGAGATAAGCGATTTAATGCATCATCAAGTGCAACTAAGTCTAAGTCTTCTTGAGTTTGAGCTTTATCTGCTATTTGTGTGAGTGAGATTCTATATCTATCACCACCACGCTTATTAGTAAGGTTTTTACGAGCGTGATCTACTAAAATATTACGCATTATTTCTGCTGTAACGCCTAAGAAGTGAGCACGATTTTTCCAATCAAATGACTGCCAATTAACAAGCCTTAAGTAAGCCTCACTAATAAGCGCTGTGGGTTGTAATGTATGATTTGGGTTCTCAGAAGATAAACGTCTTTTAGCTATTTTATGTAATTGGGCATAAAGTACAGCTACAAGTTTATCTAATGCTTGCTTATTGCCTTGCCTCCAATCCATTAGTAGTTGAGTAATTTCTTCAGGATTTGACATAGTGTTCCTAAGCTTTCTTACTATTTAACTAATTAATTATTTTCGTTGTGCCTCTTTTAATTTTTGAACAATTTTCTTTGTTGGAGGACGATCACTAGGGCGTTTACTTATAAAAGAATAAACTAATTTATCGCCAGGAAAAACAATAAAAACTCCTCCTTGTTGATAAGGATCTCCTTGAACTCGACCTTGTAGATTCCCAGTAAACAAAGCTTTTAAGGCTGGTAGCCAATTTTTAGGGCCAATTGTTCCAGCTTTAGTTCTTTTAAGTCCAGCAGCATTATAAACAGCTAAAGAAGGGTCTACATAAAGTGGGGTTGTTAACTTAAATCTTTTTTGAAAAGATGCTGCAAACTCAGCACTTCCATTACCAACTACTACTAATTCTGCTCCTAAATTATGGATTTCATCGATTTTTTCACGCAACTGCGCGACTTGTTCACGGCAAAGTAGTCATCCAAAATGCCTAATAAAAACAAGCACAACAGGCTTTTCTTGCCAAGTATTTCCTAGTTGAAAAGATTTTCCTTCTATATCAGAAACTATACTAGCGCTTACTGCTTTAATATCTGTTTTTCCTTCGCCATTTGCTAAAATGCTTATAGGAAAAAATATTAAAAATAAGCTTACAAAAAATACTTGTAGAATAGTAGAAAAATATCTCATTATTTCCCCCAAAAATTATAAATTATTCACCACTATCAGACGCTTTATCAGATTTATTATAATCTTGAACTGCTTTTATATTTCGCAAAAAACCTGCATGTTTTGGTCTAGTAATAGGACTACCCTTAAAACGTTCTTTAAATTCTAAAGGTGTAATTTGTTCAAGTTCGCCTAAATCAGGCTGAGTTAAACCTTCTCTAGGTTGAAAACTTTGTTCATTTGTTTCAGAAGAAAAGCGGTTCCAAGGACAGACATCTTGGCACACATCACAACCAAAAATCCAGTTTTGTAAATTATCAGCTATTAGCGGAGGCAAATTAGAATCTTTTAACTCTATGGTTCCATAGGAAATACAGCGCGTAGCATCCAGTAGATATGGTGCAACTATAGCATTTGTAGGGCAAGCATCTATACAACGAGTACAAGTACCACAAAAATCTGGAACTATATTATTATCATACTCTAGCTCTAGATTAAGTAAAATTTCTCCTAAAAATATCCAAGAACCATGATCCCGAGTAATAACATTAGTATGTTTGCCTAGCCAGCCAATACCAGCTTTTACAGCCCAAACCTTGTCCATCATTGGCCCTGCATCAACAAAACACTTACCTTCGGTTGTCGGTTCCTTTTCTTTAATCCAGTCTAAAAATACTTTTAATTTCTCTCCTAAAACATCGTGATAATCATCACCCCAAGCGTAGCGAGAAATTTTTCCTTTATCAAGGCTATTACTATGTTTATGAGGAGTATAGTAATTTAGTGCTACAGCAATAATGCTTTTAGCAGATGGTAGCAAAATTTTTGGGTCTGCAAGTTTTTCAAAATTACGGGCTAAATAGCCCATTTTACCGTGATAGCCAAGTGCTAGCCACTCTTGTAAAAGAGTTTTTTCTTTTTCAAGAGCCTCTACAGCAATAATACCTATTTTAGTTAAACCTAGCTCCAATGCCTTATTTTTTATTTCTTTAGAATTTATAGGCATAAAATCAATTAACTAACAACTACCGTGGTAAAGATTGAGGCATATCAGCTAAAACATAAACCATTATTCCCATAGTTGCAACATTTAGAGCTAAATCTGTTCTATCAAGTTTATCTAATGTATCTGCATCTGTATGATGAATATCAAAATAATGACTAGAATCATTACGTAAGCCTAAACCAGACACACCTCCTTCTACCAAAACAGAAATATCAGCCCCAGGACTACCTTGGCTACGTTCAACATTATCTGACCTAAGATTACGAAGTAATACACTAATTTCCTGAATAAGAGAAAAGCCTATATCAGAACCCTTAAAAGAAAAACCTATAGGACGAGTTCCGCCAGAATCAGCTTCAATAGCTACAATATGTTTATCAAATTTATCTTTATGAGCGTCTCGATAAGCAAATGCGCCATATAAACCATTTTCTTCATTAGTAAATAAGACGACTCTAATGGTACGTTTAGGGCGTAATTTTAATTTTGCAATTGTACGCACGGCCTCCATAGCAATAACACAACCTGCACCATCATCATTTGATCCTGTGCCTACATCCCAAGAATCTAAGTGTCCACTAACTAAAATAATTTCTTCTGGTTTTTCGCTTCCTCGAATTTCTCCTATAACATTAGCAGACTCAGTATCAGGTAAAGTTTTTGCTCCTAATTTTAGGTTAACAGTAATTTTTTGGCCTTTTAAGAAAAGTCTTTGCATAAGCTCAGCATTTTCAATAGTAACAGCAGCAGTAGGAATTTTAGCAACACCATCTTCATAGCGCATTGCACCAGTATGAGGAGTATTAAGGCTTACAGTAGTAACAGATCTAACAAGAGCAGCAACAGCACCATATTTAGCAGCACGAACAGCGCCAATTGAGCGATATCTAACGGCTTCACCATAGGCTTGACCTGTAGGTAAGTCTTTGCGCATAGGAGAGTTATATAAAACTATTTTACCTTTAACTTGTTCGCCAAGTTTATCTAGTTCATCAAAATTTCTTACTACAACGACTTCAGCAGTTACCCCTTCTGGGGAAGTGCCAATAGTTCCGCCTAGACCTAAAATAGTTAACCTATGTTTAGCTGGGGTAAGAATTTCAGCACTTTCTTGACCTCGAACCCAATGAGGAACTTTTGCCATTTCAGAGTGTACATTTTCTAGTCCATCAGCTTTCATAGTCTCCATAGCCCATTCAATAGCTTGATTAAGCTGAGGAGAACCACTAAGACGATTGCCTATGTTATCGCTCAAATGTTCAAGTTTTTCATAGGCTTGGCCCTCTACTAAGGCTGCACCCATGATTTGAGAAGCAACTCTTGCATAGTCTTTACTTAAGTTTTTTTCTAGAGTTTTTTCTTGAGCTTGAATAGTAACTAAGTTTCCTACTAATACAATACAGAGTGAAAGTATTACTAATTGTATCAACCGCATGATTTATGTCCTTAAATATACTATAAATTTTACTAAATTGATTTTAATTACGGGTTAGCTCTTCTAAAGCATCATTTAAGCTATAGTTATCATAAACTTTAATTCTATTTTTAATACGAATTTGATCATTAGCTGAGATTACTTTACGTACTTCTTGCCTAAGAAGATTGACTGCTGCATAAGAAGATTCTACTGGATCGCTTACAAATCTATGTTTACCTTTTTCAGGTGCAATATTTTCAAAACAAGCTATATATTTCATATCATCAGATCTCTCTATCCATACTTCAAATAAAGCCATATCTGTTTATCTCCTTAATAAATTAGTAAAATAAGACTCTTAAATATAATTTTTAATTAATCATAAATAGTTAATTATTAATTATTTATTTATGTAAATATATATTGATTTATATATTGATTAAACATAGAAAGTTCTGGTGAGAAACTATTACACATATAAACTATTCTAACAATTCGTTTTCCTCGATTAATGTTCAACTAATGATGGATAAGGAGGTTTAAGCTTTTCTAATAAAGTAAAAAATAAAATCGTTGCCCTCTAACATTAATAGTAATTATAGTTGGGCAACGATAGGTCTATGAGAAAGCTAATCTGGAGGAAAACCAAATTAAGTTAAGGAAGTTAAGAAAAATAGCGAATAAAATCTATAAAATCTATAAAATCTATAAGAATTAATAATTTTATATTTATTTTTGAATTTGAATTTGAATTTCAATATTATTATTATTTTATTTTTTGTCAAGCAAAAGTTTACTGATTTAACATTAGTTTTTTGGAAAATAGTATAGACCTCCATATTAATAATGGTTCTGCGAGGATCTATCGTGGCAGCAAAAAGTAAAGGTGTGATAAAATAAGCTTTCTGAAACATCAATCAAAAAACAATAGGAAAACTCAAGATGTCGCGTGTTGGAGAGCGATTTTTTAAGGAAGGCAATGACTGTTTTTCCAAAGGCCAGTTTAAGAAAGCAGTAGAGACTTATGAACAAGCTTTAACCGTAGTTAATGATGAACCTGCTCTTTGGTATAATCATGGATGTGCTTTAGTTGAACTAGAACGCTATGAAGACGCTTTACAAAGTTTTCAAAAAGCCGTAGAAATAAACCCCAATTTCTATCTAGCTTGGTTTAATCATGGCAATATACTTAATATACTTGGACGTTTTGATGATGCATTAGAAAGCTACGATCATGTGATAGAGCTTAAACCTGATCACTATTTAGCTTGGAATAATCGTGGGTGTTCGCTTGCCAGAGTAGAGGAATTTTCTGAGTCTCTAGAAAGCTATAAAAAAGCCCTAGAACTAAGATCAGATTATCGACCAGCTAATTATAATCAAGCATATGTTTTAGCCAAAATAGGACAATTTGAAGAAGCATCAGAAATTTATGAATCTGCCCTGCAATTAAGAGCAGAAGATCCTGCTATGTGGAATAATAGAGGAGTTGTACTTACTCGTGCTCGTCGTTTTGATGATGCACTATATTGTTTTGAGCAAGCAATTCGCTTAAAAACAGACTACTATAAAGCTTGGTATAATCGTGGCTATGTTTTAACAGAAAAACAACGCTATGAAGAAGCACTAGAGAGTTTTCGTAATGCACTACAAATACTACCAGATTATGGAACAGCACTCTATAACTCAGGTTATGTGCTAATAAAATTAGGTCGTTTTCTTGAAGCAGCAGAAACATTTACCGAATATGTTAAACTCTGTCCTGTGTCTGAATATACAGATTTGCTTAATCAACAAATAGCAAGGCTGCGACAATATGGTCAGAAAAATTAATTTTTGGAGAATCTAAAAATGTTCACTCTAAAATCACGATTCTATTTATTATTAATTTTAATTTTCCTTATAAGCTCTTTTCCAATAATACATGCCCAAGAACAATCCCCCAGTGCAGTTTCCCAGCAAATTAATCCTCAAGCAGTTTCCCAGCAAATTAATCCTCAAGCTGCTAAAGAGCAGATTTTACTAATAGATGATAATAGTGCAGAAGGTAGATATGGTGGCACAGGTAATCCAGGTTTTGGTTGGTTTAATTTACTTAAGCCAGATAATTATCCAGCAACATTAAAAGAGGTGCGTATTGCCTTTAGTGATGGGCCTAATGGAGTTTTAGCTGGTTCTCCTATTAGAATTGTGGTCTATAGAGATCCTGAAGGAGATGGGCCTAGTGATGGGCAACAACCTGTTGCTATTTTTCCTGTCACAGTTAATAAGCCTGGAAATTTTGATAGCTATGAGCTACCTCAACCAATAACTATTGATTCAGGGGCTTTTATAATAGGAGCACTTGATACTATTTTTATAGCTAATCTTCCAGCCTTTGGTGATGCTACAGGACTTGTTAAACCTGTTGGAAGTAAGTCTTATTTTACTTTAGATTCTGGTAGAAATTTCTTTAGAGTTGACCAAAACTTTCCCAATTTTCAATTACAGCCTGTAACCTGGCTAATTCGTGGAGTTGCTGACGTAGAAGGCTTAGCACCTGTTGTTAACCGTGCTTTTTATAAAAAAGAGACACTCAAAGTCTTTGGTCGTAACTTTGCAGGAAACGCAATCGTTCGTATTAATGGGAAAAGAATAGATCGTGATGTAAAGTTTGCAGCTAGTTTAGGAAGACTTATAGTTAAAGGAACTACATCAGAATTAAATCTAAAACCTAGTGGACAAAATAATAAATTAGTTATCGTAGTTGATGGTGTAGCCTCAGATAGCTTTGACTTTACAAGTTAAACTTATCCACTTTCTCTAGCGTGGCATTTTTGCATACTCTATAATTTCCCTAGTTTGCTCCTGTATTGCCACAATATTCTATATCTTAAAGTCATTATTAGTAATTAAGTCTGGAGGGATTAAAAATGTCTTCAAAAGCAGAAGCAGGGCATTATTCTCCATCAATAGGAGTTTCTGCCGAAAATTGGTTTAGCATAACTCATCTGCTACCAGCAATCTTAGCCATTGTTGGTGCTACAATAATGGTCTTGATTCGCTTTCAAGGCTCTAACTTAGACATCCTTAAAGAAACAAGCCAAACCAACTTGGCTTTAATTTGTTATTTAGCCTCTTCTTTACTATTTGGTATGTACCTAATGGGACGTGAACAATTGATGAAGAAAATGGCTACATGGTCAATGATAATTGGGTTTATGCTTAATTTATCTGCTTGGGGTATGCGTTGGATTGAATATACTCAATTTACTCAATCCCAAGGTGATATGGTAACTATTTGGCCTACACTTTCACTTGCAGAAAAAATTAATCATACCTTTCCTTTATCAAACCTTTATGACATTACCTTAGGCCTTACTACATTCTTAGGTATTACAGCGGTACTTGTTGGCGTTCGTAATCGCTATGATTTTTTAGGTGCTATTACAATGCCTGTTGGTGCTTTATTTTTAATACTAGCTGTTTTCTTAGGTAATGATATAAACCAACCTATTCAACCTATTTTACGTAGCTATTGGCGACCTATCCACGTAGGAGTAGCAGCGCTTAGTTATGGTGTATGTTCTGTTACCTTTGCAGTAGGAATACTTTATTTATTAAAAGATAAAATGCGTCCTGAAAGAATAGCCTTAAGTATTGCTCTTTTTGGTGTTGGCATTTATCTTTTAGTCGCGGCACTCTTTGGTAATTTCTCCTTAACCGATGGTACTTTTGGAATGAATATAGTAATGCTTACACCTAAAATGGGTGAGCAGCCTATTAGATTCTCTGGTGCTAGAGGTGATTTTCTTACCGTTGAATTTCCTTTTGTTGGTCGCTTCCTACAAATAGTTGTAGTTTTATTTCTAGCTTCTTCTGCTATGTATCTTAAAGATATGTTCTTAGGAGAAGATGCAAAATTACGTAAAGTTGCTACTGCTTTATTTTCAATCGCTATAGTATTTCAAGCCTTAGCTATTGGAACACTATATTATCAAATGAAAACCACCAAAGATTTAGGTACTCATATTCCTGCTACGGGTATTAGCAAACTAAATACACTTCTTAATGATGATGGTCATGGTCATGCAGAAGGTGATACAAGCCATCAACGTGAGCAAATCTCCACTAACGCTTGGTTAAATCAAATGGGGCCAAATCTAAGAGTAAACTTTAGCTCTAACCCTGTAGTAAGCGCTGGTTTCTTTGTAATTTTAATAGGTGGTCTTTTCTTTGCACTCTTTAAGCTTAGAGGTGAACAAATCCTTAAAAATCTACCATCTTTAGAAGTCTTGGATGACTTAAATTATAAGCTGGTTTCAGTATGTTTCCCTGGCTTTACCTTAATGCTAATTCTAGGTGCAGTTTGGGCAAATGAATCTTGGGGAACTTATTGGAGTTGGGATCCTAAAGAAACTTGGGGCTTAATTACTTGGCTTGCTTATGCAAGTTTCTTACATACACGTTTTAGCCATGGTTGGAAAGGTCGTCGTTCTGCTTACTTTGCAATTCTTGGCTTTATCTTTATGCTCTTTACCTATTTAGGCGTAAGCTATCTTCTACCAGGACTTCATTCTTACGCATAAATTTATCTAGAAAAATTTTTTGCTAAAAATATAAGCTAAAAAATAAGCTAGGCAAATTGCCTAGCTTATGTTTTAAACTCTATAAATTTATCTACCACCAAGCATTGAGCTAACTGCCCTATTAGTAGCATCTAAAGTTGCTCGGGCGGCTATTTCGGCTTCGCTTTCATAATCAGAAATTTGACAGGCACCTAAAAGCTCTATGGCTTCACTAACAGGAGCAATAAAATAATCTGTTTTTAGCAAAACCACAAAAAACTTATGTCCCTGAGGGCCAAATTCCTTAATATTTATTCCAGAGACTTCAAACTTTACTGGACTTGCAACAGACTGTTCTAAAGCAGCTAAAGTAGCTTCTACAACGAGTCTTTGCCTACTCTCAGTCCCATCAATTCCTTGTTTAATACCTACTAATTTTCTATCTTGCATACTAAGTATAACTCTAGCTTCTATTTGAGAGTTTTCTAGAGTTATAATTGTAGCCTGTTTTAATATTAACCTGTCTTTAAATCTAGCCATTTCTTCAATTTAACCCTGTTACAAAGTTTTTCTAGGATTTTTCCTAGAATTTCTATTTTTATAGATTTAGTTATGATATTTCTTCTCTCCTGCATTAATAGCTATTTTCAAGGTATTTTGTGTAGGAGGTAGAGGACAACTATAATCTGTGTTATAAGCACAATATGGACTATAAGCTAAATTAAAATCAATTGTATAGGAGCCTTTACCATCCTCTTCTAGCTCTAAATAACGCCCTGCGCCATAGCTCTCTTTTCCTGAAGTCATATCACGAAAAGGAATAAAAAGCCTATTAGGATCAACATCTGTTGAAACAGACTTAAAAGCATCTAAAGAATGTTCAGTATTATCAATTATAAATTTTACTGCTGCATAGCGAATATACTCATCCTGAGTTCCTGTACTAGTAAGCATTTTTATCTTTTCATTAGTTGAATATTTTTCTAGCTTAGCCTCTATTCTGTACTTAAGATCAACAGGAAAATATTTTAATCCTTCAAAATTCCCCTTCTCAACTTTTGGTATAGGAGAATCTGGAGAAAGTTTTAATATTCTATCTTTTTGCTTACGAGAATACTCTATTTGTGTTGGAATATCTGCATTGGGTGGTAGTGGAGGTAACTCAGTTGCGGCTTCTTGCTCTTGTCCAGGTGCTACAGGTTTAGGGGCGTTATCAAGGTTACAACTAGTAAGTATTAATAATAGACATATTAATAAAAAGTGACGGTGCATAAAAATAATCCTATTGTCTAAAGTGCTTTGTTGAAAGTCTAATCAGGCTAAAAAACTATATGTGTGCTACTCGGAAAAAACTCTCTTTTTAAGGAAAAGCTTTTCTATCTAAAGGGTAAAGACCTGTGCTAACATTATCAAACTTCATTTCCTTTAGGAGTTTAGCAAAATGTTAACCCGTAGAGAATTTATTTGCACAGCCCTTTTGGCTGTTATTACCCCTACTACTTTTCCCTTTTCACTAAAAGCAGTAGAAAAACCTGATTTTAGCGGTGTTTGGATATTAGATAAAACTAAAAGTATCAATCTCCCACCTTTATTTCAAAACGTACAAGAATATTTACTTATTATTAAACAAGATGATAAAGCTATTACTGTCTCAACAGAATTTACTGGACGAGGCCAAACTATTTCCGCTGAACCAGATACATTTCCAATTGATGGCTCTGTAGTAGAAAAAAATGATAGTCGTGGATTTAAACAAAAAAGAAGCTTTAAGTTTGGCGAAAATAATAACCTCTATGTAGAAACTGAAAAAGTCTTTTTTGGTCAAGTGCAAATGCCAAACACTAGCGAAAAAGAATTTTGGGATCTTGCTGAAGAAGGAAAAACCCTTACTATAACCATTATGCCCAAAACAGAAGAAGGTCAAAAACAAGTACGTGTTTTTACTAGAAAGACACAAAATGGTAGCTAAAATTTTCCTACCTAGGAGAAATTTGTGACCTCTTTAACTTGGCAAAAAAATATTATTAGTAATAATTTAGAAAGCGTTAAAGATTTATTAGAAACTAGTAAAACTATTGCAGTAATAGGAATGACTGATGCTAAACATAAGCCTTCCTATTATGTGCCTAGATATATGCTAGATAGCGGGTATAAGATAATTCCTATTAATCCTAAACTAGCAGAAATTGATGGGATTAAATGTTTTACTAGTTTAACTAAAATCTTAGAGCCTATTGATATAGTTCAAGTATTTCGCCGTTCTGAAGATGTTGTGCCACATGCCCAAGAGACCCTAGAAATAAAACCTCGTGCATTTTGGCTACAAACTGGTATTATCAACCAAATAGCAGCCGAATTATTAGCTAAAGAAAATATTTTAGTAATTATGGATCGTTGCATGTATGTAGATCATAGAAATTTTTTTGCTAGAGCCTGACTTTGGAGATAGTTATGCAAGAAAATACTGGATTAATTATTAAAGAAAAAACTCCTATTAACTATATTCTTACAGCAGGACTTATTACTTTTGTTCCTCTACTTTTAATATTTAGTATAGCAAATGCTAGTATACTCTCCTTAAGTAGTTTAGTTTTACTCATAATAGTATGGTCAATAACTTTAGGACGAGGCTGTTCTTTACAAATCTCTAAAGAAGGTATTCGTCAATATTGTTGTGGTATACCTCTTTTCTTAATTAAGTGGAATGAGGTAGCTAGCATTACTTATAGTCAAACCCTAGCTGGCCCCAGATATAGAATTAGATCTAACACCTCTCCTTTAGCTGTAATAGATTTACCTGTTGATGATGGTAATTTTCCTATTATTAAACAAGCTATAGCAGAGCAAGGCGTTATTCTTTCACAATCACCTACATCACGTAGTCTACTTATCTAAAACTATATAAAAAAACAAGACCAAGCTAAATTTATTTAACCTGGTCTTAACTTAGTAGTTTATTAATAGACAGCAATTCCCGGTTTAGAATAATAAGTATTGTATTTAGTACTCTGTAAACTAAAAAAGTATAGGGTCTTAACTCCTAAGCTTTATGGACTCTTAATTCTTAAGCCCCATCTTAAGCCCCAAGGGGGCGAAATAATTGTAGCCCAGTGCATAAGCGCTCGGGTTTTCAGTTAGTTAGCTTCAAGCCCCAGCGGGGCGACATAATAAACATGCTATTCTATTTTTTTATTCTTTCGCCGCTTTACAGCTTTTTCTGTGAACTCTTTCTATTCCAAGGGTTTACACCCTTGGTTACAAATATTTCGCCCCCTTGGGGCTTAAGAATGTAAGTATCTAAGTTTTTTTAGTTTACTGAATATTTAGTAGGTTTACAGCTTTTTGGCAATTTTATGAAACTTTTGACTATTCCAATATTTTCAATAAATTAGCCTCTTAAAAGTAAAACAGGTACTTAACTTGATCTAGGAGGCTGCTTATCTCCCATAGAGTCACGAATAAATTCAGCTAACTCTCGTAACCAAATAGCTGAATTTTGATCGTTTGGCTCATCTAAGACCCAACTAGCCTCGCAAGCTACTAAATAATTCAAAGTGTTTTCTTCCTTAGGAGGATCAGCTAGTAAATCTTCTATACCATGTAACCCCCTTATTACGGTACTAGGGTTAAATTTCATCATATGTTCTATAGCTCTGCGTATATCTTCCCAATCATTATCAAGAACATAACTTTGCAAAAATTCTCTCGTTGCTTCCAGAGGAGATTTTTCTCGGTCTCGGCGAAGTATTTCTTTTAATCTTTTCATTAACTCTTCATTTTGCTGGCTCATAAATAAATTAGCCTCTTAAAAATAAAACAGGTACTTAACTTGATCTAGGAGGCTGCTTATCCCCCATAACTTTACGGATAAACTCACTTAGTTCTTTGAGCCAAACTTTAGCGTGTTCATCGTTATACTCATCCAACATCCAACCACCGTCATAAGTTACTAAATTTGCTAAAACTCCTTCTTCTTGAGGAGGGGTAGCTAATAAGTCTTCTATCCCCTCAAGACCCCAAATTATAGTTATAGGGTTAATTTTAATCATGTGTTCTACTTCCTTTTGAATATCATCCCAATAGTTGTCGGCTACATAGGTTTGCATAAAATCCCTAGCCTTCTCTAAAGGTGACTTTCTCTTTTCTTCCTCAAGCCTAGCTCTTAACCTTATCATTAAATCTTCATCATTTTGGCTCATAATTGTATTACTCCTATTTAGTTTACTTTTATTTTAGTGGGGACAAATTAACACTTGGGTAAGTTGTAATAACAGCAAACTCTGCTGGATTATCAGATTTCAACTTAATTATTATTTTTACATAACTTGTTTGAACGTACCTCGATGTTGGAGAAGATCCATTAAGACTTACGTTAGTAAATCCTTCTCCTACAGACTTCTTTGTATCAAATACCCCCCTATGAACACCGTTAAGTGCCAAATCTTCTTTAATTTGTGACCAGTTTTGCGTTATATAGTCATTTACAGTGCGGTTCATAGTAAAATCGTCTTTCCATTTCAACGAATTGGATTCTGGCCTCTTCCACCCTGCGTCTCCAAATAAGCGTCCTTCTATAGTTTTAATGCTTACATCTCTTTGCAAAGGAATACTACTTGCGTGACGTTCTATGGTGTGGGCGTTGATATTATGATTAACTGGATCTTCTTTGAGAAGATCAATTTTACGCGGTGTTTCTCCTAATTGTTGCGTGATAGAAGAAGCTCGCTTAAGAAGCTCTGATTCTGCTTGATAAACTCGTTTTTGCGCATCCGTTAAAGTTTCGCCTGGCCGCAAAGTTGAGCTTCTATCGGCTTGGAGTTGATCATAAGGCCGACGAGCCATAATTTCACTCTGAGCAGCCTCAACGCGCTTTGTAGCTTGCGTGGAGCTTTCTCCCGTTTTAAGAGAAGGATCTAGATCTTGTTGAAGTTCTATGTCTGTTCTCTTTGTTGGATCATAACCACTATTTACAGATGTGGGACTTTTTGATGTACTAGAAGGGTTGTTGTTTGTGGTTACATTATCAGGTAACACTTCGGCACTATCAGATGTAAGCGTGGGACTCTTTGATGTGTTAGGGAGCTTGTTGTTAGTAGTTACATTATTAGACAATACTTCGGTACTATCAACTACTGGTTCAAGTACTGGTTTAGTAGTAAGAACTTTATTAGGTATTACCTCAGCACTATCGCGTGTTGCTTCAGATGCTATTCTAGTGGTAGGAACTTTGTTATCAAAAATAGTAGTGATTGTTGAAGTAACAGCTTTAGGATTTTTAACTACAGCATCTAAAACTATAGAAACACGCTTTAAGGCTTCTTCTTTGACTACAGTTTTAACATTATTAACTGAATCAGCTACCTTTATAGCAGATTGGCCTAGTTTAGTTTCTCCTATAGCTTTGCCTACAGCTGATGTTGCTTTTGTTACGGGAGTTGTTTTAGCTATGACACCAACTCCTTTTCCTAGAAGAATATTACCTAAAGCTTGACCGGGTAAATAAGCAAGCATTTCAGCTTTACGTGAAGGTGGAGCTGCTACAAATTCATCGTACTTATTCCCAAACGCTTGTTTAAGTTGTCTAGTCGTCTCAATAGGGCTTGCGACTATGCGGGCTAAGTTTGTTGCGCTATCTACTGGATGTGCTACTAAATCATAAGCTTGTTTTCCAGAATCATAGACTCCTGTGAGTAAACCCTTAGATGCTCCTTCTATTTCGTTTTGGGAACGAACTTCTTGAAATATTTTTTCTACTGTTTCCCTTTCTCCCAATACTTGTTTTTTGGCTTCTAAAAGTTTGGTTTTATCTTCGTTATTAATAGAAACTTTTAATACACGTTGCCCATTTACTGTTTGTGTTTGGGATTGAACTGTTTGATCATCTGCTTTTATAGAAAAATCACTTAACTTTTGTACTTTATCTACTTCATCAGGAAATAAGTCACCTTCCCCCACATACTCTTGAACAAATCTTCTAGAAGCTCTTTCGGCTGTTATTGGCTCTCCATCATTAGGGAAAGTGATTACAGCATCAATATTGGGTACAGAACTTGGAGAAGGTGAGTCTATTTTGCTTATAGGTTTAGATTGAATGGAGGCTTTCATCATTTGGCCAAACATGTTTTCATTTGCTACTTTGCTATTAGAAAAATTAGTAGGTGAGTCTTGGGCTTTAGGCTCTAAAAAACTTTGATTCTTAAGTGACTCTTGCTTGCCATTAGTAGGAAAGTTTAGAAATTTTGCTCTTTGAGTTTGTGCAAAAAAGTCAGAGCCTATCGAAGAATAGTTTGTTTGTGGAGAAAGCGTTGTTTTAGTACTAGGTGAATCATTAGTACTATCGCTAGATTGAATATTAGAGGTATCTTTAGGATCTTCATTATTTAATGTTGATATTTGATCTTGGGTATCAATTGGAAAAGCATTATATTGACTGGCACTATTTATTGTACTCATATTATTGACCTTGTTTATTAAGCGTTTAATAAGTTTCTAGTGCCAAAATCAATAAATGTGCCGATGATCAAAAATAAATAAGACTATGTTTTTTTCAATACCCCTTAGTAGACTAAAGCTAATAATAGTGATAAGTTGGAAAACTATAAGTTAACTTTTATTGTTTTAATTATGTTACTTATTACCAGAAATAAAGCCGTATCTGCCAAAATTGGCATTTACCCATCTCCATTTATGACACGTCTGCCAAAATTGGCATTTACCCATCTCCATTTATGATGGATCCGTTAGCTTATTAATTTATTACTATCAAACCCTCTTTATTTTCAATAACTTATCGAGCAAATTCCATGATTATCAAGTTACATTTTTAAACCGCGAATTGCTGATTAATAGAATTTACTTAAACTTAAATAATTGGGCCTGAAAGATAAATTGCCCCTGTAGGTGTTTCGCTGCCTCCAATTGGCTCTAAAGAAATAGCAACTTCAAGAATATTTTTACAATTACGAGGCGTAGCTAAACGCAATTCCATAGAACCTTTTTCATTTGTCTGAAAAGTTCCACCACTAATAAGCTCTTTATCAGTAATAAACCATAATTGATAAGTTCGACCTTTAGGAGCATTAGGTAAATCACTAATATAAAATTGCCAAGCATTCTGGTCAGTATCCCAAAGTGCTTTTCCTGAAGCTTTACTAATTAATTTGCTATCTAGGGCAATTAACTTTCTACTACTCTTTATACTAGTTTCAATATTAGATATATCTTTTTGTTTTTGATTAAGTTCTGTTTGCAGTATTTGAATTTTATGCTCTTGAACTTTAGCTAGTTCTGCTTGTAGAACAGCTTTTTTATTAATATGAACTAGAAAAACTGTTTCTGCTAAAAGTATAAGTAAGCCTAGTGATGCAGCAACTTTACCTAATAAGCTAAGTGGGGTTTTATACCAAGCTCTTTTTGGCATAGGAACAAGTTTAAGTGAGGGTTGAGCTTTTACTTCTGTTTGAAGGCGGGATAATAGTTTTTGGCGTATTTGCTCAGGAGGTGTAACTGAAGGAGCACTACAAGCTATTGAAGCAAAAATTTCTTGTAGTTCTTTAATTTCTTGTAAACAAGAACTACAACCAGTAGCTAAATGTTTTTCTATTGCTGCCATATCATTAGGTGAGAGTTCTCCTAATAAATAGCATTCAAAAGAAAGTTTTAATTCTTGGTTTAGCTCGCACAAAGTCATAAATAGCGCTTTAACTTTTCCCGTAAAATTTGTATCCCGCTGCGAATGCGGGTCTTAACCGTTCCTAGCGGTTCTTGGAGTTGTGTAGCTATTTCGCTTTGGCTTAGGCCTGCAAAATAAGCTAACTCTATTGCCATTCTTTGTTTATCGCTCATCTCTGATAATGCATTAACTACGGCTTCACGTCGCTGAGAACTATAGAAATTTTCCTCAGGGTTATAAACATAATCAGGAGAGGAATCTATCATATTAGTGTTATCAATAAGATAAAGAGTATTACTTGTGCGATCACGAGAGCGCCTACGGTCAATTGCTCGGCTCCTTGCAATCATTACAAGCCATGCAACAACACTTCCTCTATTTTCTTGATATTGACTTGCTTGCTGCCAAATTTGCCAAAAAACTTCTAAAGTAACTTCCTCAGCATCTGTTCGACAATTAAGCACTTTTAACACTAGCGAAAAAACCAACTTGCTATAACGCTCATAGAATTCCTGCAAAGCTATTTGATCTTGCTTTGCCATACGCTCTACTAACTCATAAGCTGTTGATTCTGTAACTTGCTCATTTAATAAGAATCGTTTTGCTTCCACTATATATCTACGTTTTGAAATTGATTTTGGATTTGGATTACTTTGATTGCTTTGATTATAGCAATCAAACTAGGGGTTGCCAACTGCTGCTTTAATAAAAAAATATCCATTGATTAACTAGAGAGTTAACCAATGGATATTTTAAGCCTGTAATTATTACTTTAGAAACAAACTATAATAGATTAATTAGATCTCCTCACCTAGGAATCTAGGTTAATCCTTACTAAAAGCGGAATTGATAACGAGTCGCAAAATTTATTCCAGGATTATCTGTTCCAGAGCCATGAATTCTATAGTTTTTATCCAGTACATTTTCTAGAATAAAAACAAACTCTGAGTTTTCGCCTACTTTAATACCTCCTCGAAAATTAAGCGTAGCATAGCCTGGGGTAGACAAGAAAAATGGAGCACTCATAATATTGCGACCGCCTAAAACACGATCTTGGACTTGGGTTAAAGTCTCTCCTGTAGCAATTAAAATATCGTCCGCTGTACCCATTCTACCATCAGCACCTGCCCCTACAAGCCCACGCGCTCTAGCACCATTATTAAAGAAAGTAGCTATATTAGCACGGCTACGTGTAGCACCTTGGCGTTGATCATTAAGGTCTGTAGAGGAAAGACGATCTTGCTTACCAGCCATTGTTGAATAGACTTCTGCCCAATAACGTTTGCCTGCGGGTTGATATTTCACGCTTAAAAACCCACCTGATGGGGGTAATCCTCCTTCAAAATCAGGTGCATCTGTAGCTTTACGAATTAAAATTACTCCTGCTGGAGGTGCACTTTGTAGAGGAGGGTTTTTATCTCTACTTTTTAGGTAAAACCCATTAGCTTGAACTGAAAAATCTGAATTTAATTTAACTCTAGTAGATGCTTCAATTCCAGAAAATCTTACTTCCCCACCATTAACACGAGCAATCACAGGCTGGGACGACCCTGCAACAAAGATTACTCCTGTGGAAGACTGAGAAACAATTGTCTGTCCTGCAATAGTTCTACCTACTGCATTTCCAGGAACAACTAAAGCTCTTATGACTGTTACATCTTCTAGATCTGCAACAAAGCCTCCAAATGAAGCCTCAACTCTATCTGTTTTGACCTTAAAACCTCCCTCATAATTCATAATTGATTCAGGGTCAAGACTTGATAATTTAGCTCCAGTAGTCCTAGCTGTTGCACCAGCACTATTACCAACCTCAGCCCCAACTTCAGCCGCTTGATTAGCAGTAACAGTAAAACCATTAGAAGTTATTCCTACTCCACCTAAATCATTAACATTAGGTGTACGAAACCCTCTATTAATATTGGTATATAGTGAAAGCCAAGGTCTAGGATTAACTGAAACCCCTACATTAAAAGTCACATCATCTTGACGTGTAGAGGCATCTAAACCTACAGGACGGCCATTAATGATTGGATCATCTTTAGCACGGGTCTTAAACTGAGTTGCCCCATAACGAACACCACCAATTAAACGTAATTTTCTTGGCAAAATATCAAAAGTATCCTCAGCATAAAAACCAAAGGTTTTATATCTAGCATCATTTGGAAAACGTCCACGTGCAACACTAGAGCGGCCTGTTACAGGGCTGGTAGTAAAAGATGTAGAGTCAACATACTCATCATAAAAGTCTGCCCCAACTAGTAAAATATTATTTTTTCCTACATGTGTTGAAGCCAGTAAACTATAACCAAATGCATCTGTTTTATTAAACTCTGTTGTAATAGTTCCTCTTTGATCCCCATTACCACCTTGAGATTGACGATCATCACGTTGACGATTAAAAGAAAAAGTTCCTGTTAAGCTATCAAAAAAACCTACTTGTTGTTTTTGATAACGAGCATAGAAAAAATCAAAAGTTTGTGGGTCAAAACCTTGAATTAAATTACCATTACCACCATTAAGTTGATCATAACGGCGAGTATTCTGTAAGTCATTGCGTAAGTAAGTAAAAGTAATCTGCTGATCGGGCGTGGGTTTAAGAGCTAATCTAGCTTCACCGCCATATTGAGTAAAACCTGTATCTTGGAGCCTATCACCTAAAACTTTTGATGAAATACCTAAAAACCTTGTAACAGCAGCATGAGAGTCAATACCATCACCAGGTCTTAGGTCATTTACCCTAGTAAAAAATCCAGCTGTAGTAAGATTAAATTTGCTATTACCAATTCCTAGCTTAAAGTTACTTCCACCACTAACATCTGCTGAACCAAATTGAAGCCCAAACTGACCATGAATTTCTGTAGCTTGAGGAGTAAAGAAAGGCGATTCAGCAATTACATTAATTGTTCCACCAAGCCCATCACTACCATATTGAACAGAAGCAGGGCCTCTAACAAGTTCTACACTTCCAGCAGATTGAATAGGAACAGTAGCTAAATATTGAGTTGGGCCTGGACGAAAAGTAGTATTGTTATAACGAATACCATCTACTAAAGCCACAACTCGCTGTCCAGTAAGTCCTCTCATAAAAACAGATCCTTGGCTAGCGGTTGTTTGTTGGACATGTATACCTGGCTCTTCGCGCAAAGCCTGAGGAAGCCCTACAGCAGGACGACGGCGGATTTCTTCAGCAGATGCAACAGAGATTGCTCTAGGATATTCAAAAATCTCTAATGCTTCTCCTGCGCTAGCCGTAATTGTTACTTGGTCTTCAACAGGAGAAACAGAGACTTCCACATTTATAGAGTTTTCAACCCCATCAGCCACATTTACAGCTAAACGCTGCATCGACCAACCCTTAGCATCTATTTGCAAAACATAATTGCCTGTTGATATTGAAGCTAGTTCAAAAACCCCTTCTGAATTAGGGCTAGCTTGAGCTATTTGTGTTCCTTTAGCTGTTAGTAAAACTACATTAGCTTCTGTAATAGGATTTCCTGAGGGATCAACTATTTTCCCTTTTAGGTTGGAATCTTGTATTGCAAAAACCAAGGTTGGAACCAAAATTACACAAAATAAATTAGCTACTAGTTTTGCTAAAAACCGACTAACCATTAGACACTCCTTAAAAATACATTAAAATTGAATTTGTTTTAGAAATAAAAATAAATAATGAAAATCACTTTCATTTTCTAGGAAAAAAGATAATAGTTAAGAATCTTAGAGTTTGTCAAGTAATTTGTTCTTTGATTTGAAAATAAAAACGAAAGTCGTTTTCTAATTAATGGATAACACTACTATTTGCTCTGTTTTGATTAAATAAGCCTATGCTTACGAGAACGCATTAACTACACTAATAGAACTTATGGATATATATGGATATATTAAGAGTAACGATGTTTTATTTTCCCAAAATAGCTCTTAAACATAATGCATTATTAGTATTGGAAGAGGTAATGGGATTATTATCATTGGCCTTTCAACCTTTATTGCTAAACTTAGCCTTATGAGGCTTAACTATGAAAAGGAGTAAGTATAAATGAGATGGAAAGAAATCTTAGTAGAAGGAAGTAAAATGCGTTGTTATATTGCTAGACCACAGCAGGCTAACGGTGGTGGAGTGTTAGTGGCTATGCACGGGCCTGGCATTGATGATTTCATAATAGATATATGTGAGCGTTTAGCTTCTAATGGATTTGTAGCTATTGCACCAGACTTCTACCATCGTCAAAGCCAACCCTTAATTGAAGCCTGGACTAAAATTAAAGATACTCAAGCACTTGAAGATATGGCTAAAGCTATAGATGAATTAAAAAACTTTCCTAGTGTTGATAAAAGACGATTGGCAATGATTGGCTTTTGTATGGGGGGACGCTTAACATTTTTGCACGCTGCTAATAACTCAGAACTACGTGCTGCTGTAGTCTTTCACGGTGGTAATATCATGGTTTCAGGAGATACACTATCACCTTTTGAACAGGCAAAAAATATTGTTGCACCAATATTAGGAATTTTTGGTGCTCAAGATGATAACCCAAGCCCTTCTGATGTGGAAAAGATTGCTGCTAAACTTACTCTCCTAGGAAAAATACATAATTTTAATATCTATCAAGGTGCAGGTCATGCCTTTCTTAACTTTACTCGTTTGTCAGCTTTCTGCCCTTTACAAGCAAAAGAAGCATGGGATAAATGCTTAGCTTGGCTAAATCAATACCTATTTGCAGATGCATAATAAAACATCAAACTCTGGACATAGCGTTGTTATCACTTGCCTATTTCTTTCTCACTGGAATCGGCTGTTTATTACTATAACCAAGCCATAGTATTCAGTAACTATGTAATTTACTAATTTTAGATTTTAGATTTGATAGCTTGTTACTAATTCTTTTAGAGCATCTATTTTGCCAGATGAAATAGTTATTCTTGGGGCTTGCTCAATTAAATTAGCCTCTTCAATACAAGCTAAATGGTATTGCTCAATAAAATCTAAGCTATTAGTATTGGAAACAATAGACTTAAATCTAGGTCTAAGATTGCAAAAATTATAAACTAAACTCTCTGCATAAGCCCCAATATAGGATTTTACAGTCTGCCTATCTATACCTATTGGCGATTTAAAAGACTCTGTTCCATAAATTGAATGAAAAAGCCCTGCTAGACAAACATTTTCCTCTAATCCTTTGTTTTTCAACATATTATAAATATTAAAACAATGACTAAAAAACGTACTTTTACTATGAGCAACATTTTCTGTTATATTGCGGAAAAATTCTATTGCTTTTTCTGCTTTAGGCTCATCTCTATAAGTCTTCAGCGCTAAAACCACTCTATATTGATTACAAATCCTACTAATTCCCCTACCTACATGCTTTAGTTTTCCGTTAAATTGTAGCACTCTGCCATACTTAGGTAAAGTTGCATATAAAACATCCATATTTCTATCAAAAATTACTGTTTCTCCTGCCCAATCAGGATCCCAGTTAGGAGTTAAGTAAAGTAGCGTAGTCTCTTGAATTATATCTTTATTTTTAACTATTTCATTTGCTCTTGGGTCATCAATATGGATATAGCCTTCTGTGCCTGCGGTATAGAGGTTAAAATATGCTCTAACTAGTTGTCTTTTACCAGTTTTTATACATATATTTTTCCAGACATCATAAACAACCTTATTTTCCTTAAATTCTTGTTCTAAAGAAAGATCTGTATCTTCTTCAACCTCATTTCTTTTTATTGAAATCACTACATGGTTAAAGTGACCTTGGTCATATTCTTTGCTTTTATGTGATTTCCAGCCAAAAGTATATTTGGCTTTTTTTGCATATTTAGATAAGGCATCCAAATTATTCTTCTCAACAGCATCATCATAAACTCTAATGCTCATGTGGTAGCTCCATAAGGTTTAATGTTTAATTAACAATAAGTAATAAACTAGTTATTTTTCTAGTTATTTTTCTAGTTATTTTTTCTAGGCTAACTAGAAATGGCATAGTGCTTTAGTCTTGAGTTTGGGTATTTTGTTGCAATTGATAGTTAAACTCTGCTCCATAAAGTAATGCATATGAAGTAAGAAACATCCAAATTAACAATACAATCACTGCCCCTAAACTACCATAGACCTGATTATAAGACCCAAAACGTTGAACATAAAAATTAAATAGTAATGTAGCAATAAGCCAAAGGACAGTAGCAAGTATTGCACCTGGAAGTACTTCACGCCATTTTTGTTTTTTTTCAGTACCTACTCTATAAAGAAGTATTGCCATAGAAAGTACTGTAAGTATTACAATTAGCCAACGAAGCCAACTCCAAACATATTGCCAAAGATAATCTAGCCCATAACGCTCTACCATTAATTTTTCTAATTGCTCTCCAAAAATGGTAATAATAGTAGATATAACCATTGGGATACCTGTTACAAAAACTAAGAATATTGCCATTAATTGTTGAGTCAAAAAACTTCGTTTAGATTGTATTTTATAAATTTTATTAAATGCAGATTGTAGAGTACCCATTATTCCAGAAGCTCCCCAAATAGCGCCTATAAGGGAAAACCAAAAGAGTTTAGAACTGGAATCAAGTTTCATACTTTGAATATAGTTTTCTACAATTCTATAGCTCTCTGTAGGCATCATTCTATTTAGTGTAGTGAGAATTTCTGTAATACTTTGTGTAGCATTACCCCATATAAAAAACAAAGCAATAATGGCTACTAAAACAGGAAAAAAAGAGAGAATAAAAGAGTAAGCAACCTCTTTAGCTAAGCCTGAACAATTATCTAGGTCAGATTTTTTTGCCGCTTTTTTTAAGGCATTTAGGCTGTGCCAAAACCATAAAACTGGTTTACTTACGGCTGTAGGATTACTAGAAATTACACTTGTAGGAGATTCTTTTGTTGAGAAAGAATTTCTTCCTTGACCAGAAGATTTTTTTTTATGTTTAGCTTTCTTTGTTGACAACTTAACACTCAAGAATAATTATTTCTTTTCTTCTTCTGGCTCAGGAGTTTTGATTCTAGGTAATTTGCTTGTTTGCATACCACGTCTTCCTTCCCCTGGGAAAAAGATCGATAGAATTTCTACTGTACGCCAAATAGGTTCATCCTCTATAGGGTTTTCAAGCCCTTCACCTTCAAATTTAGCAACTACTACAGTTATGTTATCTTCTCCACCTCGTAAGTTAGCTAGTTCTACCATATCTCTACAAGCAGCGTCTAGCTCTTGCATAAGCAGAATGTCTCTCATTTCCTCATCGTTTATTTTATTAGAAAGACCATCTGAACAAAGTAGTATACAATCACCATTACGTAAAGATATCCTTGTCATAGCTACTTGTATGCTAGGTTCAACACCTAAAGCTTGTAAAATAATATTGCGATTTGGTGCAACTGCTGCTTGTTCCTTAGTTAAACGGCCTAGATCTATTAACATTTGTACGGCTGATTGATCTTTAGTAATTTGCTCAAATTGTCTTCCTCTAAGTAAATAGGCTCGACTATCACCTACTTGACCTAAATATATATTATCATTTAATACTAAAGCCGAGGTCAGAGTAGTTCCCATTCCTCTATAATCAATGTTCATCTGGCTTTCTTCCCAAAGCCTTAAGTTAGATTTTTCTACACACATCTTAAGTAAATCTGTAATTGGAAGATGTGCCCATTTACCATTACTTATAATACGATTAAGTTCTGTGACTAAAGTATCTAAGCCTAAATAACTAGCAATATCTCCTGCTGCTGCACCTCCCATACCATCAGCAACAGCTAACAAACTTCCTTCAGTGCCTAAAGTTTGATGAATAACTTTTTTCTCTCCAGAAGCAAAGCGCCGAGCAGAAAAATCTGATAGTACTGCTCCAGTGGAAAGATCTGCAATAATGAATGAATCTTGATTTTGTGCCCTAACAACACCTGTATCACTAATACCAAAGACTCTAAATTGAATATTACCTTGATGAGCCACTAAAATACTCCAAATAAAGTTATTTTATAATTACATAGATTGAGAAATTAATAATTTTGAAGGGAAAAACTATTTTACCTTTATTTGTAACTTAAGCAAACATTAAAATAATAATAGGTTTTGCCTGTTACTCTTAAAAAATATAGTCTTATAAATAAAATCTATTCATTAAGTTTATGCCTTATTGGAGGATTTATTACAACTAGAAGTTCTACTAGCACACTTTAGCGATAAAAGCTACCCTTTAACCGTCTTATTTGCCTTTTATAGATTTTTCTTGTAAAGAATTTTTTCTTACTCTTATCCTTATGTTAGGAATAAAAACCATAGAAACCATATTAGTAGTATGCTGTTTTCCACAACCCATATTACTAGTATGTATATTAATTTTTTATAGTAATTCTTTTCATTTTTAAGAAATATGTCTTACAATGAGCAACGAAAAGAGCTTATATGTATTCAAAGCTCAAACCTAAATTAAGCAACTCTTGAAAATAAAAACTTAATTATACTTTTTTATTAAATTTTGCACGTTTTAAGTAAGTAAATATTTTAGTGTAAGTATTTTTATTAGTAATAAAAAATTTTTATAAAAGCAAGTGCAAAATCGCTAATGAGTTTTTATCCTGCTTTTATTAACTAGTAGGCTTGCTCTTTAAGTTTCTGCTAGTTAACTGCTTATTAGCAAACAAGCTTTTCTTCTTACTAGTAGCACTTATTTTTAGCTACTAGGTGCCTGCAATCAAATTAGCAATACTTTTTACAATTTTTTGCTATCAAAACCTGATAGCCTAGATTCTTGAAGAGTTTTGTCAACAAACCAAAACACTGCTTGCAATCAGTATGGCACTGATTATTGTAATGTTAAAACATTGAGTGCGTTGGTTTTAATGATTGGTCTAAAGATTTTTACTGTTACATGTTAACAAAAAATATTCAATACCCCATGGAGAGAAAAATATGGCTGATTATACAGAATACACTGTACAAAAAGGTGACAACCTAACAACTATTGCCCGAAAAGTAACTGGTGGTAAAGTACCTTGGCAAAAAATATTTCAAGCTAATCGTGATATCATCAAAAATCCAAATCTAATTAAAGTTGGACAAGTTCTGCGCATCCCTAATCCTTCCAATAATGATGCTTCACCTATTCAAAATACTAAAGTTCAACATGGAATCCTCAAAAATAAAGAAACTGGTCAAGAAATTAAGATCGGCGGCTTATTACCAGATCCTAAAGATCCAAGCTCTCCTAAATACGTCCCAAAATTCACAGAAGATAAATTGCCTCCTGGAGTAGACCTACGTAAATTTATGACTACAATTGAAGACCAAAGCCAGACTAGTAGCTGTACAGCCAATGCTACTGTAGGGGCTTATGAATACCTTCTTAAACGTACTTATGGTAAATCTCCTGATTTAAGCCGACTCTTTATCTATTTTAATGCTCGTGATATGGATGGAAAAGCTAATGAACCGTGTGGTTCTCATATTGCTTATGCAGTAAAAGTAGTTCAAAAAATGGGTGTTTGTATAGAAAAAACTTGGCCTTTTGATGAGAAAAAAGTTTTAGTTAAACCAGATAGCAAATCCTATGGTGAAGCTAAAGAAATAGTAGTAAAACATGGTAAAAGACTAGATATAAGAAATCTTCATCATATGAGAAGCTGTCTAGCAGAAGGTTTTCCTGTTATTTTTGCAGTTAATCTATTTGACTCCTTCCAAAAAGTAGGACCCAAAGGCCGTGTTCTAGTCCCAGATCCTAGTAATGAAAAACCAACAGGCGCACATGCAATGCTAGCTGTAGGTTATTCAGACAAAGATAAAGTCTTTATTGTTCGCAATTCTTGGGGTGCAAAATGGGGCGATAACGGTTACTGCTATATTCCTTACGATTATTTTACTAATCCAAAATTTGCAGGCGATGGTTGGATGATTTTTGGACTCGCGCCAAAAGACGATAAGAAAGATAAAAAAGGAAAGGAAGATAAAAAAGATAAGAAATCTAGGTGGAGTAAATATTTAGGTGAAGATTTCTCCTACAAAGTTCCTGTTGTTGCTTTTGGAACAGGCATTGTCTTTGCTACAGGTTTTGTACTCTTTGATTATGTAGATTGGGATATAAATGAAGGTCTAGAATACTATGATATCGACTACTATGATTACGATTTTTCATTTTATGAGTCACATGTTTCTTCATTTGTAGAAGGTTTTGCTGAATTCACTGGCTGCACCGATATCTATCAGTCATGTGTTGAATTTTCAGAAACTATAAGCGCTGAAGGTTTAGAAATTGCTCAAGAATGGGCAGGAGAAGACTTTGGTGCATTTAGCACAGGTTTTGATGTAGATGATGATGGTAATCTCTTAGATGCTGATGGCAATTTAGTTGATGATGATTTCTTTGATGATGATGATGACGATGACGATGATGATGACGATGACGATGACGATGACGATGACGATGACGATGACGATGATGATGATGATGATGATGATGATGATGATGATGATGATGATGATGACGATGACGATGATGATGACGATGATGATGATGATGACGATGACGATGACGATGACGATGACGATGATGACGATGACGATGACGACGATGATGACGATGACGACGATGACGATGACGATGACGATGAGGACGATGACGACGATGACGACGATGACGACGATGACGACGATGACGACGACGACGATGATGATGATGACGACGATGATGATGATGACGAGGATGAGGACGACGACGAGGATGAGGACGACGACGATGATGATGATGACGAGGATGAGGACGACGACGAGGATGAGGACGACGACGATGATGAGGACGACGACGATGATGAGGACGACGACGAGGATGAGGACGACGACGATGATGAGGACGACGACGATGATGAGGACGACGACGAGGATGAGGATGAGGACGACGACGACGACGAGGATGATGAGGAAGGCGATGATGAGGAAGGCGATGATGAGGAAGGTGATGATGAGGAAGGTGATGACGAGGAAGGCGATGATGAGGAAGGTGATGATGAGGAAGGCGATGATGAGGAAGGCGATGATGAGGAAGGCGATGACGAAGAAGGCGATGACGAAGAAGGTGATGATGAGGAAGGCGATGATGAAGAAGGCGACGAGGAAGATGGTGGTGACGAAGGCGATGATGAAGGTGGCGACGAGGAAGATGGTGGTGACGAAGGTGGTGATGATGGTGGTGACGAAGGTGGTGATGATGGCGGCGATGGTGGTGATGGTGGTGATGATGGTGGTGATGGCGGCGATGGCGGCGGTGATGACGGCGGCGATGGAGAATAAGCCGTCTTTAGCTTTGGCTGCTTAAAATTAAAATCCTTTAGCAATAAAACTAAAGGATTTTAATCATTATAGGTTTTTACTTAAGATTTTTTATTTTGCAAGCTAGCAAAATGAGCAACAATTTTTTCTGCTAGCTTGCTCCCTACATAAGGTGTTAAGTCTGATTGGCTGGACTCGGAAACCTTTTTCAATGAACCAAAATTTCTTAATAACCTCTCTTTTAGTTTTGGCCCAACTCCAGGAATTTCCGTTAGTTCTGAACTAAAATCTCTCATTTCACGGCGCTTGCGATGATAGCCTACTACAAACCTATGGGTCTCATCTCTAACCATTTGAATTAAGTGAAGAACTGGAGAATGATGATCTAAGATAATAGGCTCATTTTCACGGCCTTTTAAGAAAAGTATTTCCTCACGTTTAGCAATTGCTACTGTAGGTAAGGCTTCTAGTCCAACTGCTGATAAAGCTCTAGCGGCTGAAGAAAGTTGTCCTTTTCCTCCATCAATTAAAACTAAATTTGGAAGAGGCTTCTTTTCAACTAATAAGCGGCTATATCGACGTGAAACAGCCTCATACATTGATGCAAAATCATTAGCCCCATCAACAGATTTAATCTTAAATTTACGATATTCGCTTTTATTCATAATTCCATTGTCACAAACCACCATAGCAGCAACATTTTCAGCACCTTGGAAATGTGATATATCAAAAGATTCGATTCTCTCAGGAAAATCAGATAGTTCTAAAATATCTTGTAATTCGCTTAAAACCAGTTTCATATTAGGCTTTAAGACTCTAAAGCGTTGTTCAAAAGAGTGTTTAGCGTTTTTTTCTACAAGGTCAATTAAATCTCGTTTTGTTCCTCGTTGTGGATCAAGAATTTTTACTTTTCTTTCTCGACGAGTGCTTAAATATTCTTCTAATAGCTGTCTATCTTCAAAATCTACAGGGATATGAATTTCTTCTGGAACATAATTGCCTAAGCCATAATATTGCTTAAGAGCTTCTCCGATAAATTGACTTGGATCAAAAGGCTCAATTAGGTTTTCCCAAAAGAACTCACGTCGGCCAATAAGACGACCTTCGCGCATTGTAAAAAGCTGTAGAGCAGCGCGTGAGTTCTCGCGATAGTAGCCAAAAATATCAATATCCCCTCCATGAGCTTGCATCACTTTCTGTACTTCGCCTAAGCGCTTAACTAACGTAATTTGATCACGATATTTGGCAGCTTGTTCAAAGCGCATATCCTCAGAGGCTTGTAACATACGGTTTTCAAGGCTCTTTAGTAAATCTTGGTTTTTACCTTCAAAAAATAGCTTTACGTCTTTAACGGCTTCTGAATAATCAGATTTAGTGCAAAGACTTGCAACACAAGGCCCCAAACACCTTTTAATATGGTACTCTAGGCAGGGTCGCTCTTTTTTACCATCAATTTCTATATCACAAGTACGTAATTGAAAAATCTGGTTAATTAGTTTAAGCGTGCTATCACAAAGAGATGCAGGTAGATAAGGGCCGTGATAGAAAGAACCATCTTGAATAATACGTCTTGTTTTAAGTACACGAGGAAAAGCTTCTTTTAAGGTAAGTTTTAGGTGTGGATATTGTTTATCGTCTTTTAGAAGAACATTATAACGAGGTTTATGAGCCTTAATTAAATTATTTTCTAAAATCAAAGCTTCCTGTTCTGTATCAGTGATTATGTATTCAAAATCGCTAATACGCATTACAAGTTCACTAGTTTTTGCATCTAGTGAGCGAGAACTTTGAAAATACTGTCTAACGCGATGTCGTAAGTTTTTTGCTTTACCAATATAAATAATATTACCTTTAGCGTCTTTGTGTAGATAACAACCTGGGCTTTGAGGTAAGGCAGCTAATTTATCTTCTAATAAGCTCATAGAGGAATCCTTGTTCTAGAAATTTGTAACCTTAACTTAAAAAAGTTAATTTTTCTATGCTATAGTTAAATTTTTAAGTCTTAAGAAAGCCTATTATTGTGTCAAATAAATTTTTATCAGTAATTATTCCTGCTTACAATGAGGAAAAGCGTTTAGCCACAACCTTAGAAAAAGTAGGACAGTTTTTATTAACTAAAACTTACTCATCTGAAGTTTTAGTAGTTGATGATGGCTCTAGCGATAATACTTTGAACCTAGCAAGTAGCTACATTAACAAATTTGAAAGCTTAGGAATTTCTTTAAGGATAATTCAAAACCCTGCTAATTGTGGTAAGGGTTATACGATTCGTAATGGAATGTTACAAGCACTTGGAGAAATAACTATATTTACAGATGCAGATCTTTCTACGCCAATAACAGAGTTAGATAAATTAATTGCACCTATTGAAGCTAGAGAAAAAGACATTGTTTTTGGCTCAAGAGCATTACCAGAATCAGAAATTGCTACACATCAGCCTGCAACACGCGAACTAGCCGGACGGGTATTTAATCAGCTAATGAAATTAATTACGGGTTTACCTTATAGTGATACACAATGCGGGTTTAAGGCATTTCATCGTAATCGAACTAGCTGGATATTTGAAAAACAAAAAATTTTTGGGTTTGGTTTTGATGTTGAAGTTTTGTTTATTGCACAAAAACATGGGTTACGTTGTTTAGAACTACCTGTTACTTGGGCTGATGTTGAAGGAACTAAAGTAAGTACGGTTAAAGGACTTTTGGCATTTCTAGAATTAATTATCATTCGCTGGCACTATCTACTTGGTCATTATACACCTAGCCCTGAAGTTACATCTGCTAAAACGGCTGATACTCGTTAACCTAAGTATAAACATCTGGATTAATTTACAAAAATATGGCTAAAATTCAAATTTTACCAGACATTCTTGCTAATAAAATTGCTGCGGGCGAAGTAGTCGAGCGCCCTGCTTCAGTAGTAAAAGAGCTACTAGAAAATTCTTTAGATGCAGGTTCTCGTCGTATAAGCGTAGAAACTAGCCTAGGTGGAAAAGCACTAATTAAAATCAGCGATGATGGCGAAGGAATGTTGCGCGAAGATGCAATGCTTGCTTTTGAACGACATGCTACTAGTAAAATACGGAATATAGAAGACTTAGAAAAAATTCAAACACTTGGTTTTCGTGGTGAAGCCTTGCCTTCAATTGCTTCAGTCTCCAAAGTGCGCTTACGTACTAAAACGGCAAGTGAATTAGAGGGAACAGAGATTGAAATTATGGGAGGAAGGATTTTAGATGTTCGTGACCTAGCTTGGACTGTTGGCACAGAGTTTGAGATAAAAGATTTATTTTTTAATGTCCCTGCTAGACGAAAATTCTTAAAAAGCGATTCAACAGAAAATTTCCATATTACTAATTTAATAACTCACTATGCTCTTGCAAATCCTAAGATTAACTTTAGTTTAGTTCAAAGTGGGCGCGAAGTAATTTCTACATCAACTGTAGAGACTTTTAAGGAGCGTGCCTATCAACTCTTTGGAGCAGATTTTATTGAAAATTTAATGGAAGTAGAGCAAACAGGAGAAATTTCTATTAAAGGGTTTGTCTCTAAACCTCAAGAACAACGAGCATCAAAAGATTCACAATATTTATTTGTAAATGGGCGGTTTGTACGAGATCGTATTTTAGCTAAAGCAATTAATGATGCTTATAAAAACGTTATTCCTGCTGGTAGCTATCCAGCAGTAATGCTATTGATTGATTTACCTAGTGAGGAAGTAGATGTTAATGCTCATCCAGCAAAAACAGAAGTCCGTTTTCGTCGTCCTTATGTAGTAAGTGAAAGCGTTTCCTCAGCAATTCGCACTGCATTTTCACGTATTAAACCATTTGCTAGATTTCCAATTCAAGAGAAAAAAATCTCCCAAATAATTGAAGATAAATTTGCTCCTAATAAAATTCCTAATAATAAATCTCAAGAACCTGAGCAAGTAACACTATCTAACAAAACACTCTTTGATTTACCAGATGTAGAAGATCCTTTTGAAAAAATAGAGCCTCTTTTAGAAGAAAGTACTTATAAGCTTAAGAAAGATAACCCGTTATTTATTGATAAAGAGCTTGACCCTAATAATCCTGGACACATAACAGTTGATAGTATAACAAGACCTACATTAAGGATTTCTGTTGATAGGCTTATTGATAAAAACTCTGATAAAAACTTTGATGAAAACTCTAATGAAAACTCCGATGAAAGCTTTGATAAAGAACTTGATCCTGATAATCCTGGACAAATAACTATTGGAGGAGTAACAAGACCTACATTAAGGATTTTGGCTGATACCCTAAGTCATGCAATCGTCAGCCCTTCATCAGAAAATATACAAATTCCTACTCAAGCTCATAGTAAAATAACATTATCAGAAAACTTAAAGTCTACTCCTTGCCAATATGATATTAATTCTCAAGAGCCTAAGCTAGAGCAGGTACGTAATATTAGCTCAATTAAACCCTTAGGGCAGTTACGAGAAAGCTTTATAGTTGCTATTGATAGCCAAGGATTAATGCTAATTGATCAACACGTAGCGCATGAACGAATTTTATTTGAGATTCATTTAGCAAGAATTTTAGAGAAAAATTTAGAAGTCCAAGAAATGCTAATACCTGATACTATTGATTTAACGCCTGCTCAATATATGGCATTTGAGACATCTCAAGAGGAATTTGAGCAGAGCGGTTTTCAGTTAATGGCGCTTTCAGGTCGTACAATCGCAATAAAAGCGGCACCTGCACTTTTATCAACCTCTGATGCACGTAAATTAGTATTAGAGCTACTTAGTAGCTTAGAAAAAGAGCGTCGCAACCTTTCCTTAGAATATTTTCAGCGTGAGATTGCTGCTAGTGTTGCTTGTCATGCAGCAATTAAAGTTAATACGCCTCTTACAGAAGAAAAAATGCAATGGTTAATTGATGAACTGATGAAAACAGAATGTCCAACTAACTGCCCTCATGGAAGACCTATTATTTTAAGGTTTTCTATGAAAGATATAGAAAAAGGGTTTAAGCGAATTTAATTAAACCTAAGATTTTAAACCTAAAGCCAAGTAAATCTTGACTAGCATATTTCTTTCTAGGAATTACTCTGGAGTTTTTTTATCTTCTTCAGGAGGATGAGGTTTTGGTAATTCCCGAGTTCGTAAAATCTCTATATCACGTAAAATCCCGCTAACAATAGCTTCTACAATCTTTTGGCCTTTTTCCTTAGTGGCTAGAGTAGGATCACCCCAAATTCCAGTTTTAGAATAAGTTCCTTGAGCATTATTAGGATTACGTGTTAGTGGGCCTTTATCAGGGCTATAATCTTTTACAGCTTTAGACATATCTACTTGATCTGGAGTAATATAGAGCATTATAGAAGTCTCTATTTCATCTGCGTGTGTTCCACCTTCTTGTTTTTTTATTTCTTTTTCTACAGGTTCAGCAATTTTAATAATATCTGTATAATCTAGTAAAATTCCTTCAGAAATTAATTGCTCAGAGGCAGCTTTTAATGGTCTACGAGTAGAAACCCCTGTATTTATTACATAAAAGCGCCTTACTCCATGAGTAGAAAAATTATGGCAAATATCAATAATTAAATCTCTTGCAGTCTCTAGCCTAAGCGAAGTAGAGCCAGGATATTCTAAAAAAGCTGGATAAAAATTATAGTTTACCGTAGGAGCAATTATCACTTGCGAGTCTGTTAACACTCTCTTTTTTAAGTATTCAGCTATAAGAAAGTCGTTTTTTAATTTTAAGTGCGGCCCATGTTCTTTAGCTGCTGCACCAATAGGAATAACAACTATTGTTTTATCATTTAGGAGTTTTTCGGCTTCAAGCCAGGTTAAATCTTCTAATAAAACACCTTTAGGAGATTTTACTTCTACAGGTGCTTTAGTTTGCGCCATAAGTAAAGATGGCAAAGCAAGTATTAAAAGTAAAAATATTAGTTTCATAATTATTTTTAGATAAACATTAATATTATTTCTAACTTATGTAAGCTTAATAATTAAATCTTTATAATCTGGGTATTTACTAATTAAATCTTCTCTATTTCCTTGAAGATAATCCTTATCATCAAAACCTGGAGACATAGTAGTTCCTAAAAGCGCATAACGCCCGCCAGAAATAAGCCTTAAGCCCTGCCAACAGCCTGCTGGAGCTAAAACTTGAGGATAAGCACCTGATAATAAGTCATTGCCTATTTTGATAACTTGACCGCTAGAATCGGGGTATAACTGTAATATTTCTACCATATCCCCTAAATAGAAATGAAAAATTTCATCGCTAGCGAGTTTATGCATTGTAGAAAAAGTCTCTGGGGTGAGAAAATAATATATTGCAGTAGATAGCGGTCTACTACCTTGATAGACGGCAGATAAAAAGTTTGGTGTAAGAGTTTGACTTGAGCAATAAGTTCTACGATAAAAACCGCCTTCAGGAACTAAAGGCTCAAGCTCTAAAAGCTTTATTATTTCTTGTGCTGTAAGCATAGCTTTTAGTCTACCTATTACCTAAGGAGGAAACTTAAAATCCCCTCCTTAAAATAATATTCTACAAATTATGAATTAGGTTTATCAGACAAAGGTTGAGTAGCAAAAAAATCTTTATAAAAGCGTTGAGTATAGCTATCTAAGAGTTCTTTTATACGCTCTGAGCTAGCAGATCTTACTACAAGACCTACATGGTGGCGTTTTTTCATTCTCCAAAAGATTTCTTCTTCTTTATAAGCAGAAGTATCAGGATATTCTTGACGAGCTAGAGAAACAATTAACCCTGCATAATCTTCATTAACCTTAGGTAGTACATAAGGTTTTTCACCGCGTAAGATCTCTATTTTTGCCCATTCTGCCCAAAGATTTAATCCGCTTGCAGCCTCGTTTAATTCAACAATATTAGCACCTCCAACACGAGCAGAGGTTTCTAGAAAATAAAACTTTCCATCTTCTTTCCCTTTAATAAATTCTGTGTGTGATACACCTCTAACAAGTCCCATTGCTTTTAATACTTGTGCATTCATAGCTTGTAGGGCTTGCTCGTCTTCTGAACCTCTAATCATTGTACGTGTAGTAAAAATACCACCTTGATGTGCTACATCCATAGGAGGATAGCCATATTGATTAGCTAGAGCAAAAACAATTTGTCGCTCAGAAACTATTGAATCTACGTGATATATATCCCCAGGAACATATTTTTCCAGTACATAAAAAGATTGTTGATCGCCCAATTTATCTATTACAGGCCAGAGTTCATCATCTTTATTGATTTTCTTTATACCTGTTGCAGAAGCTTCAAATCTAGGCTTAATTAACCAAGGTGGAGGAACACGAGCCATAAATTCCCGTAAGCTATCATAATTAAGGACATGTGCAAATTCAGGAACAGAAATTCCAGCATCTTTAGCTTGAACACGCATTGCAAGCTTATCTCTAAAATAGCGAGCAGTAGTATCACCCATACCTGGTACACGTAAGTGTTCACGAAGGGCTGCGGCAGTTTCTACATCAAAATCATCTAAGGCAACAATACGATCAATTTTTTGTTTTCGAGCTAAATAACTAATACCATAAATAACATCTGTACGATTCCATTTTTTTTCATTGTCTGGGATAAGAAAAACATCATCTAGGCTTTCTCTAGGCCAGTCAGCATTAGCAATGCTTTGAGAGGTTACTAGAAAAACTCTGCAACCTTGCCGTTTACACTCACGCATAAACTCTGCACCTTTTTCATAACTAGCTAAACATAGAATCGCTAATGGATTAGATTGACTCATATAAGAAATGCTCCTTAGGAATGGGAAAGATAAAGCAACTTAATACTAGCCTGCTTTTATATCATAATTTTATTTTAATGACACTAAAACTAATAATATTTTAATATTTTTTAGAAAATTAGCCGATGGTTTTATACCTAGCTAAATGACTATATTAGCTAATATTTTTATTTTTGCAAATTTTTTAGAAAATTCTCAAACTTTTTTCTACCCTGCCCTTTCTAATCAAACAGAAGGTAACGCTAATAAAATCAAACAAAAACAACATTAAATTAAGGATGGTGCTTATTATGAAAACAATTTCTAGTTTTAACAAAATTTTACTAACCCTTGCAATTTTACTAACTGTTAGTTTTGCTCAAAATATTCAAGCAAAAACTGATGACCCAGAAACATTATTTGGTAATGAAGAAAAAGGTCAATTTCATCATAGACGCGGCGAACGTATTAAAGCATTTTTAGCTGAACAATTAGGGCTAAGTGATGCTCAAAAAGCTCAAATTAAAGAAATTCGTCAAAACCATAAAGAAAATATTAAACCTTTAGTAGAAGAATTAAGAGCTAAGCAAAAAGAACTCCGCCAATCTTTTGAAGCAGATAATTATAATGAAACTCTAGCAGCACAAAAAATCTCTGAAATGTCTGGAGTAAAAGCTAGGTTAATTGGTGAAAGACTTAAATTAAAGAAAGATTTATTAGCTGTACTAACTCCAGAACAAAAAACAAAGTTAGAACAACTAAAAGACCAATTTAAGTCTAGACGAATTGAAAGAATGAAAAGACATCATAATAATTTATAACTTTAATTTTGTCTTAAGTAGAATTTATCACTCTGTACCAAAAAAACTAAAATTTCTCGGTGGATTCTTATAACCTAGCCTCAAGGCTAGGTTATTTCTTTTTAATTAACTACTCTGTAAACTAAGTAATGTTATATGTTTGAATCTTAAGCCACATAGTAGCGATATAATTCTAGCCCAGTGCGTAAGCGCTGGGTTTTCAGTTAGTTATCTTCAAGCCCCAGCGGGGCGAAAGAATAAATATTCTATTCTATTTTTTTATTCTTTCGCCACTTTGCAGCTTTTTCTTCTAACTAGCTCTATTCCAAGGGTTTACACCGTTGGCTACAATTATTTCGCCCCGCTGGGGCTTAAGAATGTAAGAGTCTAAATTTTTTTAGTTTACTGAGTATTAACTCTTAGCCTAAATTTTTATTAATACGTTTTAGTAAACGTTTTAAGCGTACAGTAATCTCAAGTACTACAAAAGGCTTAATCCAATAGTCTTCTGCGCCTTGTTCTAGAGCAACTACCTTTTCTTCTTCAATATCGCGGCCAGTAATAAAGATAAATGGAATTTCTGATAAAAGAGGATCAACCTTACAACGAAAGAATAATTGCCAACCATCGACATTAGGCATAATTATGTCAGAAATAATTAAGTGGGGTTTAGTTTGTTTTGCTTTTTTCCAAGCATCTTCACCATCTGTAGCTGTAATAGCTTGAATACCAACACTTTCAAAAATTGCATTAAAAGTTTCTACTATATCAATATCATCATCTACTACTAGGGCTACTATTTTTGAAAATTCTTGGTTAGGGGTTGTTACTAGTTCAGGAGACTTAAAAGGAGGAGTAACTAAAGGGGAAGTTATAGCAGAACCTTTTTCACCTTTTTCTATTGAGTCTCTTATTATCTGTAACATTTCTGGGTTTAATGGGTTTGTATTTTTATCTAGCTCCGCAGTAGGTTTTATAGGGCGTTTAACTTTTTGCATTGCTTGAAGAAAATCTTCTTCGCTTGCTTTAAGCGCACATTCAAGAGCTTCTAATAATTCCATAGCTGAGGAAAAACGTTTTTTAGGCGATTTTTCCATAGCCTTTATAACAACTTGATCTAGTTCTGGCCTAACATAAAGACGACGTTGTGAAGCAAAAGGAGGAGGGGTTTTAATATGTTGCAGAGCAACATCAGCGCCTATTGGGCTATCAAATGGAACTGACCCTGTTAACATTTGATATAGTATTACTCCTAGACTATAAATATCTGAAGTATAATAAAGTTTTTCTCCTAGGCATTGTTCAGGAGACATATAAGAAGGTGCTCCTTCAGCAGCGCCAGTATGGACAGAATAAAGTGTTCCACTATTAGAAATTTCCCTAAGCTGTGCAATACCAAAATCAACTATTTGGACTAATTCTTGACCATCAACATTATCTAAAATAATATTATCTGGTCTTAAATCGCAATGAACAACGTGGTTTTCATGTGCAACAGAAATACCAGCACAAACAGGTTGCATAATTCTTAAAATACGCATAAAAGGCATTTGTCTTACAAAAGCCATTTCCTGGGCTAGAGGGTAGCCTTTTAAGAGTTTCATTGCCATATAAGCGCCGCCAGATGGTAGAGTACCGTAATCATAAATTTTAATAATATTAGGATGATCTAGTTTTGCTACAGCTAGTGCCTCTGTACGAAAGCGATTAATTGCATTAGGGTTATTAAATAGTTGAGTTGAAAGAACTTTAATTGCAACCTCACGCATTAGTATTATTTGCGTAGCCCGGTAAACACTTCCCATTCGACCACGACCAATTAAAGCATCTAAACGATATTTATCTAAAATCATTCGATTGCCAGGCATAGAAAAAATTAGCCTATTACCATCATTAGGACAAATCACAACATCATCTTCAAAACAAATCATGCAAAGAGGACACTCTCTCACCTCAGGCTCACCTTCCTATCAAACTTAGATGCTTATAATTGAAAAGAGTCAAACTGTCTAGTTAAAGCCTAGTTTAACTATTAACCTATCAACTCATTGATCAATTTGATTAATATTTTGCAAAGTAACACAAGCCTTCTCCAAATTTCAACTTTCTGAGCAAAAAGAAATAATTCCCATTAATAATTTATTTTATAGTAAAATTTGCCTTTACCAAAAACTAAAACCCATCTCTTAAAATATCAGATAAAAACAGATGACAGGGAAAATAAATTATGACTAAAACTAAACTTACTCTTTTAATTGCATTAAAATCTTTTCTTGCCGCTACAATAGCAATGGCTATAAGCCTTTATATATCTTTACTTACCCTACCTTTCCCCTCAATCTTTGATCCTGATAAAAATCCCAATCCACCTATACTCTGGTCACGTCTTTTTATTACTTGGACAGGAATTTTGCTTATAATCGGCTTAGTAGCTATCTTAAAAAATAAATTTGTAAGTAAGCAAACTACTAGCAATGACTCTACTACCCCAGTACAACCTTTATTAAGTGCTTGGGTAATATTTTTAATGGTATCTATTCCAAGTGGACTGCTTACAATGAGAATAACTAGTATTTTTAGCAGTTCTTTACGTAGCCATATTAATTATCATATGACTGATGCACTTAATTTTAATGATCCAGCAACATTAATTTGGTTATTAGTTATTGCTGATATTAAAGATGGTAGACCTCTAGTTAATCAAGCAATTCAGTCTAATAGTGAAGATTGTATTAAAGTATTAGATCTAGTAGGCTTTTCTATTCCAAAAGAATCTTTACCTCTTTTAATGATCCAAGGGGCATCAACAGGAAATAACAATATGATTAAGCTAATGATGGATTATGGCATAGATGTAAATCTTCAGACCTCTTATGGTCAAACACCTTTAATTAGCGCTACTGAACAAGAAAAATTAGCAACCATAGAATTTTTAATAAAATCTGGAGCTAATATTAATTTAACTCCAAAAAATTCTTATCCAGCCCTGATAGTTGCACTTCTAAATGATAATAATGAAATATTAAAAACTATGGTAAAAGCAGGAGCAGACGTAAAAACGTGTAAAATACAAAAAGAATTTTCTCTCTCTAGTAAAGTGCCTAATGAAAATGGAGAGAAAAGCATCCTAATGCTACCTGCTGATAGCCTAGCTTTAATGCTAGCCGCAGCTAGCGCCAATTCAGAAGCAGTAAAAATCCTTTTATCAGCAGGAGTTTCACCTAATGAAACTAATTCTATTAACTACACAGCATTAATGTATGCTAAAGCAAGTGGTTGTATAGAATGCCAGCAAGCACTTACCGAAGCAGGTGCTAAATAGGAGTTAATTAGGAGCTAATGAAAGTACTTAATCTAGTTTTTAGCAAAACTTATCGATTTTTCTAAACTTATGCCTAAGAAGTTTTCGTTTTGGGCTATAAGCAAATAAAATTTTATATCTCATCGGCTATGTAGTTAAAAGAAAGGACTATATTTTATGTATCGTATGAGTTGTATGGAAGTTTGGGGTGGAAATCAAAACACTAATTCTGACATACGCAGTCAAGGTCTAACAGCAGCAGTTTTTTCTAACTCTAGTGATGGTGGTAAGGGTGGAGATGTTTATTATTTTAGTGTTTGTGGAATGGATATGCTTACACGAATTGCCATAGCAGATGTAGTAGGCCATGGTCAGGAGGTAAGTGATGTTAGCCAATGGGTTTATAACACAATAAAAAAACAAATCTCTAATACTAATAATAGCTTAGTTTTATCTAATATAAATCAGCTAGCTCATGAGCGAGGATTTCAGGCAATGACTACAGCAGCAGTAATTAGTTATTTTACTAAAACTGGGCATCTATCTTATGCTTATGCTGGACATCCTCCTTTTCTTTGGCGTAGCCAAAAAAAACAATGGCAACGCCTAGATGTAAATGAACAATCTTCCTCACCCGCTAATCTTCCCTTAGGCATTATGGCTAATGTCTTATATGATCAAGACTATATCTCTGTAAGCAAAGGGGATAGATTTGTAGTTTATACTGATGGCGTAATTGAGAGTGCAAATAGTGAAGAAGAACTTTTTGGTCAAGAAAGACTACTCCAAGTGCTAACAGAAGGACAAAATGATAGCTTACCTATGCTTAAAGAGCGCATAATAAAATCGCTACTTGAATATACCAACGGCTCATTAACCCATGACGATGTAACTTTTATGGCTGTTGAAATTAATTAAATTTAATTCTGTAAAATATCTACATTTATGACTCTAGTACAATTACCTCAAACAAAGCCTTTAATTTCTGGAGAAGACTATATAAATAGCCTTCGTGGTAGAAAACTTAAAGTTTATCTATTTGGTGAATTAGTAACAGAAATTGTTGATCATCCAATGATTCGCCCAAGTATCAATGCTGTAGCAGAAACTTATAATCTAGCTATGCGAGAACCTGACCTAGCCTCAACTATATCAGGAGTTACAGGCAAGCAAGTTAACCGCTTCCTACATATAGCAATGTCGCGTGATGATGTTGTATTACAAAATAAAATGCAACGTCGATTAGGTCAACTTACTGGAACTTGTTTTCAACGCTGTGTTGGAATGGACGCGCTCAATTCGCTTTATTCAACAACCTTTGAGATGGATGAAAAGTACAAAACTCAGTATCATCAACGACTTAAAAACTTTATCTCACTAGTTCAAGAAGAAAATTTAGTTATTGGTGGGGCAATGACTGATGTTAAAGGCGACCGGAGCCTAGCACCTCACGAGCAAGCTGACCCTGATCTTTTTGTTCATATTACAAAACGAACAAACGAAGGTGTTTATATCACTGGAGCAAAAGCCCATCAAACAGGCTGCCTAAACTCCCATTGGCTAATTGTAATGCCTACAATGCGACTTAGAGAAAAAGATAAAGACTATGCGGTTATTGGAGCAATTCCTGTTGATGCCGAAGGCATAACTTACATTTATGGCAGACAATCTTGTGACAGTCGTAGTCTTGAAGGCGGGAATATTGACCAAGGCAATGCTAACTATGGCGGCCAAGAAGCTATGGTTATTCTAGAAAATGTCTTTATCCCTAATGAACTAATTTTTATGGATGGTGAGTTTGATTTTGCATCAATGCTAGTTGAGCGTTTTACTTGTTATCACCGGCGTAGTTACGTTTGTAAAAGTGGAGTAGGTGATGTAATAATCGGCGCTGCTGCAACAATCGCTGAATATAACGGCGTAGATAATGTTTCTCATATCAAAGATAAATTAGTTGAGATGACTCACTTAAATGAAACTATTTATGGTACTGGAATAGCATCATCTTATCAGTCTCAAGCTACAAGATCGGGTGCATTTATTTGTGATGATATGTTAGCTAATGTATGTAAGCACCATGTTACAAAAATGCCTTATGAAATTTCTAGGCTTGCTCAAGATATAGCAGGTGGTTTAATGGTTACAATGCCTTCAGAAAAAGACTTTCGTAGTTTGGAAGTTGGAGCATTATTAGAAAAATACTTAAAAGGCCGTGCTGATATACCTACGGAGTATCGCGTAAGAATTTTAAGATTAATTGAAAATATGACCTTAGGACGTAATGCTGTAGGGTATTTAACAGAAAGTATGCATGGAGCAGGCTCACCACAAGCTCAACGTATTCAAATAGCCCGACAAATGCAAATCGAATTTAAGAAACTTTTAGCTAAAGAACTTGCAGGTATTAAAGAACACAAGCAACTTACTAGTGAGATTAGCGATTACTTTGGACGCATTTTTAATACAAAGGTATAAACAAAATAGACCAGCTAAGCTAGTTAGCTGGTCTATCCCTAATTATTCTACCTAAGGCAAAAAAATTGAAAAATTGAGAATTACTTAGTTTAAGGCTTTTGCTGAAACAATCACATCCGTTGCAATTAGGCTATTGCCATTTACTGTAACAAATACAGCTAAAGGAAATCCTGAGTTTTTAAGTAAAGCTAAACCTGTTGATCCTTTACCTAAAATCTTAGCATTTCCATCATCATCTTCATCACTTTCAATAAATAGTGTATTTTCATTAACTAAGAGACGAACCCCAGAAAATATAATTACACTTTGGCGTTGATCTTTAGCAAATGAGCCAGAAAAGAATACTTCGTTTTTATAGCGAGCAGTACCAGCAATAGCTTCTAATTTTGATGAAACAGGAAATTCTGATGAATGGCTGCTAGCATAAACATAACCATCTTTTAGAGAAGCTATTTTTACATCTTCTGCTATTGGAGCTAAATCTAAAGAAACCTTCCCACCTAAGATCTCAACCATTGTTCCTTTAACATCAGTTACATAACCTCTAATTGTTCCTAGATAACGAGAACCTTGAGGAATCTGACCATCAAGTTCAAAAGCAAACAAAGAAGTAGCAACTAGTCTATCTTCTACAAGTTTAGCTGAAACACTCATACCACCTTTTTTAAAACTCTTTAGTATTTCCAAATCAACAGAGTTTTTAAGTTCATTATTAACTGAAATTTGGCCTTTAGTTTCATTGTTAACAAAAACCTCATAGCCATAGATCTTAAAGGATTTTTTATCTAGATTTACATCACCAAAAAACCCACCTAGTTCCACCGAAGCCATTTTTTGAACAATTACTGAACCAACATCTTCTGATTTAACCAAGGATTTAGCCCCTGTTGCACCTTTTTTTTGCTCTTTTCCAGAGGGTTGAAAATAATCTATACGAACAACTGACCCAACGGCTATGCTAGAGATATTTAAATCCTCAGACCCAGAAACAATCTTAGCCTTAGAAAGATCAAAAGCTAAACTTCCATTTAATACTTCAATTGTATTTCCTTGAACACCTGTAACAAAACCTTCAAAGTAAGTTGGAAATCTTGTTTGTTTTTCTTTAGATACCTTTACCTGTTGAGCCAATATAGTAGTGTTAGGGATAGCCAATACGCCCCCAAACAATACTAAAGCCAATAAAATAAACATAGTTTGTAACTTCGCTAAAAAATTGTTTGACAATTTAAACACAACTACCTCCTATTGTTCTAGTTTGGTCTACTAAAACTTTGTGCAAAATATTATTAATTGTTTTGAAAGTTATTTTGAGTTGTCACTTAACCTTACTCATGACGCGTAGAATAAACATAAAACCTATCATGTTTTCTTATGTTTTTTGCCATTTTAAATAAATTAATGTAGGGATAATAACTTACCCTTATCCCTACAAATTATTTATATAGCCTAACTTAACAACATATATCTTAAATCTAATTAACAAAAGGGTTTGGCATCTGTCTTGATAATTTTTTAAGTAAGTTTCCTTGACCAAAACTATTAGAAAATTCTTCCCAGCAGTGTTTCCAAAAACCACCAAAATTATAACCACCAGCATTAAGCACTTTATGGTGACTAAGATAAACTACTAGCATTGTACCAAAATAAAAAAATTGATGAGCAAAACAAACTAAATGTTTTAATAATTTTTCCTTACGAATACTATTAAGTAGCTCTGACTCATACTTAATATGTGTTACTTCATCTTTAACAAGTTTTTCACAAATTGACTTAAGCAATTTAGAACCAGTAGCATTAAATAGGGCAGAATAATAAATTAATGAAAGCATTTCAGCAGTAATTAAAACTGTAATAGAGAGTTCAAAACCTACATTTTTCCTTAATTTTCTAAATATATCATCTGACCAATTTTTTCTTATAGTAGGAATTTTATTTTTATCCATAAAACGTTTTAATAATAAGGCATGCCCTTGTTCTTCTTTAATAAATAACCTTGTGATAGTGATTAAGTATGGATCATTATATTTTTGAGCATAATTTTTTGCTGCTTGTATTAAATGCTTTCCCTCAGAACTTTCACCTAACTGGAATGCAGCAATAGAATTTTTAATATTATCAAACTCTTTTTGTGTAAGAATATCTTCAACTTCCCAATTAATAGGGCTATTAGACTCATTACTTTCAAAATGTTTTTGCCAATGGGCTAAAGGAGGTAGCATAGGTTTCTCCTAAAATAAGTTTTTAATAGTATGACCAAGTACTTTATAATATAAAGTACTTTTCAAGTCAATTAAAATTATTTTTAATTTTGATAGAAAGGTTGACTAGATAAAGTATGGCTTGTAGAGTAACTCTAGAGAAATATCATTAAACTTCTAAAAATTTCTAATTTCAAAAATCATGAAAGAATGTTCATACTGCAAAAGCTGTTATAACGATGAGGTTACTTTTTGTCTTACAGATGGTAGCCCTTTGCAATACACTTTGCCAACAAACACACTACTTGATTCTAATTATCAGCTAACTAAATTAATTTCTCGCGGTTCTATGGGAAGCGTTTACCAGGCTCAGCAAGAGGATTTACAACGATCTGTAGCAATAAAAATACTTAATCCTCAGTTAGTTAGTAATGATGTAGCTAGAGAAAGATTTCGCCGTGAAGCATTAGCGGCGGCTAGTATGAAACACCCTAATATAATTACAGTTTATGATTTTTCTTCTAGCCCTACAGGGCTTGTTTATATTGTTATGGAGCTTTTAGAAGGGAGAACCTTAACAGACCGTTTTCTTACAGAACCTAGATTAAGTATAAACGATTCAGTTAAGATTATTCTTGAAATATGCGAAGCTCTCTCACAAGCACACTCAAGAGGTATTATTCATAGAGACTTAAAACCCTCTAATATTTTTCTTTGTAAGACTAGTACAGGGGAAGTAAGTAAAATTATTGATTTTGGTTTAGTAAAACTAAAAGAACGTACTATTAAAAGTATTACTTCAGGCGCATTAATTGGTTCACTACACTACACTGCCCCTGAGCAGTTTCGGACAACAGAAGTTGATGCTAGGGCTGATATTTATTCGCTTGGAACAATTTTCTACCAAATGCTTACAGGCCGACCTCCTTTTGATACAGCAAATAAAGCAGATCTTATTTATCAACAGTTAAATCTTAAACCAACTCAACCTCATAAAATTGTTTTTGATATTCCTCCAGCCTTAGAAACAACGCTAATGAAAACCTTAGAAAAAGACCCTGACCTAAGATATCAATCTATTGAGGATTTTGCTAAGGCATTAAAACAAGCACCAAAACGAAATGTGCGTTCTACAGTAGGAATGTTTGTCTCCTTACCACTAGATTACCATAACTCATTATATGAAAAAGAATTACCAAAACTTGTGGAAAAAGAAGTTTCTTTTGATCATTTTGTTGCTAGAAACCGTGAAAGAACTAAATTGCGCCAAGCCTTTGAACAGGTTAATGAAGGAAAAGCCATTGTCTTATTAATTTCAGGTGATCCTGGAATTGGTAAATCAAAACTCTTAAGTCAAGCAATTAAAGAATTTCAAGAAATAGGAGCACTTTGTTTTTCTGGACAATTTACTAGCCAAATAACTCCACTTTGGTCAATTTTGGATTTAAGGGCTTATTTACAAAAACTAGTTTTAGAAAAAGAACATTTCCAAAATATTTTTGGCTCTATAGCAAATAGTTTAGAAGAAGAAATTTCTCAACTACCAAAAATGTCTACTGCTGCATTATTTCAATCAAAACTTGAAAACCGCTTAGAAAAATCTTCTGACTTAATAACACAAGCCATAGTGCGTTTATCACAAAAATATCCTTTAGTTATAGCAATTGATGACCTGCATTTAGCTGATGAAACAAACCTAAACCTTTTAATGCATCTTGTTAGACTAGCAGCTAATTCACAAATTCTTTTTATTTTCACTGCACGAACTCAAGATTTAGTTAGGCCAGAAAACCTAGTAGCAAATTGTTTAGATCGTATCTCTAACCAACGACAGCTACAGCGCTTAAACCTATCAGAGTTAACTAAAGCAGATATTCGTAGTTTTATAGAAAAGATATTTGAGCCTATTTCTATTTCCGAAGAATCTATAGAAAAACTAAGTCAAGCAACTGAAGGTAATCCGTTTTATTTGACCAATGTTTTACAGTTAATGCTAGAAGAAGGTGCAATAACTTGGGAAGAAAAAACATGGTTAGCCAATATAATAGAAATTAAAATTCCTGAAACTGTAACTCAATTAATTGAAGCTCGCTTAAGTTTCTTACCATTAGAAAAACGTCAAGTACTAGAAAAAGCTACTATTTTAGGAGAAACTTTTGGGTTTGAAACTTTAAAAAAATTTACAGATATTGAAGAAGATACTTTATTAAAAATCATTGATGACTCGCTGCGTTATGGTTTATTAAAAGAAATTCGTACTCCTGAAGATACTTTTGTAGAAGATGATTATTATAGTTTTACTCAACATATACTCTACAAAAGCCTCTATAATCTTTGGTCAACAAATGAAAGAAAAGAACTACATAGAAAACTTGCTGAAATATTAATAAAACCCTCTGAAGAATCCAGTCAAAATAACCTAGCTGCTCAACAATTTGAACTTGCTGAAGAACTGCCCTTAGCCTTTTGCCAATACACTCTTGCAGCAAATCAAGCTTGGCGCTCTGGTGAAGTCAATTTAGTGAAAAAACTGCTTAAAAAGACTCAAACTATTAGTGAAAAAATTATTAATCTTGACAACTTACTAAATCAAAGTTTAGAGCTAGACGAAGAAACAGAAAAAATAGCTGCATACTATTGTGATTACTTAATTTTATCTGTTGACTTAAAACTTTGCGATTTAGCACAGGCTGAAGAATGGATAGAAATAGCAGTCCGCCTAGCTCAAAGATTAAATGACTTAATTTTATTTGCACGTGTTTTAGTCGCAGCTGGGTATTTCCAACAAAGCCAAGCTGATTATATTGGAGCACTTAATTATTTTGAGCGTGCTTTAGCTATCTATGATCAAACAGGTAATAAATCTCGCTATAACATTATTTTAGAGCAAATTAACTCTTTAAGAATAAAAACTAAACCTCAAAAACCTACTGCTGATATTTTTTAGGAATCATATCTTAAGCTTTAATAAAAATCTAATTAGAGAAAAAGATTGTTAGACCTAGCAGAAAGGCTAGGTCTAACAAGTGAGAGATAGAAATAGGATTTTTAGATAGTGAAAAGAAAAAATTGATTTTGTTTTATTACATTTAATAAATATATTTTTTTCGTTTTTGAATTTACTATAGTTTTTATTAAATATTTTTGGAGTATTAATTTTCTTAGACGTAAGCTAAAAAAAAATACATACAAAGTTTTAAAAACTTTTCTAAATTTTTATTTTATTTGCTGTTACTAGTTGATAAGTTAATGTAATTAAGATATTTATTTGATCATAAATATTCTTAGTACACACTTCTTGACTATAAATGCAACACACTATACTCTTTGGAAATCTATATAAAAGAAATTACCTACAGCTTACGTAAAACGAGAACTGCTTAATGTCCCTAAGTGAAAGACTTAAAGCAATATCATCTGTTGAGCTAATAACGCTTTGTTGTGATGAAGGAAACCATGCTGCTTGGGATGAGTTTATTAATCGTTTTCATAAACAAATTTCGCTTTTTACTTTTCGAGAAACTCGTACTTATAAATTTAAAGAAACCGATATTGCTGAATTAATTCAAGAAATATACCTGCGCCTTTTATCAAATAACCGTAAAGTATTAAAAGATTTTCGAGGTAGTTCTGACGCTTCCATTTCAGCTTATCTTTTAACTGTCGTCCGAAGTGTTGTAACTGACCAGATCCGCCGAGAAATAGCACAAAAACGCTATGCAGCAGAATTATCACTAAATACCCCACTAAAAGGGGATCAAGAACTAACTATTGCTGACTTAATACCAGCAAGCGAAGAAAGTTCTCCTGCTTATATTACTAATGAAAAAATTACTCTTGATAAATTAAAGAAAATCCTTAAAGTCTCTCTTTCAGGATCAAACGCTAAACGAGACTCAATCATTTTTCATCTACATGTAATTAATGGGCTTTCTTGTCGCGAAATAGCAGAACTTCCAGCTTTTTCTATGACTACAGCTAATGTACAAGCAGTAGTTTTTCGCACAAAAGAACGCGTGCGAGAAACCTTAGGTAAAATAAATGCAGACGGATTGTAATTTTTGTCAGTGTAAAATAAGTTTTTACGTCTAGATAAATAATAACAACTTCTGGCATTCTTGCTAAGTCAAGTTATAAATCCACTTTATAAGTTTGCGTGTTTGTACTTCTAGACCAAACCACCTAAAATGTTTATTTGGCCTATGTAGTGAGGGTATATTTATGAGTTTGTCAGTCTGTAAAAATGAAAGTAATACATTAAAATATTTTTCTGGAGAGCTATTAGGTGATGAGCTAATTAGAGCCGAAACTCATATTGCAGAATGTAGTATTTGCTGTGAAAGCATTGCACAATTAGCTAAAGCAATTAGTAGTGAAATAAGCCAAGAGGAAAAAGCTTTTCTCTCTTCCACTCTTGAAGAATCAACTAAAAACGCTCGTGAGCTTGTAAGAAAGACTTTAGATAAAGAGCTAGAAACAAATAATAATGTTGTTTTACTTACCTCTCATAAACCAACTAGGGAAAATTCTAAAGGATTTGTTCTTTCTACCTGGAAAGCTAGTCAGCTAGCTTTAGCTGCATCCTTAGCAATTGTTTTCTTAGTAGGAGTAGTTGCTATTTATCGATTAAGAACATCTCCTGTAGATAATCTAGTAGCAGAAAGTCTTGCAACCATACAAGAAATAAATCTTAAAGGCCGCCCAACCAAATTACGTTTTGCAGAGCTTGAGTTTTCTCCAGAAAATACAACCAGAGGAAGCGAATCAGAGGATCTCAATACTAAATTAAAAGCCCTCCAAAATATGCTAGAACCCCTTGTAGCTAACGATCCAACCCCCAAAAACTGTCAAACTCTTGCACAAATATTATTTTTAGAAGGTGAATACGCTAAAGCAATTGAGCAACTTGAAAAAGCAATTCAAATCGATAAAACAAACCCTGCTATTTTCAGTGATTTAGCTCTTAGCTATGCAGCACAAGATAATTACACACTAGCATTAGAGTCCGCTAATAAAGCATTAGTAATTAAACCTGATTATTTACCAGCAATTTTTAATAGAGCTAAGATTTATAAAGAGCTAGGCCAAAATAATGAAGCCAGTTTAGATATAGAACTATACTTAAACTTAGACCCTAATTCCCCTTGGGCAAGTGAATTAAAAAAAGAATTAGAGTCGTTAAATTCTACTAAATAAAGATATTGTTAAGCAAAGAAATTTAATAAATTTAAATAACCCCAGAAATAACCATTTGTTTGCTTAGTACACGCATAAATTCTGCCTCACTTAAAAATCTTCTTGTAGGTAAAAAGTCGTTTCCTTGATTACATTTAGGAAAGTCAGCTATTATAAAGGTGTTTTCTGTTCCCTTTAACCAAAATGCATACACAGACAAGGCAGAAACCCTTAATAAACGCACCTTTCCTTCTAGACTTTCGTATTTTGAATGATTAATCATTTCTATTAGGCTATTAAGTTCTTTAGCTAAAGGAGAAAAGGCAAACTCTATAATTGTTATAAATTTATCCCTTGGTCTAAAAAAAGAACGGGCAAAAGCTTTTGGAGTGCTATCTAAAAATATTTGATGATGCCACTCTCCAAAATCCTTAGCTAAGTTATCTATAGAGTCACTATCACTTATTTTATCAATGTATATTTTCCATAACGGAAATGTTTCCATTAACTCAACTCTACTATACTTCTCAGACTTTTCTGATTCTTTAGGTATAAACTTCCCCAAATCTTCAACCATTTGATCTAAAACACTCTCAGTCATTATGTTGTCCATTGTATCTATAATCATAAAATTTTCCTCTTTCTAGAGATTTATAAAAGTATTTACCCAATAGTTTGGAAGATTATCTATCCAGGAAAAATTTACGGCTGAATCTGTATCCGCAGGATTTTCCACTATGACTTGTCTTGTTGCCTCATTGTAGCCATAAATAATGACTGTATGTAGCAAGTTAGTTCCAAAGATTCTTGTAGATATTTGTACTGGCCTGTTATTATCTATTTCTTTTATTATTTCCTCAAAAGTTATCTTTCCATTACCAGTAATCGTTTTGTTTGGGTCAAGTATCGGACTTAAGCCATAACCTGTTATATAAAGATCCCTTATGTCTATATCCAACAGAGTTTGTTTACAAGAACCAGGGGTAATACGACAGCTACTTACAGGGGTTACTGGATGGTTAAAAAAAAATTTAGTGGCAATGTCGGCTTGCGCATCAAAGTCGAGTTCACTACGAGCCATAATTCCTCTATGTTTAAGAACTAGTTCAATACATGCTGCCCAACACCAAACTGTAAAGTGTTGCTGGACACCCATTGGAAATCCTGGTATTACTTTAGGGGTTTGATTACTTGCTACAATATTCCTAGGGGTTGTTGTTATACCCATATAATTTCCCTTTCATTAATTTGTGAAAATGATCTTTGTCAAAACTGGGAAAATGTTTTTTCCCAGTTCTCCCACATATTTTTTAGAAAACACTCTTTTACCAAAAATAAACTTACTTTTACGAAATATCTTTAAATAGAGCTATTCCACATACAATTGGGGGATATGTTCCTGTACCACCAAGAGTAGGCGGGCCTAAACGGCTTTTCTTTGGCACTCTTTTATTGGGAAGGCCATCCTCAGTCGCACTATAAAGTAATTCAAAGTCATGATCTTCTTTCCATTCATCAAATACTGTTAATGTGCCTTCTTGTACATTAAAGTTTGGTGGTGCTACATAACTAGGAGGCATATTTTGGATTGTGACTTCAACAGTACCATTTTCTGCTATGGGTCTAAATGAATAGGTTTCCTCACCAGCTTTTCTACCTTCTTGATAACGAGTTAGTTTTAATTTTACTGTTCCACGCTTTACTTTTGTTGTAAGTACAACGTCTCTTGCAAACTTAATTTCATTACCATAAGAATTCCCATTAGGATCTTCAAACATAAAATAGTCATTAGTTTCATCATCTTGCTCAATTGCTCCTTTTTCTATGACCATACGTGCTAAAGCATCGTCTTCTGGAAATGCATTAGCATAAAGAGTGGGCTTTAAGTTGACCCCAGTTTCAGGATAAATATCGTCCATACTTGGAATTTTATCCATAGCATTAAAAGTTAATGCATCCTCATCTGTTTTATAAATTAAATCTATTTTCTCTTTATTTAACATTACATAAGCCTTAAGTGGGTTATTGTTATTATCAAGAGTTACATATTCAAGTTTACCTAAGTCTCCTTTTGATAAATCAGCAACATTAAAACTTAAGGATGGGATGTGAGTAAAAAATCTCCTATTTCTAGAAGATTGACCTGGGTTAGTACCATTAAGAAGCACTGCATAGAGTTTTTCTTTTCCTTCTCCTCCACTTATATCTTTAGCTAAAGCAACTAAACCACGAAAGCGAATCTTAAATGTAAACATAGTCTCTCCTTAAATATAGTTAATCTGTACTGCCAAGTAACATAAATGGTGCCCAAGATTTAGGGTCTTTGTACTTAATATCACTGCTTGTTATAAGTTCTATTTGGGCAATTCTTAATGCTTCTATGCTGCTTTTACCTTTTGCCCTTTCCTTATGAAAACTGGTAAATAGTTTTGCTGAAGCTTCATCATTTGCATTCCATAAACTTGCAACAACAGAAGGAATACCTGAAGCTAAAAAAGGTCGTGCTAGGTTTGTTACGCCTTCTCCTTGAAAACCTTTTCCACTAGCAGTTCGACAAGCGGCTAACACTATAAGCCTCGTTTTTATAAACCTATAATTATAGATTTCATAAGCATACAAAGCCCCTTTATCTATAGTGTTTTGTTTGTCAGAAGCTAAAATAAGTAAGGAAAATAGATTAGAGTTTTCATTAACAATGGCATGCCCAGCAAAATGAATTACATCATAATTAGCAGCATTTTCTAGAAAAGCTTTTTTTGTTGCTTTTTCACTAGGAAATAATAGTGAGTTTTTATAAGTAAGAGCTATTTCTTTAGCTTCTTGTGAGGCAAATCTAAGTTGATTAAGCTTAGGGAAATCTTTAGTTTCAAATTTTGGATTACCTATAATTAAAGCTTTTTCTGTGTTTTTTTCTGTATTTTTTGTAGCTAATTTAAGGCTCTTTTGTAAACAACGAACAAATATTGTGGCACTTGGTGAATATGATATTAAATGCTCTTCAGTAAGATATTTTTTTGTTTCTGGATTTATCAAAGCAGCAAATGGAATAAGATTTAAGTTTTTATCTGGAATAAAAACTATTACTGTTTCTTTGTTAATAAATTGTTTTGTTGGTTCAATTAAAGATTTATATAAAGGCTCACTAGTTTTAGTTAGATTTTCCTTTGATCCTTTTTGGTCAATTACACTTAAAAAATTATCAATCAAATTATCAAGAGATTTATTATTTATTGGAATTTGGACAAAATTAAGTTTATCTTTTTGTAAAATCCAAATAGCAATTTGTTCAGCAAATATTTTATATTCAATAATTGCTAAATTTTCTGGCAAATGTTTTTGAATTTCTTTAACTGTTAAAGGTAAGGACTTACTATCTTTGAAGCTTTGAGAATTGGAAGAAGTTTTTATGCCTTCAATAGAATCAAGTAATGCTCTTGCTTTTGCTTTTTCTACATAATCAAAACTTTTTTCTACATTTTTATGAAATGTTAATTGAATATTTGCCATTTTCTCATAGGCAAGCACAGTGTTTTCAAAAAAAGAAATCCGATTTATTTCTTCCTTTATATTGTTTCGCTCTTTCTCAAATTCCTTAATTGCTTCTTCTAGGTCTGTTTCTGCTTGGATTATGTTTTCTATATCTAAATAAGCAGAAGACCTTGACAAATAAATGTGAGTTTTATGAAAACTATCAGGAAATTCTCTAAAATAGTCTAATGCCTTTGTATAGGCATCTATAGCTAGATGGGGGTTTTTGAAAAGATATAAATCTCCTTTTCTTATATTAACTTCTTCAGCAAGACGTTGTTTATAGGCTTTATCCTCAATTTTCTCTAAAAGCTCTTTTACATAATCCAAGTCCTTAAAAGCATTTTCTATATCATTATTTTTGTAATAAGCAAAACTTCGCCAATAAAAGGCTGTTGCTAATGCTATGTATTGTTTAGAATTATAGGTATTAAGTAAATTAATAAGTTCACTACAAAAAACTATTGAAACAGAAGGATTGCCTAACAAAATAACACAGTCTCTAAATGTGGCAAATATAGCTGGAGCAAGTAGAATTTTTGTTGAAAAGTTGAAATATTTGATAGCCTTATAAATATGCTTAAAAGATTCTTCTAAATTATGAAACTTATTATAGTTTAGAGTAAATATTACATTAGTTGTTACTAAATCATCTTGATCATTAATTGATTCTAAAAAAACTTGAGCAGTGTTAACTGCTTCTAAAGAAGCTTTTGGATTAACTAGATTAATGTATGTATTTGCCTCTTGTATCCAAGCTCGGCCACTTAAGTATGGATAGCCACTAGTTTTTGCTATATTGCGCACTTGTTGGCTTATTTTTAAGGCTAAGTCATATTTTGAAACTACCCTTTGACAACGGCAGATATGAAGTAAAATTAGACATTTGCCAGCATTATCTCCTAATTTATTAAAGGTTGTTAATGCTTTATTTAGTACTATAAGACTGTTAGTAGCTTCACTAAGATCAATTAAAGCTATTCCTTGTTTACAACTTATATGAGCTTTGGCAAGCTCAGTTAATTGCTCACTTCGGTTACTATACTTATCAATCACAGCCACCATATCACGAATAAGGTTATCTTTATCTAAACCAACTAATATATCTCCAATAGCTCGCGCAGTATTAAGTTTTTGTTTAGCTAAAGCTTTATCGTTATCTAAATAAGCCTTACCCCAATCGCCTAAAAGCTCTTCAATAACGTAAACCCTTGATGGATTAGAGTATTTTTTTACAATTTCTTGAAATGTTTGGCTTGTTTGGCCTTCCTCTACTATAAGTTTCTCTAATTTTGCCCGCTCTTGTTTCCAAATATCAGCATATAAAGGCCCGTCAAGCACAGCAATATGAGAACGAGCCTCATTAGCCCATTCTGAAGAGCTATCTATTTTTAAGTAATCTTCCCAGGCTTGACGAGCTATAATTTTTAGATCTAGCTTCTCTAGCATTAAGGCATAGTTGAACCGTATTTCAATAAAAGAGCCTTTTGGATCAGCATTAAGCGCATCTTTAATGTTTGCAAGAGCATAGATTAAATCTTGTGGCCTATCTTCATCATAGAACTTTGCTAAATAGCTGCAAGCAAGATCATTTAGTAACTTAGGATCTTTAGAAGATTTTTTAATTAGTTCTTCTAAGCTCTTAATTGCACTATCATAATTACCCTTAAATATATCAATAACAGCTAAACCATAAGAAGATTCAAGAGAAGTTTTTTTAAGGTAAGAAGAGCTAATATTTTTGGTGGCCTCATTAACCTCTGGTAGGCTAGTTAATTGGTTGTAAACATTAACTCCTCGTTCTTCTGATACCAAACTAGATGCTTGTTCAGCACTTGCATAAGGCGTATTAGTGTTAGGGACTTGCTTTTCATAACGTTCAACCCTAATAGTTAATTTATCAGGAGGTTTATAAGAATAATATGTAGAAGCCCCTATTAATCGGCCTTCTAATGGTCTATGTTTATTTAGGGTATTGACTAAAGTCTTAATATCTTCAGATAAATCTTTTTCTTTATAAAATCTAGCTGTTTTACTTTTTTGATAGACTAACCCAAACACAATAGAAATAGTTATAGAACACAAAACAATAAGAACTATTATAAAATGTTTTGGATTACGCATATTAATTAGGTAAAAGTACAAATGTTAGAGATTATTTTTTGATTTGAAAATTAAAAGTTCTAAAAGTTCTAAAAGTTCTAATGGATAAGACGAAAAACAGATAAAAATTAATACACAAAAAGATAAAATAATCCCAGAAAAAAGTCTAGGGCTATCTAAGATAAATTTTTAATTAATACAATGTAGGCGTTTATGCCTAGAATGGATTGGTAAATTAACAAACACAAAAAGCTCTACTAGTCTATATATAACCTAATATATCAACTATAGCTCGCCTGATAAATTGATAAATAGGTAAGAGCAGGCAACAAGACTTGGAGATTAGCGTAATAGCACTAAACTTTAACTTTTATTTTCTATTATTAAATTGAAAGTATTTCAAAAATATGAGACCAACTTGGGCAGAAATTAGACTAGACCGCATAGCAAATAATTATAAAGCAGTAAAACAACTAGTAGGCAACTCAATAAAAGTAATGGCTGTAATTAAGGCTGATGCTTATGGACACGGAGCTAAAGCTATTGCTACTTATCTAGAAAAACAAACACCTATTCCTGACTTTTTAGGAGTTGCTTTAGCTGAAGAAGGTATAGAACTTCGTCAAGCAGGTGTTAAATCTCCGATACTCTGCTTAGGTGGTTTTTGGCAAGAAGACCAAGCTTCTGAATGTATTAAGTACAACCTTATACCTACAATTTATCGTCTTGATATGCTAGAAAGCCTTAGTAAAGCGGCTAAAGAGGTAAATTCTAAATGGAAATTTCACTTAAAAATTGATACAGGAATGAGCCGTCTAGGTATACTCACTTCTCAGTTATCAGACTTTCTTAAAGAATTAAAAAATTACCCTAACTTAATTCTTGATGGAGCAATGACACACCTTGCCTCAGCAGATGAGTTAGAAAAAAGTGAATTTACTAAAAACCAAGTTCAGGATTTTCAAAAATGTTTAGCCCTAATTAAGGCAGAAGGGTTTAATCCTAATTTTATACATCTTTCTAATAGTGCTGGTACTTGTAGTTGGCCTGAGGCTTATGGAAATTTAGTTAGGGCTGGAGGGCTTCTCTATGGTTTTACTGATACAATTGCACCTAAGGCAACAATTAAAGTTATGCCTGCACTATCTTTACATAGCAAAATAATTTTACTTAAACAAGTACCTGCTCAAACAAGCCTGGGTTATGGAAATAGCTTTTTTACTAAACGAGAAAGTCTAATTGCCACAATTCCAATAGGCTATGATGATGGGTTAAGACGAAATTACTCTAATATTGGTAAAGTGTTAATTAAAGGTCAAATGGCTTCTATTGTTGGGCGGGTTAGTATGGATCTAACTTTAATTGATGTTACTGATGTTGAAAATGTAGCTTTGGGCGATGAAGTTATTTTAATAGGTCAATCTGGAAATAAATCTATTTCTGCTGAGGAAATAGCAGCAATGGCTAATACAATTTCCTATGAGCTTACTTGTGGGCTTTCTAAGAGAGTTCCAAGAATTTATTTAACAGAAAAATAATTGATTGGTAAAATTTATTGCTGCATAATCTAGATAGTATGGAACAAGATAGAAAAAATAACTCTTTAACTGGTCATTTTTACTTAATTGAAAAAATATATTTTTTTGTTGCTATAGTTTTTTTCTTAGTACTAGCTATATTAGCTCTTCAACATAAACCTTTAGCATGGGACATCCCTATAACTTGCACTCTACAATCTTTTAGTAGCCTAGAAACCTTTATGAGAGCAATTTCGCTACTTGGAGATAATTTTTATCTTTCCGCTACAATAGTTATTAGTTTTACTCTTATATTATATTACTTAGGCTATAAACTAGAAGCACGAATGCTTTTATTAATTACAGGAGTAGCACAAATAGCAAATAGTATTATTAAAGTTATTATTGCTCGACCTAGACCTGCTGGTGAAATATGTGTGCGTCTTTTAGTACAGGAAAATACTTTAAGCTTTCCCTCTGGGCATGTTACACATTATGTTTGTTTATATGGTTTTTTATGTTTTCTAATTTATAAAAAAGTTTCTAACCCATTATTAAAAATAATACTAATGGCATTACCAGCAGCATTAGTAGCACTAGTAGGATTTTCTAGGGTTTATTTAGGAGCACATTGGACTAGTGATGTAACAGCAGCTTATTTATCTGCAAGTGTTTGGCTAATTTTCATTAGTGGTCTTTATAATTATTTTTCTACTAAAAAATATAGCTAATCAGCTATAAATTTCTAATTTCTACTTACCTTTTTTTCCTTTACCTGAAGATGACTTAGGTAGGGCATCTAGCTGAGCTTTTAACCCTTTAATTTGGCTTAATGCACTCTCAGCAAAATTTCTTGCACCATCATCAGCAACATTTTTAGAGACATATTTTGTAAGTTCTTCTTTATAAGCTCCTAAAGACCTTAATCTAGATGCTTTAGTTGGGTCTGTATCTGGCATTTCTTTTTGTGCTCTATCTAAAACTAATGTTACTTGAGCTAAAGCATACTTAATCAAACTTGGTGTATCTGCTGGTATAACAGGCTCTGGAGTAGATACATTTGTTGGGACTGGGGTAGGAGTTTCTTTTGCAGCTTTTGTTGCTACTGGGCTTGGACTTGCTACTGGAGTCTCAACAGGTTCTACTGTAGGGGTAACTTGTGGAGTAGGGCTATTACTTGCAGTAGGCGTTGGGTCGTCTTTTCCAGAAAAAGTAAATATAACTATTACTATTGTAACAATAGCTACTACAACAGCACCTAAGGCTAATAAAAGCTTAGGGTTAAGCTGATTTTTAGGCTTAGGGGTTGTTTCTACTTCTGAAAATGCTGCACCAGCACTTTTTGGAATAGGAGGAGGTTCTACATCATCAAAAGAAGAAGGTTTATTACTAACTGGTGGTGGTAGCAATGGAGAGGGTGCTTTAGCTAACGGTGTAGGCCCAACGCTAGGTGATGGCGGTAAATCTATTTTAGCTCCTGCTGGTGTTGGTGGTGGCGGTAAATTAACAGGTTTACTAGGTGCTGGAGATGGAGGTGGTGAAAATAATGGTTTTTTAGCGTCTCCCTCTTGTCTAGGTGGAGGTGGTATAGAAGCACCTAATGGGGCAATACTATCTTTTAAGTTTTTTGCTTTATCCTCACCTGAGGGCATAGACATACCTAAAGGAGGTGGAGGTAAGCTTATCTCAGGCTTAGATGGCGGCGATAATGGTGGCACAGTTGGTTTTAATGGAGGTGCCACAAGAGAAGGTATATCTGCTTTTTTAGGGCTAGGTGGCAACACCAAAGCTGGAGGTGCTGGTTTAATAGGCTCTTTTACACCACTATCCGTTTTTACAGGTGGCGGTATGGCACCTTGTACTCCAATAGGTGGTGGCAGCATTGCGGGCGAAATTACTGGCGGTTTAATTTCTGCTACTGGTGGATTAGCTTTACCTGATGGTGCAGAAAAAAGCGAAGCTAAAACTTCTACGCCTGTTTTATTTATTGGCTTTGTATCATTTTGACCAGCCTCAGGTTTAGCAAGAGGCGGTGGAATTGAAGGTGCACCTACAGAAGGAGGAACAAAGCTTGGCTGTACTGGTGGTTTATTAGCTGTTGGAGGTGCAAAAAGCGGTGCTGCTATAGGTTTTGTCTCTCCTCTTCCTTGAGGTGGAGGGAATAAAGGAGCCGAAGGCGCTTGAGCATTAGGAGGTGCAAATAAAGGACTTGGTGGTGTTTTAGGCTCTTCAGGAGTAGCCACAGATAAAGTTTCTAGCATTATTGGATTAGCTTCATCATCCAATTTTTTAGGCGGTGGTGGTGAATTCCTCTCCTTAAAAGCTTCTGGAAAAATTAAACCTGGTGAACTTAAACCTAAAAAATCTCCTTTGGGTTCAGGCTTAGGAGCCGAAGGGGGCGAAAATAAAGAATTTTCTAAATTAGGCTCAGATGGTCTTGGCGCTGGAGGTGGAGGTAAAGTTCCAAACCCTGACTTAGGTGGCGCGGGTGAAAATAAAGAGTTTTCTAAAAAATCATCTACTTTTGGTGCATTTGGTGAACTAGCCTTGGATGGAGGTGGTGCAGAAAATAAACCTGATGAGGGTTTTAGTGTTGTGTCTAATGGACTAGTATTATTTGAACCAAATAAATTAAGTGGAGCAGATGGTAAAACTGATGGGGGTGGTGATATTTTCTTTGGCTGTACCTCTTGGTTAGGTACATTAGGAGCAGCAGGTTTTGGAGGTGGCGCAAATAAATTAGATGGCAACGGTGGCGCAACAGGTGAATTGGTTTCTGTTAAAGAAGGTGGAGGTAATATTGGGCTTGTAGATTGTTGCCCTAAAGGTTGTAAACTTGGTAATGTTGGTTTTTCCGTTGCTGGTAAACCTAAAGATGGAGGCATTATAGGTTTTGGCGGTTCTAATTTTCCATCTTTTGCAAAAGGCTCTGGTGATAGATTAGAACTTGGTGGTGAAAATAATGCAGGCATCACTGGCGCTGATGGTTTTGTTATTGGTTTTTGAGGAGATGGCGGTAGTCCTACTGGTGCTGGTGGTAGCCCTGCTGGCGGTAACGGTGCTGGTGGCATCACTGGTGCCGATGGTTTTGTTATTGGTGTAGCAGGCATAGGTGGTAGCCCAACATGTGCTGGTGCAGCGGGTATATTAGATTGCATAGGCATTGAAGGTTTTACTGGAGGCAGTGTTGGCGCTGGTGATAATCCTGCTTGAGAGGCTAATGGAGGCAGTGGACTTAGTGTTGGTGGTGCTACCAGTGGTTTTTGTGGCACTACTGGTGGAGGCGGAAGTTTTGCTGCTCCTAAATTTGGCACCGATGGTTTTGTTGGTAAAGACACTACACCATCTTTCTCTTGTATTTTAATATCTTTTGCCATTGAAAGCGATGCTGCTATTGGCGGAGGTGGTAGTGCTGGCGGAGCTAGAGGCTTACTTTCGCTTAGCTTAGGTAATTCTCCTTGAGGAGTAGCAGCATTTTTTTCACTAGAAGGGTTTGTTGAGATAGGGAAATTAGGTTTAGGGGGCAAAGCAACTACATCTGGTTTACTAGTTTTTGGTAAGACTGGAGAAGATGAAATCCTAGGATCTTTTACAGGTGTAGGAACAAATTCAATTTTTATATCTGCACCAGACTCAGACTTAGGTTCTGGTGTAAGCTCTTTACTTACATCAAAAACAGGAGTTATTGCTGGTAAATCTGTTTTTGTTTCAGCTTGACGAAAAGCTGTTCTTTCTGTTGATGATAAGTTCTTTTTATTTGCAGCACTATTTGCTGGAACTAAAGGTGTAGTAACAGGTACTTTTTCTTCCTTACCCGTAGATTCACTAGTTAATGGGGCTGTAGCTGGTAAAGATACTTCTGAATGTGGTTTTGTCTCTTTTGATGGTTTATTGCTAGTTGGAGGGATTGGAGGGATTCCAGAAATTGTTGGAATACCATCAAATAAAGCGCTTTGAGTAACAGACATTGGATCTATAGCTGGTTCATCAGCACGAAAACTAATAGTGTCATTTTCGTCAGACTCTCCAAAATCTAGAGGAGTCACAACCTTAAAAGTAGATGTAATGCTTAAGTCTTTTTCTTCAAAACCTTTAGAGAGACTTTTTCCTTCAAAACGGGCTAGAATAACAGTAATATTATCTTCACCACCGCGTTTATTAGCTAGATCTACAAGTTCTTGACAACTATCTGCTAAATCTTCACTTCCGCTAGCTATTTCTCTCATTTCTAGATCTTTGATCTTATTAGATAAACCATCTGAACACATTAACAAAACATCGCCATTTAATAGCTCAACACTTGTAACTTCAACATGGACTTTAGGTTGTGTACCTAGAGCTTGTAAAATAACATTACTAGGAACATCAGCTATTTCTAGGCCAGCTTTTTTAACAGCATTAGCCCAAGATTGGTCTTCTGTTACTTGTTTAACTCGTCCCCCACGAATTATATATGCTCTTGAATCACCAACTTGAGCAATATAAACACTTGTACCATAAATAAAAGCTGCTGTAAGAGTAGCGCCCATTCCTCTTAAAGAATTATCAGACTGAGCACAAGACCAGATTTGATCATTAGCTAGTTCAGTAGCGCGTTTTAATCTATCATTAGGAGGGAGAACAGATTTAGTACTTTTCATTAATTCAGTACAGACAGTTTGTACTGCCATAGCAGAAGCAACTTCACCAGCAGCAGCACCACCCAAACCATCAGAGACCACCATAAGACTACCTTGACTACCTAATTGGTGAGCAGTTACCTCTGGCCCAAGACCAAGACGACCGCTAGAGAGATCAGCTATTAAAAAGCTATCTTCATTGCCCTGCCTTTTCATACCAACATCGGTACGAGCATAGACATAAACAGTTATACCATCTGGTAAAACTGATGCGTTCACTTTTTTCCCCCTAAAGTTAAATTTATTAGTAACTTAAAAGTGATAAGCAAACAATAAGCTCTAATAATAAAGAGATTTTAAATTAACCATTAAAAGGATAATTTCTTATTGTTGAATTAATTACAAAGAAATTTTATCTAACCCAACTTAGGGTTTAATTTTTATAATTCAAAACGGAAAAGTTGTTTTCCAATCAGGATTATATCCCCAGCTTTAAGTTCTACTTCGCCATCAATACGCTTAAATGTACCATTACGAGAATTCTCATCAACTAGAACAAAGTGTTCTCCACGTCTAATGATACGTGCATGACGACCTGACATATAGCCATCATGAGGAAAACGAATATCCCCATTGTTACGGCCAATAATGGTTTCCTCTGTATCAAGTTTATAAATTTCCCCATCTCCACCACCTTCTTGAATAAGACGTAGTTTAGGGGTAAAACCTCTTGGTGATGAGCTAATAGCACTTGGTTCTAAGCCTGGAAGAGCAGATCCACAAGTAGCACAAAAGCTACTACCTGGAGTATTAATACGACCACAGCTAGAACAATTAATAACTGCGTTACTAGTAGGGCGTACAGCCTCCAAAGCAGGGCTAACAATTGGTTTTTGAGTTGCTATAGCAGTACCAGCCATTGGCTGAGGCTTATTCATAGGCGACATAGGAGGTATTTGAGGTGTAACTTGAGGCATTGGAGGCATTGGAGCTACTGGCGACATTGGAGCAATAGGCGGTGCGGCAGGAACAGATTGAACGGGTTTAGGCATTCCCATTTTATGTAGTTGCGAACCACATTGTTGACAGTAAGCCCAAGTAGCATCATTAACAGCCTTACAAGTAGGGCAAAGCAGTTCACCTTGTCCAGCAGAATTTCCTGCTGGTGGAGAAACAATAGGTTTAGGATTACCCAAAGGATTACCTAAGGGACTCATATTAGGAGAATATGGATTTTTTGAAGCATTAGCCATTGGGCTAACAGATTCTAGTGGAGTCGCACACATACGACAAATTTTCGCACTTGGTTGATTTTCAGCTCCACACCTCGGGCAGATCATTTTTACAACTCCTTTTCAGTGCAATAGAACCGGGCTAAGATTATTAGTATTAAGTATTATTGTATATAGTATTAAGAAAGCTTTTTATGACTCGCAAACCTGTTTGGACAAGCAAATCAAGCAAATCAAGCTAAATATATCACAGGCTACTTATCAAACGCCATATTTTTAACGTAGATAAAAGAGAAAAACCTTTTAGATTTGCTAACTATTGGATTTCCATTATTAATGATTTCTTTACATCTATTTTATTATCATTATTTTCTAAAGAAGTGTTTTGTTTTTTTATAACACCTGCTAAGTCATCTAATAAGTCATAAAGATCTGGGTCTAGCTCAGCTAGTTCTCTTCGGGTGTGTCTTGCAGTAACTCCAGCACTAGGACGTTTAAAGTCTGAGACATAAGCTTCATAGCCTTGGGCAAAATATTCCCATTCATTAGAAGCAGCATAATAATCAAGTACACGAGATTCTTTAACAGCTTTTTGATAAAGCTTTTTTATTCTTTCATTAATTTCATTAGATAAGACTGAAGTATGTATTTGATGGGCAAATTCATGAGCAATAGTATTAAAACCGCCTCTCATAGCTACTTCTAAGTATTCAACTCCTGAAACTGTTACAAGCCCTCCAACACCTCTAACACTTGCATAATAGCGACCATCAAAAGTTAAGCGGTTATCTAAAGATTCATAACCCATTACATCTGAAAGTTTTTTATCAACTGCTAAGAGGTAGTGTTTTGCTCCTCTTCGTTTTAGCTCATTAAGATAGCCTGCTAAAGGCAAAACAGCTTGTTCAATAACTTTTTGTTCATTTCTAGATAAATTACTATAGTTAACAAACACATCTGCTATAATTTCAGGAATTTTACTATCTCTAAGTTGATAGTTTTTTCGCCAATCAGTAGCTCCTGCTTGGATACGTGCTCTTTCATGCAAACCGTTATGTGCAAGAGAAAGTTGTAGGTGAGCTAGTGCGTTTTCTGGATCTAGGGCTAAAACTTTTTCAGAAGAATCAATAGCGCTAGAATAATTACCTAATATAATTTCACAGGCACCTAAACCAAGTAAAGCTTTTATGGATCTTGGCTCAATTGTATAGATTTTTTTATAGAGCAAAGAGGCTTCTTGATATTTTCCAGCTTCTTTTAAGTTATCTGCGCTAGTAATAATAACTTGGCCTTCTGCTGAAAGCCTTATAAGAGAGACTTTTTTACTATTAAGATATTGTGAAAGCAGTCTTCTAACACCACTATTATAAGGGTTAAGTTCTAGGACTGATTTAGCCAATTTTCTTACTGCATCAGGTTTTTTTTCTGCAACTCTTACAGCACAAAGCGCTGTCATAGCTTCAACATTATATTTATCTATATCTAAAACCTTTTGAGATTCTTGTGCTGCTAATTGGTTTCGGTTTTGTTCTAGATAAACACGAGCAAGCATAACTCTAGCTTCTAAACGGTTTGTATCGTTTTGGAGTAAATTTGTTAAAAGCTCTTCTGCTTGGGAGTAATTACGTTTTAAGAGTGCAACTCCTGCTTGGCCTAAAATAGCACCATAATAATCTTCTTTAATTTTACGTGCATTAGCAAAATAGTCTGCGGCCTTATCAGGCTCTTCTAGAGCTAAGTATAATGAACCATATGCTGTTAGTAGTTGTGCTGGATTAAGAGAAAATTCTAAGGGAAGTTCTTTAGCTCGATTTAGGTATTGTAGTGATTTTGAGTAATTAAGTTTAGTACGTTCAATTTCTGCTAAGCTAATTAAGGCTTCTGCATTATTCTCATCATACTTTAAGATTTCATGCCAAAGTGTTTCAGCCTCAGAGAGTCGCCATTTAAGACGAAAGTCTATAGCCTGACGAGTGCGCTCTACTAGCTCTGGGTAAGCAAGTTTTTTATTACTCTCACCTGGGGCCAATACACTAGTAACGTTATCAGTAATGTTATTGGTAGCATTAGCTTTTGTATAATCTTGTTGGTAAGCTTGTAGAGGAGTAACTCCAACAATTAATACAAAAATGCAAGTACAAAGAAAGCTAGCGCCACTAAACTTTTTCTGCCTCAACACTTTTTTACCTGTATGCGGAAATAAATTTTGGAATCAAAATTTGTAGTGTTTCTGATTTTACGACTTAAAAAGTTTACTTGCAATCCTTGATTTATATAAAGGATAATTTTTTAGCAAAAAGAAAATATTAGGAGATTTTTGTGAGGTATAGACGAGATTTTTATACGCCTTTACTACCTTTTGATGAATTCTTAAGAGACCCAACAAGGCCTAATAATCCCCTAACACCAGAAGAAGTTCTATTAAATGTATTAAAAATAAGGCTAATACGCTATTTATCTATAGAGAAGAAACTACCAACAAAACTTCCTGCACTTAAATTATTACCTAGTCTTAATAAATCAATGGGTAAAGATAATCAAATAAAATTTACCGAAGAGCTAGCTATAAATTTCTTAAAAGAACTTGGTGCAATTATTGAACCTAACCCTAGTTACTTAGGTCGTTCTCGTTATAGAGTTACAATTTCCCAAGATCTAGCAAATAAACTATTAGAAAATAAAGACTAGCAAATAGCCATATCAAAATATGGCTATTTGCAGAAATCCTAAAAAATTTTATTTACTAAGTAAAGGAACCTTATTTGTACGAATACCTAAACTAAATAAAACGCCACCACCAATATATTTACCACCAAATAAGCGGTTAGCAGGTGGGCCGACTTTACGTTCACGGCCTTGAATAGCAGCAACGCCTACACTAAACCAGCGTTCGCCGATTTTCTTTGATATACCAAAGCTAGCATCAGCACCGCCCACATTAACAAGACCTGGATTTATAGCAGCTTCAGGAAATCCATTAGTAGTATAAGCACCACCAAAGGAAAGCTTGGTTTTTTCTGACTTATTAATAATTACACCAAAACGGTAAGATCTAACATCTTTACCCATGATATTGATGGTTTGTAATCTTTCTTTTGTATCTCTATCAAATAAAACAATTGGTGGGCCAAAGGTTTCAGTATAATCATAGAAACGAAAATCAGCAGCAATATGAATAAGTTTATTAGGCTTAAATACAAAACCTGCTTCACCAACGGCGGGGAGTTTAAACTCCACAAAGGCATTACGTTTATTAGGAGCAAATTGAAAACCTTTTAATTCAAAAGTATCAAATTCACCTTCTAAATCATAACTTCTTTGACTTTTATAACCTAAACCAATATCTAATTTTTTATGTGGTCTAATATGAACACCAACATTTACACCAGGAGCGCCAAAATCAGAAACATCTAATCGGCTATCTCTAACTAAACCAAAAGCAAAAGCTTGAAGAGCAGGAGTTTTAAGGTCTAGAAAAGCCCGTCCAAAAATAAAAGCTGCACCAACAGAAATTTGTTTTGTTAAACGGACTGCACCACCTATGGCTACGTCGTTAGAAGCAACACGGGTATCAAAGAAAGTAGAGCGTGCACCAAATTTTGCAGGGTCTTCTTCAAATTTACTTTGAAAGCCAAAGGCTTGATAAGCACCCATACCAAAACCAAATTTATGATTTCCTGAAGTATAGGTTAATTCTCCAGCAACTCCTGGATTAATAATTGTAGCGCGAGATGATTTACCAAAATTAGGATCGGCTACATTAATACGATCACGGCGATAAATATAAACAGATTCTTGGAATTCGTTAAGTATTCGCCAGCCACCTTTACCAGAATCTTGTAATTCTTGGTTATTTTCTTCTTCGTCTGTAACAGCAATTTCAGTAAGTCCTGCTACGTTATTACGCATAAAGTAATTATCTGGGTCAACCCGTGCATTACCTGTACCGCTTGTAGCACCAGGGCTACCTACAGGATAGTTAATACCTTGAGCATAACTTTCATTTAGAGTTCCTAGCACTAACAGGGCAAAAACAGCCACTACAAAAGAAAGTGTAGTGGTTGTGACCTTTTTTATTTTGTTTGAATAATCCATAAAATTTCGTTTTCCTCCAAAAATACTTACATTATAAAAATTAAATTATTGCAGATATGTTTGTTTGATTTAATTAAGATAAGAATGCTGGCAATTATAGCACAGCAATAAAAGGACGCGAAGTATCCACAGTCTATATTTTTTAAGCTATTTAGAGTTGTTCTATATAAATTTCTCTAAATAGCTTTACTAGTTATAAAAAGCAAATAAACTGTGCCCTTTTAATACTTACAACTTTTAACCTAAGCAGGAACGGCTGGTGTAGGTTGTTGATCAAAAAATGGGAAAGGCACAAGCTGTTTATCTTCGGCTAAACCCTTATCTTTCAATATCAACATCAACGCAGTTCTAGCAATTGCGACATGTTGAGTTTCAACCGCTAGTATTGAAGCAACCAAACCTTTAGCTTCAGGAGTGCTTAATTTATCGTTAGCAAACTCAAGGTAAGTCTTTGATGCAATTACTTCTAAAGTAAGTGCATAGCGCAAAACATCATTATCCTTACCATTTAATACAGATTCTGGTACAGGAAAAGTCCCAATTTTTGGATCATCTGTTATTGGAGGAGTACCTTTAAGTTTACCTCGAACAAAACGAGAGATTGTTTCTCTATGATATTGATGATCTGAGGCAAAAGAAAAAGCAGCATCTACTAAAACAGGGCTTTTAATTAAATCTGCGTTAAGGGCGGCTCGATAAGTATTAATAGCCTTTTGTTCTAACTTAATAGCCTCATTAAGTAGTGCAACATCTCCACCTGGAGAGGGTCTTTGTGCAGCAATAACAGCTAGGTTTGGATTAGCATATGGGCCAAGTAATTGAGTTAAAGTAGCTAAAACACTAGTAGTAGTAAGCTGGTGGATAAAATTTCTTTTTGAAAGATCTACTTCTATAGGATCTTTAGCCATGAAAAATACTCCTTAAAAGCTTGCTTGGATTTTTTTGGTGTTCAAGCTGACATTATCTATTTTTAGGGCTACAAGTGCAAGAAGTTTGGTAAATAGAATAGTCCAAGTTGCGACCATAGTTGAAAAGAAAGAGAGTAGTCCATAAACTTTTCAAAAGAAAAAAATAAGGAGAAAAGAAAATGGACGAACTCCAGTTAATATTAATATATTGTATGAGTAGCGACGTACTTAAAGCAA
>JACQZQ010000089.1 GCA_016213785.1 Acidobacteriota bacterium
TGTTGAGATGGTTATGCCTGGTGACAATATTGCTCTTGAAGTCACTTTGATTACTCCTATTGCTATGGAGAAAGGCTTACGTTTTGCTATTCGTGAAGGTGGCAGAACTGTTGGTGCTGGTACTATCTCTGAAATTATTGAGTAATTTTTTAGTGATGGTTCAAATTTTTAGGTAGGTAGATTATGCCCAGAGACAATATTATTTTACAATGTAGTGAGTGCAAAAATCGTAACTATGTAACGACAAAAAATAAAAAGAAAACAACAGGTCGTTTAGAGTTTTCTAAATTCTGTCGTTTTTGTCGTAAACATAAGCCACATAAAGAGACTAAATAGAATTTACTAGGTTTCTAGGGGTGTAGCTCAATTGGCAGAGTGGCGGTCTCCAAAACCGTAGGTTGGGGGTTCGATCCCCTCCACCCCTGCTGTCTAGCTTTATTAAACATTGATTGGTTATAAAACTTAAGAGGTAGTTAATAATGAGCGAAGTGACAGATGTCACAACCCAAGACCCAACACCGGAAGGTAAGTTGGGACAAGTTAAGCAATTTTATACTGATGTTAATTCAGAACTAAAAAAAGTTACTTGGCCTACTCGTGATGAAGTCTATGGAACTACTGTAGTAGTAATAATAGCTGTGTTTTTCTTTGGGGCTTTTTTATGGGTGTCAGACCATATAATAGGGTTGGTTTTTAAGTTTTTAACAGATCTTCTTAAGTAAGATGAAACCTGCCATTGCTACCCTAAGTTAAGTAAAACATTAAATATTTCTAGATAATATAAAGCAAAATATAGAGTGATAAGTGATGCCAAATAAGTGGTTTATTATTCATACATATTCTGGATTTGAAAGGAAAGTAAAAGAAAGCCTCGAAAACCGCGTAAAAGCCTACACAATGGAAAATGAAATCCTTCAAGTTTTAGTTCCTGAAGAAACTGTGGTAGAAATGCGTGGTAATAAACGCGTAGAAACAAAGAGACTTATTTTTCCAGGTTATGTTTTAGTAGAAATTGATTGTGATGAAAAAGGCGAAATGTCAGATAAGGCTTGGCATACCGTCAAAAGCACTCCTAAAGTCACTAGTTTTGTTGGCGGCCAAAAACCTACCCCTCTTACCGAACAAGAAGTTGACCAAATTGTGCATCATGTAACTGAGGCAGCAGAAAAACCAAAACCAAAGTTTACTTTTGGTTCTGGCGAAACAGTACGTATTATAGATGGGCCATTTACTAGCTTTACAGGGGTAGTCGAAGAGGTAAATGCAGATAAAAATACCTTAAAAGTTATGGTTACTATATTTGGGCGTGCAACACCAGTAGAATTAGACTTTTTGCAGGTGGAAAAACATACATTTACTGAAGAATAAATAAGTAGATTTTTTATTGGGGTTTGTTACTTAGACCTCAACAAACAATAAAGGCTAATAAAATTATGAAAAAAATTACTGCCTATGTAAAATTGCAAGTGCCAGCAGGTAAAGCTAACCCAGCTCCTCCAATTGGGCCTGCTTTAGGTCAACACGGTGTCAATATTATGGAGTTTTGCAAGCAGTTTAATGCTAAAACTGCTCAAATGGGCGATGGATTAAATATTCCTGTGGTTATTACAATTTATTCTGATCGTTCATTTACTTTTATAACAAAAACACCTCCAGCTGCTGATTTAATCAAGAAAACTCTTGGTTTAGCAAAAGGTTCTGCAAAACCCAACCGAGATAAGGTTGGTAAAATAACTCGTAAACAAATTAAGGAAATAGCTGAGGCTAAATTACCTGATCTTAATTGTACTGATATTAATTCTGCTATGCGCACAATAGAAGGTTCAGCAAAAAGCCTTGGTTTAGATATTATAGACTAGTAATGGGCAGTGCCCATGAATATCTGTGAGGGAGGCGCTCTAGCCGTTTTACCTCACTGAGGAAATAAAATGCCGAAAGTCGGAAAGAAATATAAACAAGCTCTTTCTCAAATAGATCAACAAAAGGCATATACACTAAATGATGGACTTGTACTGGCAAAGAAAATCGCTTTTGCAAAATTTGATGAAACTATGGAAGTAACTATGGTTTTAGGAGTTGATCCTCGTAAAGCTGATCAAATGGTTCGAGGTACTGTAGTTTTACCAAATGGTTTAGGTAAGTCCAAAAAAGTTTGTGTAATTGCTAGTGGTGATAAGCAAAAAGAAGCGCGTGAGGCTGGTGCAGATGAAGTTGGTGGTGAAGAAATGGTAGCGCGTATCAAAGAAGGATGGCTAGATTTTGATGCTGTTATTGCTACACCAGATATGATGAAGGTTGTTGGTACTCTAGGTAAAATCTTAGGCCCAAGAGGTTTAATGCCAAACCCTAAAACAGGTACGGTTACTTTTGATGTAGTTAAAGCTATTACTGAAACAAAGGCTGGTAAAGTAGAATTTCGTGTTGATAAAACAGGCGTAATTCATGCTCCGGTAGGTAAGGTTTCTTTTAGTGAAACTAAAATTTTTGAAAATGCAAAAGTTTTAGTTGATGCAGTACTAAAGGCTAAACCTCAAACCAGTAAAGGCCGCTATGTTAAAGGTGTTTATGTTGGCTCAACAATGGGGCCTGGCATAAAAATCGACACCACTGGACTGTAATTAGCAAAATTAGGAGATACTTATGGATAAAAAAGGTAAACAAAAAGAATTAGACTCATTAAAAGCTGATTTTAAGAAATCTGATCATGCTTTTCTTGTGAATTTTCAAGGCTTAAATGTTGCTAATGATACGGTCTTACGCAGCGAAATGCGAAAAAATAACGTTAAATATAAAGTTGTCAAAAATACCTTAGCTCAAAAAGCTGCTGATGGAACACCTTTACAAGCCTTAAATAAAGATTTTGTAGGTCCAACCGCAGTTGCCATTTTTGATGACCCAGTAACACTGGCAAAGCTTGTTTCAAAGTTTGCTAAAGACTACGCTCAATTTAAATTTAAGTCTGGCATTGTAGAAGGTCGTGTTATTAGTGCAACAGATTTAGAAGCATTAGTAAATATGCCTTCCAAAGAACAACTGCTTTCCAAGATTATGTTTTTAATTAATTCTGGAGCACAACGACTTGCTACAGCAACCTCTGGTGTTGCTCGCAACTTGACTGTTGTTATGGGCCAGATTAGCGATCAAAAAAAGGAATCTGAATAAATTAATTTAAATATGTCCGGGGCTTAAAAAGATAGCTGTCCGGTTTTTAAGGAGGATTTTTTACTCATGTCAGAGAAATTACAAGGCATTTTAGATCAAGTTAAAGGTTTAACCCTTTTAGAGGCTGCTCAATTAGTCAAAATGATGGAAGAAGCTTTTGGTGTATCAGCTGCTGCCGCTCAAGTTGCTGTTGCTCCTAGTGGTGGTGCTGTTGCTCCTGTTGCTGAAGCTGTAGAGCCAACAGAATTTAATGTTATTTTAGCCAATGTTGGTGCAAACAAGATTAATGTAATTAAAGTTGTTCGTGAAATTACTTCTTTAGGTCTTAAAGAAGCAAAAGATTTAGTAGAAGCTGCTCCAAAAGCTGTTAAAGAAGCTGTCTCTAAAGATGAAGCAGAAAACATTAAAAAGAAACTTGCTGAAGCTGGTGCAACAGTTGAAGTTAAGGGTGTCTAGTTGTCTCAGTTAAAGTTAGTTTAGTTAGTAAGTAAATCTTATTAACCAAGGTTTCTAAATTTTTCTAAATAAATTAAAAACTGCTACGTAGACAAATTTTGTATACCATTTACAAAGTTCGGGTAAAACATTATTTAGAATCGCGAAGGGCATAGTTAAAGCCTAAAGGCTTTAGTTGTATCCTTCGCATTCGTGTCTAAAAGCAGTGAACTACTAGTAATTTAACGTATGTTTTAAGCTTAAAACTTAAAATTTACAAAAATAAGCTACACATATCTTCTCGCATCTCAGACCAAGCTGCATGAAACACTCGAAGAGTCAAACTAAAGAAATTTGGCAATAGCCTTTTGAGATACGTTTGGACAGATAATGCCACACGAAAGGAAAGAATATGTCATCTCAACCAAAAGTAAATAATGGTAGTGGCGTGATAAAACGTTCCCGACACGATTTTTCTAAAATTAATACTACTGTACGTATTCCAAATTTAATTGAAATCCAACGCGAGTCTTATAATAGATTCTTACAAATGGACTTACTGCCTGAGGAAAGAGAAAATGGGGGTCTTCAAGCAGTATTTCGATCCGTTTTTCCTATAAGTGATTTTCGTGATACTTCACAACTAGATTTTGTTGATTATTCCATTGGTGAATGGAAATGTAAGTGTGGTCGTCAAGATGGTCTTTATCACTTACGCTCTAATTGCCGAAGTTGCGGTTCTACTATTAGAGTTAATCCACTCTCCTCTGATGATGTACTTTGTCGTAGTTGTGGCAATTTTAATAAAAATGTAATTAAGCTTTGTGATAATTGTGGTGAACCTGTAGGGCTTAAGCATAAATACGATGTTCAAGAATGCCAAGAAAGAGGTATGACCTATGCTGTCCCTCTAAAAGTAAAAATTCGTCTTACTGTTTGGGATAAAGACGAGTCAAGTGGTTATAAATCTATTCGTGATATTAAAGAAGAGGAAGTTTATTTTGGCGATATCCCATTAATGACAGACAATGGTACTTTTATTATTAATGGTACTGAAAGAGTTATTGTTAGCCAATTACATCGTAGCCCAGGTGTATTTTTTGAAAAATCCCCAGCATTTTTAGCAAAAATTATTCCTTATAGAGGCTCTTGGGTAGAATTTGAGTATGATGCTAAAAATCTACTCTATGTCCGTATTGACCGTAAGCGTAAGTTTTTAGCAACTATTTTTCTACGTGCATTAGGGCTAATCCAAAACTTAAACATAGATATTTCTAAATGGAGAAAAGACGGTGCATCAATTAATGAGCTTGAAGAATTAATAAAATTCTGTAGTTATGCAGATGGAGATATCTTAAGAATTTTCTATGAAACTAATAAGATTTATATCCAAGAAGGAAGATTAATGTTGGCTGTTTCTCCTGCTATTTTGGATATGAAAGTATCTAGTGCTGTAGTCGATCCTAAAACAGGGGAAACTCTAATAAAAGCTGGTAGAAAAATCTCTGCTATTGCTTACGAAAATCTACAAAGAGCAAATGTTAGTCAAATACCAGTAGATATTTTAGACCTAGAAGGAGCTTTTGTTGTTGATGACATTATTAATAACGAGACAGGTGAGTTTATTGTAGAGAGCAATCAAGAGTTAAATGCTCGTGATTGTGCAAGAATTATTGAAGCTAGTGTAAGTGAGTTTGAGATATTTTTCCCTGAAAGAGATGAAGTTGGTGCGGTAATTAGCCAAACACTTAAGAAAGATACGATTAAGATGCCTAGGGATGCTCTACTTGAGATTTACCGTAAAATGCGCCCAGGAGACCCTCCAACTATTTCTACTGCTTGGACTCTCTTTTATGGCATGTTTTTTGATGAAAGAAAGTTTGATTTTTCTCGTGTAGGCCGTCTAAAGTTCAACATAAAAATGAGTTATGAACAATATGACAACCTAGATGAACAAATCCTTACGCCAAAAGACTTTTTTGATGTAATTAGGTATGTATTAAAACTTAAGCGCAATATTGGCGATGCAGATGATATTGATCATTTAGGTAATCGTCGGGTTCGTGCGGTTGGTGAGCTTTTAGAAAATCAGTTTCGTGTTGGTCTAGTGCGTATGGAGAGGGCAATTAAAGAAAAAATGTCTATCCATCAAGAAATGCAAACTGCTATGCCAAGAGATTTGATTAATGCTAAACCAGTTACAGCCGCAGTAAGAGAGTTTTTTGGTTCTAGCCAACTTTCACAGTTTATGGATCAGACAAATCCGCTTTCTGAAATTACCCATAAACGCCGTCTATCAGCCCTTGGGCCTGGTGGACTTTCCCGGGAACGTGCGGGGTTTGAAGTGCGTGACGTACACCCTACTCACTATGGTCGAATTTGCCCTATAGAAACCCCTGAAGGGCCAAATATTGGCTTAATTTCTTCATTATCTTGTTATGCACGTATTAATCAGTTTGGTTTTATTGAGTCTCCTTATCGTAAAGTAGAAAGTGGTCAAGTTATTGATTATGTAAGGATTACAAATAGCGGCAACACAGAATTCCGTATAGGCGACCATGTTCCAAAAAGAGATGTAGAGGAGATAAACAGTAAGTTAGTTGAAACTTCAGCCAAATTAGCTGAATCTGAAACCTATCCATTTTATTTATCTGCTTGGGAAGAAGATAAACATACTATTGGGCAAGCAAATATTGAGCTAAATGAGAGTATGAAAATAGTCTCTGAACGTGTTGCTGCTCGTAAAGCAGGCGATTTTATCCTCTCTCATCGTGATGAAATTGACTATATTGACGTTTCTCCAAAACAATTAGTATCTGTTGCAGCTTCGCTTATTCCATTTTTGGAAAATGATGATGCAAACCGTGCTTTAATGGGTTCAAACATGCAACGTCAAGCTGTTCCATTACTACGTGCCGAAGCACCTTTTGTTGGTACAGGTATGGAAAAAGTAACTGCTCAAGATAGCGGTGCTGTTGTAGTAGCAAGACGTGATGGGGTTGTTGATAGTGTTGACTCAGAAAGAATCATTATTAGAGTTGATCATCAACAAGATGGCAGTTTGTCACGTGAAGTTACTGCTGATATTTATCAATTAGTTAAGTTTAAGCGTTCAAACCAAAATACTTGTATTAATCAAAAACCAATAGTTGCAGTTGGTCAAAGAGTAAGTAAAGGTGATGTAATTGCTGATGGGCCTTGTACAGACCGAGGCGAGCTAGCCTTGGGACGTAATGTATTAGTCTCCTTTATGCCTTGGAGAGGTTATAACTTTGAAGATGCTATTTTAGTATCAGAAAAGTTAGTTAGAGAAGATTCTTATACTTCTATTCATATTGAAGAACTAGAGATAGAAGCACGTGATACTAAACTTGGGCCAGAAGAAATAACTAGAGATATCCCTAATGTCTCTGAAAGTATGCTTAGAGATTTAGATGATTCTGGAATTATTAGAATAGGTGCTCAAGTTAAACCAGGCTCAATACTTGTAGGAAAAGTTACTCCTAAAGGTGAAACCCAGCTTACAGCAGAAGAAAAACTTCTTCGTGCAATCTTTGGTGAAAAAGCAGGAGATGTTCGTGATGCTAGTCTAACCTGCCCACCAGGAATTGATGGCACAATAGTAGATGTTAAAGTCTTTACCCGTAAGGGTGCGGAAAAAGATAAACGTAGTATGATGATAGAGCATAGCGAAGAAGCTAAACTACGTAAAAATCTTAATGATGAAACACGTATCTTGCATGAAGAAAGAAATAAACGCATCTATGAAGTTTTAGAAGGGCAAAAATTAGCTAAAGACCTTGTTTACAATAAAAAAGTTTTACTAGAAAAAGGAACTCTTTTAACCAAAGAGGTCTTAGAAGAGATAGAAAAAGGCGCTTTAAGTAAAGTAGAAATCCAAAACCCCAAAGTTGATGCAGCTAAAGAAGTTCAAGAACTAGAAGAAAGAACTAAACGCCAAATCGAGATCTTAGAAGAACTTTATAAAGATAAAATTGACAAGATTAAAAGAGGAGATGAATTGCCTCCAGGTGTAATAAAGATGGTAAAAGTCTTTATTGCTATGAAGCGTAAACTCTCTGTTGGTGATAAAATGGCAGGTCGTCACGGTAATAAGGGCGTTATTGCTCAAATTTTACCAGAAGAGGATATGCCATATTTACCAGATGGTACTCCAGTAGAAATAGTTCTTAATCCTTTAGGTGTACCTTCTCGTATGAACGTAGGGCAAATTCTTGAAACGCACTTAGGATGGGCTGCAAAAGTCTTAGGCTTGCACTTTGCTACACCTGTTTTTGATGGAGCCAGTGAAGTAGAAATTAAAGAAATGCTTAATCAAGCTGCACTTCCTGAAAGCGGTAAGACTGTGCTCTATGATGGTATGACAGGAGAAGCTTTTGAGCAAAAAGTAACGGTGGGATACATTTATATGATGAAATTATCTCACTTAGTAGATGATAAGATTCACGCTCGCTCAATTGGGCCATACTCTTTAATTACTCAGCAACCCCTAGGCGGCAAAGCCCAATTTGGTGGTCAAAGATTTGGAGAAATGGAAGTTTGGGCATTGGAAGCTTATGGTGCTGCTCATATTTTACAAGAACTCTTAACTGCAAAATCAGATGACGTAGCAGGCCGCTCTAAAATTTATGAAGCAATTGTAAAAGGTGAATCAGACTTTGATCCAGGTTTACCAGAGTCATTTAATGTATTGATTCGAGAATTACAATCGCTTTGTTTAGACGTGGAATTAATTAAAAGAACCATTAGTGAGGAATAACAGAGAATAAGCCAGAACCTTTAGGGTTCTGGCCTCTAGTTCTCTCAGGAGGTGTCAAAGTGTTTAGAACACAAGAAAAACAAAACCTAGCGCCTGATTTTGAGGCAATCCGAATTTCTTTAGCGTCTCCAGAAAAAATACGCTCTTGGTCACGCGGAGAAGTCACTAAACCGGAAACTATTAACTATCGCACATTTAAACCAGAACGCGACGGACTCTTTTGTGCTCGGATTTTTGGCCCAGTAACAGACTGGGAATGTCTATGCGGTAAGTATAAACGCATGAAACATAGAGGCGTTATTTGTGATAAATGTGGTGTAGAAGTTACTCAAGCAAAAGTAAGACGTGAACGTTTAGGTCATATTGAACTAGCTAGTCCTTGTTCTCATGTTTGGTTCTTTAAGGGTTTACCTTCTCGTATCGGTCACTTATTAGATATTCCTTTACGCGATCTAGAAAAAGTACTCTATTTTGAGTCTTATATTGTTATTGACCCAGGTGATGTTCCTGATCTTAAAGAAAAAGATTTAGTTTCTGATGAACGCTATCGTCAATTAGCTAAAGATTATCCAGGAAAATCATTTTTTGCTAAAATGGGCGCAGAAGCAATAAAAGAATTACTTCAAAAAGTGGACGTAGATACTCTATCAGAAGAGTTGCGTAAGAGAATGAAGGAGGAAACCTCCCAACAAAAGAAACTTAAGCACTCTAAACGTCTTAAAGTAGTAGATGCATTTCGTCGTTCTGGTAATAAACCTGAATGGATGATTTTAGATGTTATTCCAGTAATTCCACCTGAGCTAAGACCTCTTGTGCCACTAGATGGTGGGCGTTTTGCTACTTCAGACCTTAATGATCTTTATCGTCGGGTTATTAACCGTAATAATCGCTTGAAAAAGTTACTTGAATTAAAAGCACCTGAGGTTATTGTACGTAATGAAAAACGTATGTTACAAGAAGCCGTTGATGCGCTTTTTGATAATGGGCGACGCGGACGTGTACTTAGAGGTGTAAATAACAGACCATTAAAATCTCTATCAGATACATTAAAAGGTAAACAAGGGCGTTTTCGTCAAAACCTACTTGGTAAACGGGTTGACTATTCAGGCCGTTCTGTAATTGTAGTAGGCCCAGGTCTTCAACTTCATCAATGCGGACTGCCAAAGAAAATGGCATTAGAGCTATTCAAGCCATTTATTTACAACCAATTAGAAAAACAAGGTCATGCTGCTACCATTAAACAAGCTAAGGAAATGGTAGAAAAGCAAGAACCTATAGTTTGGGATATTTTAGAAGATGTAATACGCGATCATCCAGTACTGCTTAATCGTGCTCCAACACTTCACCGTTTAGGTATCCAAGCCTTTGAACCTGTTTTAGTTGAGGGAAAAGCTATAAAGATTCATCCATTGGTTTGTACTGCTTTTAACGCAGACTTTGACGGCGATCAAATGGCTGTACATATTCCGCTTTCGCCTGAGGCTCAAATTGAAGCTAGTGTATTAATGCTTTCATCAAATAATATTCTTAGCCCTGCTAGTGGACAGCCTATTGCTGTACCTACTCAAGACGTAGTACTAGGTTGCTATTACTTAACAAAAGAGCGAGTTGATGCTGAAGGGGCAAATAAGAGTTTTTCATCTATAGAAGAAGTATTACTTGCTCTAGATGCAGGGCTTGTTTCTACTCATACTCCAATACGCTTACGCTATAAAGGTAAGTATATGGATCTAGAAATAGCTAGAGACTCTCAAGATATTATTCGTGCAGAAGTAGAAGAAGTAGATAGAGTAGTGAATACTACTGTAGGCAGAGTAATTTTTAATGATCATTTGCCTAAGCCTATGCCTTACATAAATGGTTTATTAAAGAAAAAAGGTCTACAACAGCTAGTTAACTATTGTCATTTACGTTTTGGTCATAGCGAAACTGTAAAAATGCTTGATGAACTTAAGACTTTAGGGTTTTTCTATGCAACTAGAGCAGGTATTTCTATTGGTATAGATGATTTAGTTACACCACCTTCTAAGCCATTACTTGTACAACAAGCTGAGAGTGAAGTTATTGAAGTAGAAAAACAATATCAAGATGGTGTTATTACTACAGGCGAACGTTATAACCGTATTGTTCAAATTTGGTCTGAAACTACGGAAAAAGTAGCTAAAGAAATGTTTGATGCAATGCGTCAACGTGAAAAAGACTCACGTGAGCTTAACCCAATTATGGTTATGGCTGATTCAGGTGCTAGGGGTTCAGCACAACAAATTCGACAACTTGCAGGAATGCGGGGACTTATGGCTAAACCATCAGGTGAAATTATTGAAACCCCAATTCGTGCTAATTTCCGTGAGGGTCTTAATGTGTTGCAATATTTTATTTCTACTCACGGTGCTCGTAAAGGTTTGGCTGATACTGCTCTTAAAACAGCGGACTCTGGTTATTTAACTCGTCGTTTAGTAGATGTTGCTCAAGATGTTATTGTTTCTGAGTCAGATTGTGGAACATTAAAAGGCATTTGGGCAGAGCCAATAATTGAAGGTGGTGAAGTTGTTGAGCCTTTAAGAGATCGTATTATTGGTAGAGTTGCTCTAGATGATGTAATAGACTTTGTTACTAATGAAGTTATTGTTCCATCTGGACAAGAAATCAATGAAGATCTTGCAGGTAAAATTCAAGATGCTGGTGGTATTGATAGAGTAAAAATCCGCTCAGTACTGACCTGTGAAGCTCGTCGTGGAGTTTGTATAAATTGTTATGGGCGTAACTTAGCTACTGGTCGAATGGTTGAAATGGGTGAAGCAGTGGGTGTAATAGCTGCTCAGTCTATTGGTGAACCTGGAACTCAGTTAACAATGCGTACTTTCCACATAGGTGGTGTTGCTACAGGTAGCACAGCACAATCCTCTCATGAAGCACGTAAAGCTGGTACAGTAAAATTCTTTGAGTTAAAAACGGTACATAACCGCGAAGGAAATTTAGTCGCAATGAACCGAAACGGTTCAGTTATTGTAACAGATGAGCGCGGGCGTGAAGCAGGCCGTTATCAAATTGTTTATGGTGCTACATTAAATATAAATGATGGGGATAAAGTACAAGAAGGTCAAAGCCTAGCTACTTGGGATCCTTTCACTTTCTCGATACTTACAGAAGTTAGTGGAACATCTCAGTATAAAGACTTAATTGATGGCATTACTGTTAAAGAAGAAACTAATGATATTACAGGTAATATTTCTCAAATAGTAATTGATTCAACCGATGAAAAACGCCAACCTCGTATTGAAATTTGTGGCGAGGATGGAAAAGCGCAGCGTATCTATCAAATGCCTATCAGGGCTAACTTAATGGTTAAGAACGGCCAAGAAGTGATGCCTGGAGACGTTATAGCTAAGATTCCTCGTGAAACCACACGCGCTAAAGACATCACAGGTGGTTTACCTCGTGTAGTTGAACTCTTTGAAGCTCGTAAACCACGCGAAACTGCTGTAATGACAGAAATTAGCGGCCAAGTTAAATTTGGTAGTGTTTCAAAAGGACAAAGAAAAATTCAAATTATTGGCGATGATGGAGAAACAAAAGAGTACTCCATACCTCGCGGTGTACATGTTAACGTACAAGAAAATGATCGTGTTAGAGCAGGTGAGCCTTTAATTGATGGCCCACTTAATCCACACGATATTCTAGCTGTACAAGGCCCAGAAGCCCTACAACGCTACTTAGTCAATGAAATTCAAGAAGTTTATCGTCTGCAAGGTGTAAATATTAATGATAAACATATTGAAGTAATTGTGCGTCAGATGCTGAGATGGGTTAAAGTCCGTGAGGTTGGTGATACAGAGTTTTTATTAGAGGAACAAGTAGACCGTTTCCGTTTTGAAGATGAGAATCGTCGTGTAAGAGAAGAAAACGGTCAAGGGGCTACTGCTGAGCCTCTACTTTTGGGTATTACTAAGGCTTCACTCTCAACAGATAGCTTTATTTCTGCTGCATCATTCCAAGAAACAACTCGTGTATTAACAGAAGCCTCTATTTCTGGGCGTGTTGATTATTTGCGAGGATTAAAAGAAAACGTAATTATGGGACGTTTAATTCCTGCTGGTACAGGTATGGAGCATTATAGACGAGTTCGTTTAGAAACAGATCCTGCACTTAGAGATATGGAAGATGATGAGGAAGATGATGATTTACTTGATATTTCTGAAGTGGAAGTGAATGTAAAAGGCAAAAGCTCAGATTAAATAACTAAACTTATTAAGAGATCTTAAAAGGCTAGGTTAACCTAGCCTTTTTATTTTTCTAATTTTTCTAAATTTTTTCTAGATCAGTAATTATTTTAGCAATTTTATCTAATGCCAAGTTTGTTTGTTCTGGAGTGATAACATATGGAGGCATAAAATAAACTATATTACCTAGAGGGCGTATAAGCAGACCTTCAGTTAAGAATTTAGCTGCTAATTTTGGGCCAATGGTTGATAAATAACCTCCAGTATCACGGTTTTCTTTATTGGTTACTAATTCTAAAATCCCTACTCCTCCAATTACCCTTACCTCGCCAACAAAAGGCAAATTTTTAAGCGGATTAAGTCGATTTACTAATATGTTTTCTAGCACTGCTATTTTTTCTAAAACATTTTCTGTTTGAAAGATTTCTAGGCTAGCAATTGCTACAGCACAACCTAATGGGTTAGCAGTGTAGGAGTGACCATGAAAAAAAGTTTTGCGACGATCTTCACTTAAAAAAGCCTGATAAATTGATTCTTTGGTTGCAGTTATAGCTAGAGGCAAATAGCCAGCCGTAAGCCCTTTAGATAAACAGATTATATCTGGGCTAATATCTGCGTGTTCACAAGCAAACATTTTTCCAGTACGGCCAAATCCTGTAAATACTTCATCTGCAATCATTAGCACATTATACTTATCACATAATTTTCTAACACCTTCTAGAAATTCTTTAGGCCAAACAATCATTCCCCCTGCTCCTTGAAGCATTGGTTCAATTAAAACACCTGCTACTTCTTTGGCTTTTGTTTCAAGGAGATTAGCAAGAGACGATAAACAGTCTATTTTACAGGTTTTGGGATCAAGTCCTAATGGACATCGGTAGCAATAGGGGGCATCAGCACGAATAACAGGAAAAAGAAGGCTTTGAAAAGAAGCAGTAAAAACAGACTCTTCACTAGGGGACATTGAGCCAACAGTATCGCCATGATAAGCATAATGAAGTGCAATAAAGAGCTTTCTATTATGCTGGCCTTGATTTTGCCAGTATTGAAGAGCCATTTTTAAGGCAACTTCTACGGCAGTTGAGCCATTATCAGAATAAAAAACTCTACTTATTCCCTTAGGTAGTAGCGGGATAAGTTTTTCTGCTAGTTCTACTGCTGGTGGATGTGTACAGCCTGCAAAAAGCACATGTTCAAGTTTATTTGCTTGATTTGCTAAGGCTTCATTTAATTTAGGGTGGCTATGCCCATGAATATTTACCCACCAGGATGAAATTCCATCAAGGATTTCTCTACCATCTTCGGTGTATAAATATACTCCTTTAGCTTTAACTATAGGTAGAGGTGCAGGTGCTGTAAGCATTTGGGTATAAGGGTGCCAAAGGTAAGTTTTATCGCGTTTAAGTAAGTCTTGCATTGTCTATTATTTATTATCTTGAGAAATATAAGGTTTTAGTACATTGTCTGGATCAAAGTTGTTTTGTGACCATTCGGCTAGGGTTTTTGGGGTGAGCATAGCAAAATGAGGCATTTCTACTACTACAGGAACTTTACCATAATGCTCAATTGCTGTGCGGTTATCAGTATTTTTTTCACCAATCATTGCTATTGCAACAGGTTTTAATCCTCTATCTCGTAAAACTGTTAAAGTAAGTAGAGTATGATTAATAGTACCTAGAGATGATCTTACAACCACTAAAACTGGAAGGTCAAAGCCTACCATAAGGTCAAGCATCATTTGTTTTTCATTAATTGGCACCATTACCCCACCAGCGCCTTCAACTATCCAATAAGTTGCTTTATAACGCAAAATCATTAAATTAACCAGTGTAGAAGTCCTAATTTTTTTGCCTGCTAGTTGTGCTGATAAATGTGGTGATAAGGGGCGAGGAAGGCGAAAGCCTTTATCAAAAATTTCTGATTTACTACATTCAGCTAGTTCTCTTACAGTTTCAGTGTCATTTTCAAGCTCTATTCCTGTTTGGATTGGCTTCCAATAGCAAAGAGATGTATCGCTACGATAGCGATGCATCAATGCTGCACAAACTACAGTTTTGCCAATATTAGTATCTGTTCCAGTAACAAAAAGACCATTGCGCATAAGTTTATAAAATAACTTGCTTTATAAATAAAGCTTATAAAAAGTAGTTTATTTTAAGGTTTATACTATAAATATTATCAATATAACCTTGAGAGGATTTTTCGGGAAGTAGTATCCCAATTAGCAAAAAATAATGCAAGGTTTTAATTTGGCTTCATTCTTAAGAACAAAACTAAACACATTTGGATTAAATAAATTAGGAGAAGCAAATATGAAAAAACCTATTACTACCATTTTATTATTGATTGTATTAACTTTTAATTCAGCTATAGTTTTTGCACAAAATTTAGCAAACCAAAATGATATTTATTGGCAGCAAGTAAAGAACTTAAGTATAGGGCAAGAATTAGTTGTTGAATTAAAAAGTGGTAAAAAAATAAAAAGTAAATTACAAAATGTAACAGATGGAAAACTATCTATAATCTCTAAAAATAGTACTACAGAAATTAATAAAGAAGAAATCAATAAGGTTTATAGAGTGAAAAAAGTGAATAAAGCCACAAGTACTTTGATTGGAGCAGGTGCAGGTTTTGCTATTGGAGCAGGAACAATGGCAGGTATTGGAGGCGATGATAATGGTAATGCTGCTCCTGAGTTTATAGTAGGTGTTGGTACTCTTGGGGCTGGAATAGGCGCAACTATAGGGTTTTTAATTGCTGCTTTTCCTGGAAAAGAGCTTGTTTATGAACAAGGTAAGGATTTAACTAAAAAATAAACTACTAAACAAAAAGACAATAGTCTTTGAGATTTATAAAATTTAACGGAAGTTTTATAGCCTAGTCCCAATGTACTAGGCTATAAATTTTTAGTTAGAAACTTTAAGCTGCTTTTGCTTTCATGTTATTGACTCTAATAGTCAAACGTGATTTATAGCGAGAGCCTGTATTGTCGTGGATAATCCCTTTTTTAACTGCCCTATCAATAATAGAAACTATTGTAGGCAAGATTTGAACGGCATCTTCTTTTTTGCCACTAGAAATAGCAGAACGCAATTTCTTTAATTCAGTACGCATTTCACTGCGATTCCTACGATTGATTACTGTGCGACGTTTAATTTGACGATCACGTTTTTCGGCAGATTTATGATTTGGCATTAGAAAACAAAACTCCTTCTAAGTATCTAAATAATTAAAATTTATTGTCTCTGATTTAACAGGTAATGGGTTGTTTTAATATAAAAATTACAAGTAATGATTTCTTGAGACAAGCGGAAAATATAACTAGGTAGAGGCTATGTTGTCAAGATTTCAACCCTAAAAATCTTGTAAAATTATAAAGAGATAGCTGTATAAGCTTACTCTAGGCAATCTCTTTTATTTGTAATCCTTGTTTAACTAAATGAAAATCAAGAACTTGTCCGCCAGCTTGACTAATAGCTTGGCTTACCTCTAGTTTTTTATCTGGTGGAGTTAAAAACGTTACACACCCTCCTCCACCTGCACCACATACTTTTGCTGCAAGTGCTCCTTTACTTTTTGCTTCTCCTATTAGTTCTTCTATTTTAGGTGTAGAAACCCCTGGAGCAAGTTCTTTGCGGGTTTCCCATTCTTGGTTTAATAGATTTGCTACTTCAGTAAGATTATTAGAGATCAAAGCTTTTCTCATTTCAGATGTAATATCACGGATGCGATCAAAAAGAGCAAAAATAGTTTTATTACCATCAATATGATTTTTAGTAATTTCCCAATTATTTGTGCCGCTAAAATGGGGCTTACCTGTATAACAAAGCACCAAATGGTCTTCAAGTTTGGCTAAGTCTACTTCAAGTGCTTCTCTTTTAATTCCTTCAACGTTTAGGTGCATTACATTTGCACCACCATACATTGCAGGATAATAGTCTTGATCTCCAGCAGGAACACGAATTACTTGGGTTTCTAAGTTTTTTGCTATAGTAAGTATTTCTGTCTTAGAGCAGTTTCGTTTAGTAAAATGATTTAATGCTCCGCAAACAGCTATATCTAAGGTTGATGAACCTCCAAGTCCAGAGCCTGCTGGAGCACTACATTCGGTAATTAATGTAAGCCCTGTTTGAGGTTTAAAGAAGTCTACTATCTTAACAAGTAATTCTAATTCACTAGTTGTAGAGAGTTTATCTAAAGTGGTTTCTACAAAAGTATTAGTATCTTTAGACTCTATAGAAACAATATTATCTTCTCTAGGAATTAGCTTGCAATTAGCTGTAAGACTGATCGCAAGATTTAGGGTTTTTGCGCCAGGATGAAATAAGTAAAGCGGCCAAATATCTACTGTTCCTCCAGCGAGATCGATTCTAGTTGGGGCTGAAGCTTGGATTATCACGAAAAAGTCCTTTCTAACTATATTTCTTTATAATCTATAAACTTAAAATTTAATTTGGCTTAGTTTCCGTATTATTAGCTGGCTTAGGGCTAGCTTTAGGTTTAGGGGTTGTTTGGGTTGTTGTAGAACTAGTAGTATTTCCACTTGTGGTTTTAGGTTTAGGTGATGCTGTTTGTGTTGTGTTTGGGCTAGTAGTAGTTCCTAGGCCAGTTGTAGTTTTAGGAACTACTTTAGGCGTAGCTGTAGCATTTGGATTTCCTGTTGCTCCTTCACTAGGAGGTTTAACTAGCTTTGGTTTAGGGCTATTTATTACATCTGGGATATTTATTCCATTATCAGGATTATCAGGATCTACTGGCTTAGGTTTTTTGATTTTTGGAGTAGGTGTTGAATCAGGATTGGTTGGATCTATTGTGGTGTTAGTTTGGTTAGCATTTCCATTATTTGGACTAGGGCTAGCTTTAGGTTTAGGCGATAAAGTAGTTTGTGGGTTTGGTAAGGTTGTTCCTGTAGCAGATTTAAGACCTGCAACTTTAGGTTTAGGAGTCGGTGTAGATTCAGGGTTACTTGCAGCAGTTATATAGTTTTGGAAATTTTCTTTAGTAATTACAACATTTTTAGCAATTAAGCCATTATCACTAGGTAGCTTAGCATTTTGACCATTAATTTGTGCTTGTACAGCAGGTAAATTCCCAATAGTTATTTTTAATTTAGAATCAGCCTTAAAATCTCTAGAGCTATTAGCTGGAATAGTTAAAATTAAAGGTTTTTCAACATCATCGGTATTTACACTAACCCATGCATCTTGTTTGGTTTTTAAGGTTAGTACGACTTGTTCAAAAACAGGTGTTGGGCTAGGAGTTGCTATTGTATTTGCTGGTGTAGTTTCGCTATTTGGTGAGGATAGAGGTGTAGGCGTAGAATTATTTACAATGCTTTTAGTTGAAAGGTCTTTAAAATCGATATATTGGAGTAACCCATAACCACTGCCAAGGATTATAACTAACAAAACAATCGCCCCAATATAAAGAGACATAGGGCTAGATTCACTAGGATATTCCTTATAACTCATCATTGGTTCAGCAGGTTCTTCTGTAGCTACTTGTTTACGGTAGCGGGCTACTACTTCCTCTTCATCCATTCCTAGAAATTTTGCATAAGCACGAACAAAAGAACGAGTATAGATTCCTCCAGGGAGTGCTGCAAAATCATCAGCTTCAATTGCTGTTAAAAAACGCACTCCAACTCTAGTAGCTTCTGCAACATCTTTGAGGTTTAGTTTACGTTCTTCACGTCTACGTTTAAAATCCTGACCTAAAGTTTCCACCTTAGTAGTCTCCTTAGCACGGGCTATTTTATTTATGTGGGAAGATTTATCTTACATTTTTACCTAACAAAAGTCAAAAATTGACCAAAGTTATAAAGCTGAAAATTAAGGCTAACAATATTTAGGGATAGGATAGTAATAGCTTAAGCTACTTTAATTACTAAAACTGTACAGTCATCACTCTGGGTTGCATTACCAGAAAATTCTCGAACTGTCTTAAAAATAGCTTTTGCAATTTCTGATGAAGACAAATGTTTATATTTTTGTGTAGCCTCAACTAATCTTTCTACCCCAAATTCTTCTTCAAGTGATTGTGGTGGAGTTGCTTCTGTTATTCCATCTGTGTAAAGCAAAATTATATCACCAGGCTTTGTATAGTGAGTAAAATGCTCATAAGATTGTCTAGGAAATAAGCCTAGGATTAGGCTTGCTTCAGATAACATTTCATAACTATCATCTTCGTGTAAGACTATTGGACGATTATGACCAGCATTTAAGTAGGAAAACTTATAGCTAGTTTTATCTAAATCTAGATAGCAGGCTGTAACAAATTGGTCTAGAAAATTATTTTGTCTAAGTAGCTCATTCATTTGATAAAAAGTGCTAGACAAGGAGCAAGCACTACAAACTTGACCTCTAAGGCTAGCCCGGAAAGTAGCCATAATTAAAGCAGCAGGAACACCTTTTCCAGAAACATCTGCAACAACTACACCTAAGCGATTTTCATTAACATTAATATAGTCAAAATAATCACCTCCCACTTCTGAAGTAGGACTATTTAATCCAGAAATTTCATAATGTCCAAATAACGGATCTGAGATTGGAAGTAAACTTTGTTGGACACGACGAGCTACTGCAAGCTCAGCTTCTAGGCGTTGTTTTTGCATCAATGCTTCATAAAGACGGGCTTTTTCAATGGTAATAGCTGCTTCATTAGCAAAGAACATAAGCATTTCTAAATCATATTTTGAGTAAGCTTTAAGCCTGTCAGACTCTAAGTTAAAAGCTCCTATAACTTTTCCATTAGCACGAATTGGAGCGACCATTTCAGATTTTGTACTGCAACGCCCAGAAATATAACGAGAATCTACGCTTACATCAGGAACTATTGCCCCACTACCTGTTTTTATAACCCACCCAACAATTCCATCTCCAACTTTCATACACATACAAGAATTACTGCGTTCTTCTTCATAGCCTCGTGAAGTTTGTGCTATAACACGCTTATATTTTCCTGTTCGCTCAATTATGTATATACCAGCAGCATCATAATCAATAAAAGAACGTACCATATCAATAATTAGGTTAAGAACATCATCTAAGTCTAAACAAGAGCTAATCTTACGTGCTAACTCCATCATCAAACGGAGTTTAGTTTCCGCTGGTGGCTGAGTGTGTTGACGTTTAGCTAACAGATTTGAAATCATAAAACCTCAATATGTTTTGTATTATTTTCCCTATTCTCAGCAGAATTTCCTGAGCTATTATTTGTGGTCATTAAAATATCTACAATTACTTTATAATCAAGTAGTTGTTCATTTGCGCGACGATGACCATTAACCACATGTGGACTAGGATGATAGAGTGGAACTAGTTTACGGCCATACCAGTCAAAGGCTTTTCCCACATCTTTAAGTGTAAGTTTATGTGGCTCTATTTGTTTAAGCGAACTTAATGCTACAGCACCCAAAGTAGCTATGATAGGAGGTTGAAGCAGTTCTATTTGACGTAGAAGAAAAGGCTTACAGTTTTTAATTTCCTGGTTATTAGGTCGGACATTACAATCATCTTCCCTAGGATTACATAGTACAGCATTGGTAATAAATATTTCTTGTCGGCTTAGTCCAGTAGCCGTAAGAAATAAGTCAAAATTTCGTCCAGATATATCACCTACTAAAGGGATACGTGTTCGGTCGGCTCCTTTTTGACCAGGGGCTTCGCCAATAAACATTACCAAAGGGTGTAGAGTTCCATTTAAGTGGCTAAGTACCGCTCTACGATCTTGGAGCCTTGGACAGAGACGACACTCAGCAGCTTGACTAGCTAACTGCTCAAAAGCCGTCTTTAGTTCCAACATTATTTTTTACCTCAATTAGCCTAAGAATTATTTTTAGAAATTCTAAAAAATAATACCACAAAATCAGCATTTCGCCTTGTTGTAGAAGAAAAGTAAAAGTTATTTTAGGATAATCCAAAATTTTTAAGAAAGTATTTGCCGACAAAAGCCAGCAATAATAATATATTGCTAGCTTTCTGTTCAAAAATAGCAAAGCATAATTTAAAATAGGCTTTATAACAAATTTGTTTCCCGCTATCATTGCTAACTAAAACATAAGCTTAAAACTTAAAAGTAGTAATCCTTACAATATAATATTATGTACGAATTAAGTAAAACCAATAACCCCATAGAGCATCTAATTAATGCCCTTAGAGATGAAAACGCTGGTGTAAGAGCTAGTGCTGCTGAAGCATTAGGAGACTTAGGAAATATTGCTGCGGCTGAACCTCTGGTAAATATATTAAAAGATGGTGATTCAGAGGTACGTCGCAAAGTTTCTCTAGCCTTAAATAAACTAGTTGAACCTTTAATTGCTGCACTAGCTAGCCCTAATAGCGAGATTCGCTGTGATGCTGCTGGTGCATTAGGTGAGATAAAAGATATTCGTGCAGTTGGGCCACTTATTGCTGCTCTAAAAGATCCTGATGAGGGTGTTAGACAAAATGCTGTTTGGTCTTTAGCTCAAATCAAAGATAGCCGTGCTATTGAGCCAATGATTGATTTACTTAAAGATCAGAGCGCCACTATTAGATTAAATGTGGCTAGCGCTTTAGGCGAACTTAGAGACTTACGCGCAGTTGAGCCAATGATTTCAATACTTGATGACCCAAGCTTAGATGTACAACAAAATATCATTTGGGCCCTAGGTAGAATAAAAGATACTCGTAGTATTAAACCCTTAGTTGCTAAACTAAAAGACTCCAATGCTTCTGTAAGAATGGTTACTATTAGAGCTTTAGCAGAAATTAGAGAGTATGATACTTTAAGAGAATTAGTAAATTTACTTTATTATAATGATAATATGGAGATTAGAGAAATTGCTGCCAGTGCTATAGCTGCTTTAGGCGTTAATTATAATTATGTTGCCACTGCGCTACCAATCGCACTAAAAGCTAAAAACCCTGATATTAGGTATGCTGTCTTAGGTGCTATGGCACAGCTAGATAATTTAGAATTAGTAGAAGAAATTATTGGAGCGCTTAAAGATGAACACCCTGATGTTCGTAAACGTGCTATTTATGCTTTAGGGATGAAGAAAACAGACCGTGCAATTGCCGCACTACTAGAAACTATGCGTAATCAAAATGAATTAACGGAGATTAGATATTTTGCAGGTTATTCACTTGCTAAAATAGATGATTTAAGAGTTGTGCCTATTTTAATTAAACGTTTAGGTGATGATGACATTGATACTAGAGTAGGGGCTATTATTTCGCTAAGCGAAATGAAGCAGGATTTTGTTATAAGTAAATTAATTGCAACATTAAATAATCCTTTAGAACATAATGATTTTGCTAGAGAATCGGCTGCATTAATTTTGGGGAAAATGAAAAGCGAGCATGCAGTAAAATCACTGGTTGCTGCTTTATCTGATAAATGCACTTCTGTAAGACAACGTTCAGGTGAAGCACTAGTTAAAATATTAGACTTTGATGCGGTAAAATACTTGATCACTGCTCTAGCCAGCGATGATATTGAAGTAAGACAAACAGCAGTTTTTAATATATCAAAAATAAAAGATATTAGAGTTGCATATAAATTAATTGATTTTCTAGAAGAAGCTACTGTAGATGGAAGGGCAGGCGCAATAGTAGCTTTAACCGAAATGAAAGACCTTCCCATAATGGGACTTTTAATGGATTCACTTAAGGATGCAAGTTCTAATGTTAGAGAAGGTGTAGCCATTACATTAGGTAGATTAAGCGACTTACAAGCTGTTGAGCCTTTAATTAATCTCTTAAGTGATGAAGTTTCAACTGTACGCTACCATGCAATTGAAGCTTTAGCTAAGCTTAATGATAACCGTGTAGTAGAGCCACTAATAAAACTCTTAAGTGATGAAGAGCCTGATGTAAGGCGTAAAGTTGCTGAAATCCTGGCAGATTTTGATGATGAGCGTGCTATAACAGCTTTACGCGAAGCAGCAAATGATCCAGTTAATACTGTAAGAGATGCAGTAAGAGAAGCATTATTGCAACTTTACCGGAACTAGAAACTTTATTAAGCAAACCTTTGTAGTATTTTAGGTCATCTTAAAGACCTACTCCATAAATAGGTAAAAAGCAATGCAATCAAAAGGTTTAAGGATATTTTTTATAACCGTTTTTTTATTAACCCTTATAATAACTACAAGTTCTCCTATACAAAATGCAGCCATTTTTCAGAAAAAACCTTTAAATAAAGCAGAAATAATAAGTAAATTAGAGGCTGTAGGCCGGCATGAGACTACTCAAGGTGATGTTGCTGCTGAAATTAACGAAAGGGGAATAGATTTTCCCTTAACTGATGCAGCTTTAGGCGAATTTCGTAAAGCAGGAGCTAGATCCATAATAGTAGATGCTTTACTAAGAGCCGCATCAAATAAATCTATGCCTACAAACGATTTACCAGAAGAGCCAGCCTTTAATTCTAATGATCTTGATGAAGAAGTTGACCCAACTACAAAAGCTAAACAATTGGCCTCTCTTCCATTTATTGAACAGGCCAGATACTATGCTTTAACTTATGTTCAAGAATTGCCTAACTTTATAGTTAATCAAAAGGTTCAACGATATACCCGTGATCCTAATAGCGGTCAATGGCGAGCAAGAGATGTGCTTGAGATGGAAGTAACTTATGAGGCTTCTAAGGGAGAGACTTATAAGCTTAAATCTGTTAATGGCAGACCAGCTAATAACGGCTATGACAATGTTGGAGGTGCTAGCTCTACAGGAGAATTTGGCACAATCCTAGTTGCCATTTTTAGACAAGGCGCTAAAACCCAATTTAAGCAAGGCCCAAATGACCGTATTGAGGGACGTAATGCTGTAATTTATGACTTTCGTATTCTAACCCCTAATTCTACTTATCAAGTAACAGAAACACGTTCTAATAAATCTGTAATCTCAGGTTATAAAGGTAGTATTTGGATTGATCAAGAAACTAAACGAGTACTGCGTATTGAACAATCTGCTGATGATATTCCACCTAATTTTCCTATCACAGTCTCAGAATCAGCAGTTGATTATTCTTGGTTTGAAATAAATGGAGAAAAATATTTACTTCCTAAACGAGCAGAACTAATTATTGGTTCTGATAAAGACAGACTCTATAGCCGTAATGTACTAGAATTTACTAATTATCGTAGATTTGATACAGACATTAAAATTGGTGTTGGTGGAGATGATGATTAAAGCTTAGGATTTTTTAAGTAGAAAGACAGATCTTTTTGTAGTTTCTCTAAAGATATAAAATGAATAGCGTTAAGACCAACTTCACAAGCAGCTATTACATTAATTTCACGGTCGTCAATAAAAATACATTCTTGAGCTTTTCTTTTTATTAAGCCAAGCGTTGCTAAATATGCCGCATGTTCAGGTTTACGAAAACCTATTTTATAGGAAACGCTATAGCCTTGAAAAAGACGGTCTAGGTTTAATCTTTTACGGACTTCTTCAAACCAAAAAGAATAATTTGAATGTATCCATAAAGGATAACCTAATGAGTTTAGCTTAAATAAAAAATCTTCCATTCCTTTAATAAAATAATAAGATGAAAAAATAGCGGATTTTAATTTTTCTGGATCCTCGAGTTTATATCCAGAGTTAGGTAAGAAAAATTCTTCAAAATATTGCTTTTCTGAAATTTTACTAACCTCAAACTTAGGCCAATTGTTAGGGTTTTTTATTTTATAGAGTTCTTCTAGTGTCATATTAAAATACTTAGGAAACATAGCATAAAAAGGATCTATTACTATAGTATCCATAAGGTCAAAAATTATAGTAGGAGGTTTTATTATTTTGCTCATTTATTCTTATTATTTTATTAATTAAGAGGGTTTTAAGTCTTTTTCTAAAGCCATTCTAAGCCAATGCCCTAAAATTGATCCTGCTGCACCAAGCCCACAAATGACTAAAGAATAATTCCAAGATTTACTAGGGATTGCTATTAGTGCAAATTGCTGTGTGAGATCAGGAAAAGATAAAATAATCATTCCACAACTCGCCACATAAAAAGGCACTGTGGCAGAGTACCAGAGCGTACTCCTAGACTTAAATATATAAGAAGCTAAAAAACCTCCAATAATAAAACAAAGTAGAGTGATTTTACCACTCCAGCCTATTAAACTGGCAAAAGCTAATCTTAGAATTGCTGCAATTAATATAGTGGTTAAGGCACAGGGTAGTAACTGACTTAAAAGTAACTTTGAATTAACTTCTTTAGGCTTAGGCTTTACAGATAGATTACGAAAAACTACTTGAGTGTCAGCTAGCCAAGCTGCTGAGTAAGTAAGTAGTGTTGCTAGTAACACTATTGTTGCTTCTATAGAAGATGTAATCCAAGCATCTTCTAAACTTATGTAAGATGTTGAGTCAGTAGTTTTATCAGTAGTAAAAACTGCTGAAATACCTAAGCTTGTTAATGTAAGCGCAAATGCCATTCCAGGAAGTCCTGGAGTATGTTTCCAAGAAATTAAGGAAGTAACACCACCTACTAGAAAGCCTAATAGCGCCATAAAAAATATTTTACTTATCCATAAATCGCTTTCTAGAACGGAAATAAATGGAAAACTGGCTAGGCCAAATAAATAGCCTAAAAAATATCCTGTAGCTGTAGCTACACCTAATGCAATAATTTGTCTGGTCATATAGGGTTTTCTATTAATTGATCAACGGCTATTTTAATTGCATCAATTGTTGCTTGAACTTCTCTTAAATGGGTACGAAAACATAATATTGCTATACGTAGTATTAATTCATTATTAATTGTAGTACTTGAGATAAAAGTTTTTTGTGTAGCTAAAATGTTTTCTAAGAATTTTTTATTAGTTTCATTAAGTTTTTTAGATTTATAGCGAAAAGCTATAACTGAGAGTTGGGGTTTAGCAATAATTTCAATACCAGGAATTTTCTTTAATTCCTTACAAGCCCAAAGAGCTAGATCTAGTTTTTCATCCAAATATTTACGAAAACTTTCTATTCCATAGAGTTTAAGTGGTAGCCAAACCCGTAAGCCTCGAAAACTCCTAGTTAGTTCTGGAGAATAATCATTAAAGTTTATTCTATCTTCTGAAAATGTTAAGTCTTGTAAATAATCGGCCCCTACTTGGTGTGCTTGTTTAAGTCTTGCCCCATCACTTACTAGTAAACAACCGGTTCCATAGGGAAGGAATAGCCCTTTATGAGGGTCTAGTGTTATTGAATCAGCCTTTTCAATACCTTCAAAAAGTTTGCGACCTCGCTCGGTAAGAATAAAAAAACCACCATAAGCAGCATCTATGTGTAACCACATTTTATTGGCTTTGGCAATGTCAGCTAATTCAGAAATAGGATCAACTGCACCAGTGTTAGTTGTTCCAGCGCTTCCAACAATTAGAAATGGTATTAAACCTTGTTTTTTGTCTTTTTCAATAGCTTCTAATAGAGCCTTAGGTTTAATTCTAAACTCTTCATCAGTTTCAATAGCTCGAATATTGTCGTAAGAAAAACCAGTTAATCTTGCAGCTTTATAAACTGAAGCATGTACTTGATCTGAAGTATAAATAATGCCTGAGAGAAAGTTTTTAGGAAGTAGGGTTTCGCGTGCTGTAACAATTGCTGAAAAATTGGCTAGAGAGCCTCCAGAAGTTAAAATGCCTTTAGCCTTTTCTTTATAACCAACTTCATTACAAAGCCAGCGAATTACAGATGTCTCAATTTCCACAGCAGCAGGAGCAACTCCCCAAACTCCTACATAGCGGTTAGTTGCTGCGGCAATAAATTCTCCAACTGCTGCGGCAAAAACACCTCCTCCAGGAATATAGGCTTGGTAAGTTCCTCCAGCAGTATTTACTGAACATCTAACTATATGTTGATCGATTAAGGATAAGGCTTCTTCTAACTTAATACCTTTTTCTGAAATGGGTTGGCCTATTGCGGCTAAATGAAACTCAGGGTTAGTAATATTAGATGCCGGTTCATTACTTATATTAGAAAAATAGTTGACTAGTAAATCGGAGGTTTTTTGAATTAATAACTGCATATCTTCTGCACAAGGCTCTAGTGTGTGCAGACTATTAGGATTATTAGTCAGCATAGATAGATTTTTAAGGTACTCCCTAAGAAATATTATTAATGTCTACTACCACGTTTTTGTTCGCTACGTCGAACTTCATCTATATCATAGTCACGTGTTTTGGAACGTGTGCCATATTTTTCATCTGCTTCACTTCTACCACTAGCACGACGTAGTAGATGTAATGAGCGATCTTTTACTTTTTTAATTTCTTTTCTGCCATCTTCAAACTCAATTTCTACGGCTGGAGAAATTGGATCTGAGACTAACTTAACAACCTTGCCATAAAACATACCTTGAGGAGCAGCAAAAGATATTTCATCTCCTATGCGATACTCAAAACTAGTTTGTTTCTGATTTTGGTTTTGAGAATTAGGTTTATTAGAGGGTTTAGGGTTATTTTTACTATTCATAAATAAAAATTTTCATCTCCCTTAGCAATTCTTAGTAATTCTTTTTAATCTTTCTAATGTTGGTAATTTTAAAAATTATCTTTATAGTACTATGATTTTAGCGATTAAGAAAACCTAGCTTGTTAGGATCCTGCATTGAAATACAAAATACTTAGGAAAAATTATGGAAGAAAAAAGAATAGTGGTTGGAATTATAATGGGAAGTAAATCAGACCTAGAGACTATGAAAGAAGCCGCTAAGATTTTAGAGCAATTTGAAATTGGCTTTGAAATGAAAATAGTTTCTGCTCATCGAACGCCTGAATTGATGTTTGAGTATGCCCGTAACGCTAAAGGTAGAGGCATTGAGGTAATAATAGCTGGTGCAGGTGGAGCGGCGCACCTACCTGGAATGACTGCCTCATTAACTACACTTCCTGTTATTGGTGTACCAGTAGAATCACGAGTACTAAAAGGTGTAGATTCCTTGCTTTCAATTGTTCAAATGCCTGCGGGTGTACCAGTAGCGACTATGGCAATAGGAAATAGTAAAAATGCTGGCCTAATGGCTGTTAGAATCCTTTCTATAAAGGATTCTAAGCTTGCTAATAAGCTGCAAACTTATATGGATGAAGTTGCAGAAGAAGTAAAAAATACTAAACTTTAATTTTAAGCCAATAGCCCAGCCATAAATGACTGGGCTATTAACAAATGCTGCTAATGGAAGAAATAAAAACACTTTATAGATATAATTTCTTAAAATAAAATCATTTAATTAACTATTCTGAAACTGTTTAGAAGATGTTTCTGGTGCAGCACTACTCATATTTATGTCGTCTGAAGAGATGCCTTTTAATCCATAATACTTACGACAAGCTTTTAGTAACACAGCAATTTCTTCACGAGGGGCTATTTCAATACCTGCTTGAGAGAAAATTTTATTTAACCGGTCATAATCGTTTAAAAAAGACCGATAAACCGCTACTTCACCTTCATAATTAAGTTGGGCAATTTGTTCTACAGTTATATCTTGTAAAGGATGTGTTTTAGCAGTTTTACTATGGCGACTAGGCTTAAATATTTGAATATAGATATTGTTGTCTTCTTCATGTCGATAGGAACGAAGGGCTGTATTAAATTTTTCTAAATAAGTCATTTTTAATGATAAAGAAAGCATTTCTAAAACACTTAAATTAGTATAATCACTACCAGCAGGAAATACTGGGGGTACAAAAGGAAAGAAAGTTAAAATAATAGCAGGAGTCTTATGTGTAGGTCTTACATAATTAATACGATCAATTAAGTTTTGTAAGTGTAAGCTCTTAATGACTCCTCCATCAGTATAGTATTTTCCTGTTTGTTGAAGATGAACAGGTTTAAAAAACACTGGGATAGCACAAGAAATCTCTACACATTTTGAAATAGGGACATCAATTAATTCATAAGGGAGATGTTCGCCATGATTGCCAAAAACACGTACTTGAGATGTATTTAGTTCTGCTGCATAAAGATATAGTTCTTTTGTTAAACTCTTAAAATTATCTTCGTAAGGAGAAAATTCTTCTATAACTTCTTTAATATATTGACCAATGCCTTCAGGATTATAAAGGCCACCTTTAATAGTATCTAAAACATTATGAATAACATTATTTACATTTGCTTGTTCAAATGCCCCATAACGAACTAAACGAGCTAGAACACGCATATCAGAAAAGCTTAATTTAGGAGCATTTTTCCCTGGTAGCCATATCATAGGTAAATCTAACCTAAGTAGTCCATTAACTACTGATGCAATAGTACGCAGGACTCCTCTAGAAAGCTGCTCGACTAAAGTAAAATACATAAGAGGTTGTGTGCCTAAAGCTCCACGAGAGAGAGAGGGAAAAGCCGCAGATTGTTCTAGCATTACATCTCGAATTGAGTGAGGTGAAAAGCCTAAGGCCATTAAAGTAGAAACAATTGCTCCAGCAGATACACCTTGATAACCTGTTAGCAAGTCATTAAGTTTAGTTCCATGTTTTTCATCAAGGTTAAGAATTCTTTCTAATGCACATAGTCCACCTATTTCAAAACCAAGTGCTGGGACACCTCCGCCAGCTAGAGCTAAATAAATCAGACCATGTTGTTTATTTTTTTTGCCTTTGCGATGGCTATTAATAGGGGTAACATTACTAGTTTCCCGTTTTGACGGTTTTTCAGACATAGTTGCTCGCTTATGTTTGGAGATTTCTACAGGAGGAGATAAACCAAAAACATTGTACATCACCTTTTAGATCTTACATATAGAGATGATTCCCCTAATTGGAAGCTCTAAAATATAATGATTTATTTATTTCTATTTTTTAGTCTAAGTTTAATATTAAGAATGTTTTTCTAATAGTGTCCACGCTAACCCAAAACGGTTATTTTCTTGCATAGTAGCAATTGTTATAGTTGCATAATCTTGACCAACTGCCCAGAAAATATCTTTAATTTTTACTAAAGTTCCCGCAGATAAAGAAGAATAGGCTTTTCGTAGTTGGTAGACTTGATTTATTTGTGCTCCACAAGTGGTTTGTCCTGCTGGACATATACCGCTTTGTCGCCTTTCTAACCAATTACAATGACTACAAAAAAGCTCTTCTAATTCTTTAATTCTTGTTGATTTGTCTTCTCTATTCACAAAAAATTCCTAATGTGTAAGTTTTCTAAAAATTATAAATTAAATTAGCAAAATCAAAAAGCTACAAAACATTAATAGCTTTTAATAAGGTCTAAAAAATCCTAAAAAAGTTAATTTTAGATGGTATTTTACCTAAGGTTTTCTAGATCTCTTAATTGAACTAAATAACTAGAGTTTCTAGGTTCTAGATTAAGTAGTTGGTTTAGTGCTGCTTTGGCTTCTTCCCAATTACCTTGTGAGCGAGCTTCTATTACTAGACGTTGTAGAGTACGTTTTAAGTTTGCTTCATCCTTCATTAGTATATAAAGCTTTACAAGCATTTTTAATGAAGCAAGATGTTGAGGATTATTTGCTAAAGAGCTTTCTAATAAATTTATAGTTTGGCGCTCTTTGCGCTGAGAAATTAAAGCATCAATACAGGAATCTAAAACTACTCCTACCATATCTAGTTGACCAACAAATAAAAATCTTCGTCCAAGCTCTAATAACTCATCTGTAGCATTACTATCTAATTGGAATAAATTAAGATATGTTTTATAGGCCTGATCAAGTTCATTGTTATTAAGATAGGCTTTACCCAAAGCTCTAAGGAAATCTAAATTGTTAGGCTCACTTTGACAGCAGGGAACAAGCATATCAATTGCTTTATGATAATCTTCTAAACTTAAGTAAATATAACCAAGACGTTCAAATGCTAATTGATGTAGAGGTTTAATTTTTAGAACTTCTTCATAAACTTCTGCTGCTAGTGGGTATTGCTTTTCTAAAAAAAGAATTTCTCCTGCTGTAAGTAAACCTTTAAGTGCTTGGGGTTTTTGTTTTTTAGCTAAGTAGATTTCTGCTAAACGACGCTGGTTAATTGGGTTTTTTGGTTCTAGGCTAACGGCTAACTCTAGAGCCTTAAAAACACCTTCTCTATCATTAGTTTGACTAGAATATTCAACAATTCTTTCACATTGTTGAAGTGCAATTTCTTGACAACCCTGTTCTGCACATATATTAGCTAGCTTTAGACTAGAAATAATATCTTTAGGATTAAGTTTATTTACTCTTTGATACATTAACATTGCTTGAGGAACAAGCCCTGAAGCCATACATTTTTCAGCAATTTTACGAAAACTATCTATTGCTTCTTGACGCTGGTTTGCTGGTATATAAAGTTCTCCTAGTCTAGTTGCAATGGCTAAATTATCTGGTTCTAGCTCATAGACTTTCTTAAATTCTAAAATTGCTGCTGCTAAATTACGTTGTTCAATGTATTTGCCTACTTGTTGTGCAAGTTGAATTCTAGATTTAGCTCGTCCGGTTTTTATCCATTCTGTAAATCTATTAAAAAGTCCTCCTTGAGTCAGTGTAAGTTTAGGGCCTTCTAGATTTTGAAAAGTCTTAGGTAGTTCTGCTTGCCAATAGCGTAAAAGCTTTTCTTGGTCTGCTCCTTGAATTTCATCATAAAAAATAACTAAATGATGGCCTATAGGAAGGGTTTCATCTGCTTTAGCTGAAAGTAGTTCTATGGTTTCCACAAGCATTAATAATGGATGTAAGCTAAGTAATGTGTTAGTGTTTTGAGATTTAACCGATACACGACCAAAAGGTGCTCCAGGCAAGCGGCGAGCGTTTATTATTTGACTAATTGCCTGTGCTCCCATCAAAACTTCTGCTAAAGAAAAACTATTGGGCGATGGTTGCTCCATAGCTTCTAGCTCATCCATAGGATCGTGAAAATAAACCAGTGGCAAAGCAGAAAGAAAGCCTGCATGTATATAGAGTGCTTTAAGTAAAGGAAAATAAGCTTGAAAATCTGTTTCACATTCTAATTCGTTAGAATCTATTTCGCCTCTATATGGATAGAGTTGAGCAAAACCTAATAATGCTTGTATTAAACCTGAAACCTCTTGTCTCAGTTGAGGTGTTTCTGAGAACTTGTTATAAATGAGTAAGTAAAGCTCGGGTTCAAAAATTATTTCTTGGTTGCGGCGAAATAAAAATAATGTTTCTGTAAGTAAATTTGTTAGGGTACTTGCCGTTGGATTAAGTAACTGTTCTGCTATAGTTGGAGATTGGCGAGTAGAATTTAGCTTAGTTCTATAACTATCTTGAATTGCAATTAAAACACAATATTTAAGTAATGCTTCTAGTGCTCCTGTAAGGGCTTTTGTCTTAGCAAAAGAATCTTCCTCCATTATTACACGTTGGTATTTTAACGCTAATGGTATAGGGTATTGATTTATTATTGTTTGATCAATTTTATCTATATCCATTTAATTATTTTCCAAAAAGTAAAAATGATTAAGAAGATTTCTACCCTTTCCAATTTTTCGAGATGCTTTTAGTGCTTCAGTAATAAAGTTTTTAGCTTTTTCTACAGATTTAATCAAATCATTTCCACAGGCAAGACCTGCTGTTATTGCCGAAGAAAGCGCACAACCCGTTCCATGTGCTAAATATGGCTCACGAGGTGCAAAAAAAGTTTTATAACTACTACCATCATATAATAAATCAATTGGATCTTGAGTTAAATGACCTCCCTTGATCAAAATGGCAGAATGACTAAAATTATAAAGCTTTTTTGCTGCTATTTTCATTTGCTCTAGATCTAAAATTTCTTCTTTAACTAAAATAGAAGCTTCTGTTAAATTAGGAGTAAGTAATGTAACTAGAGGAAATAATTTATTTATTACTGTTTCTATAGCATTAGAATTAAGTAGAGGATAACTGCTAGTTGAATAAAGTAATGGGTCAAGAACAGTAAATCTTGGTTTATAAGATTTAAGAAAATCTATTATTACAAATACAATTTCCTCACTATCTAACATTCCAATTTTTATAGCATCAATATTAGTATCTTTAGCTAGGGTTTCAAGCTGTTGCTTTACTAAATCTGCACTAAGTGGGTTGCTGGAATAAACTTTACTAGTGTCTTGTACTGTAATGCTAGTTATTACACTCAAGCCATAGCAATTAAAAGCAGCAAAAGTTTTAAGATCAGATGTAATACCTGCGCCGCTTGTAGGATCAAAGCCAGCAATAGTTAAGGCAACAGGCTGTTTACAATTCTTTAAGCTCATTTACTAGTTCCGATAAATTAGGGGTTTCTGCAAAAAGTCTAATAGCTGCTAATCCTGCTACTTTAGATTCTAATACTAAACAGGCATTTTCCCTAGTTATACCGCCTAGAGCAATTATAGGACAACTAATAGTTTTAGTGGCTTGTCTAAGTAGTTCTAAGCCTAGGGGTTTACCATAAATTCTTTTAGAAGGTGTATCAAATATTGGGCTAAATAAAATAAAATCTGCGCCTTGGTCTGAGGCTAATTTAGCCTCTTCAATGTTATGAGTAGATACACTAATAATAAAATCATTTCCTACTAATTTTCTTACATCTTTAACAGGAAAGCTATTGCTAGGCAAATGCACTCCATTTGCACCACAGGATAAAGCTATATCTAATCTATCATTTACTAAAATAGAAGTATGTTTAACTTCTTTAGTTAGTTGAGATACAAAGTTAGATAAGTCTTTTGCCGAAAGGTCTTTTTCTCTGATTTGGAGCAAATCAATACCCGATTCTGAGGCTTTAACACAAAAACTTAATAGCTCATCTAAGTTTTGTTCGGAAGTTAAGTTTTTAAGATGGGGAGGGGATAGAACTTTACGGTCAGTTATCAAATATAGTTTAGTTTTGATAAGACTCATCATCTTTTTTTTCTGGTTCAGATTCAGATAATGTAGCGACCAGATTGCGAAAATTTTTTATTTCCCAAAGACAAATTAATAAATTAACTACTCCAAGCCCAGAAACAGCCCCTTTTACATAACCACTCTGTAAGAAAGGAACTAAAGCTTGCCATTGTAGACGAGAAACAAGATATTCTAAAAAGAAATTATCAAACCAAAAATCAGACCAAGGAACTATTAGTAGGACAATACCTACCTCAAAACATATAGCAATATAAAAAATTACTGTAATCTTGGTTGACACAAAACCTCAATCATTTAACTTCCTATTCTAAAAAACTTAAATAGAGTTTAAAAAATAGGTTGTTAAAATAAAACCCAAATTTTAAGAATTGGGTAAATGTTTAATTATTCTCTTCACGCATTTTTTCTTGTATTTCTCTTATTCTACTTCCTATATCACGATAATTAATATCTAATGCGTAAACTTCCTGTAAGCATTCTAGTGCTTTTTTATATTCGTGTAGGTTTTCATAAGCATCTGCTAGATCAAATCTCATTGCTTGATATTCTTCATCTGATCGGTTGGGTGCTTCTAGTCCACGTTTATACCAGACTGCCGAAGGTCTTGCCATATTATTACGTAAAAAGCAGTAACCAAGCATATTACAGCAATTAAAATAATTGCCATCTTCACTAGCAGGCGAGCTAGCCTTAAAAGCTAATTGGAACTGTTCAATTGCATCATCAAAGAGTTCCATATCTTTATAAGCAAGTCCAAGATTATAGTGGGTTTCAAAGTCTGGTTTATCAGCAGTTTCAAACTCATTTACAAACTCTTCTTCAAATAAAGAGGTTAAGCTTTCAGCATCAAGTAAAGATCCTGTTGTAGGTTTTGAACTAGAAGTTTTAGAAGACGTACTTTGGCTATTAGATGCTGCTGTTTTAGCCATTGGCAAGACATCTTGAGTTGGCATCTCATCTAATTCGGCTTCAACATCAGAGATTAAAGAATCAAACATTGAGACTGCTTGATTTTGCTGTAGAGCTATATTTTGTGCTTTTGAACTTAAAATCTCTGGTATTGGAGCAGGTGCTTGAGGTGGAGGTGGTAAAGGTCGTTGTGATGAAGGTGCACTAGTACTTGGTGATGCAAATGGGTTAAATGTACCAGGAGTAGAAGCATCTAAGAATGCTCCTTCAGGGAGTTCTTCAATAGGTTCTAAGTCTGAAGCAGTTTGTAAGAATTTAGACGCAGCACTAGGCGCAGGTTTACTAATGCCTATTTTAGCAAAACGCTCTAAAATAGCAGGGTGATTAGGGTGTTGTTTTTCTAGGTCTTCTAAAGTGCTTCGGGCTATTTCCATATAGCCTTGTTGAATATAAAAATCTACTCCATCTAGCTCATCTTTAAGAATTTTATCTTTTGCTAGCTGATTTGTCCCACCATCATCGATTGTTATTTCAAATTTAGCGCTTTGTAAGTCAGGAACCTCCCCCTTAGCTCCTAAAGGTGTAGCAGGAGCAGTCCTTGAAGGTGTTTGAGGTGTAGGGGGGAAAATATTAGCAAAAGATGTAGGTTGGTTAGCTTGTGGCATTGCTGGCGAAGAGGATTGCCCAAAAAGGTTTGGCATATCAAAAGAAGAAGGTGGTGCAACTTGTTGGCTAAAAGGATTAAAGTTACTTGATGGGCTAGACATAGCAGGAGGAGGTGTAGTTGCTGGCCCTGCTTGTTGATTAAATAGTTCTGGTAGCCCATAAGGTAGCGATGAAGTTGGTGGAGGTGCTGTTGGACTAGGAGAACTGCTTAATTTACTTGATAGGTCAAACGCGCTAAGGGTTGAAGCTTGAGGTTGATAAGTGGTGCTTTGGGGTTTTACAACATCTGCTTTTGGCTGAGAAAAAGAAGAAGGCTCAAAACTAAAATCTGAGCTTAAAGCATCATCTAAATTTATTTCTATTGAGTCTGCAAGCTTAGATACAGGCTGCCCATTGCGAGCAGGGGCTTTAGCTGCATTAGCGGGTTTTAACTTAGGATTAAGTTCATAGGCTTCAGATAATAGATCTGAAGCTAAAGCTTTATCTCCTTGAGACTCATAAAGTTTAGCAAGTGTCATACATTGACTTGCTGCTTTTTCTTCTTGGCCTCCATCAATATAAACTTGTTTAATTTTTAGACGGACTTCAATATTGCTTGGATATTGAGAAATCAGCCTTTCTAATATTTGTGCTGCGCTATCTGCATAACCTCTATTAAGAAATAGTTCTGCCTGGAGTATCTGACTATCAATTACTTGATTATCTGCTGATACTTGACTTGTTGAAAGTGGTGTATTTGCCGCCGCTACAGGCTCAAATACATTTGGAATTGAGTAAGTTGGTTGCTGAACTTTAGGTGGTGTTGTTTTAACAGTTTCTATAGTTCCACCTAAACTAATTAAACGTTGTTTATGAGATTGTTCATCAGGCTCAATTTCAACTAATTTCTTTAATGCTTCAATTGCATCGTCTTTTCGTTGCTGACGAAGTGATACTTCAACAATAGTATTTAATGTTGAAGCTAAATTGTGATCTTCACGAGTACGTGTATAAATATCAGCCATACGCTTAAGTGCTTGCATATGGTTAGCATCATACTCCAATATACCTCTTAGTAAATTAACTGCTTTTTCCTCTTGGCGACGAGCAAATAGTAAGTCTATACAACAATCTATCGCCCCTATAGTGCGATCAAATTTCCCTACTTCTAAATAAGCTCTTCCTACTTGGATAAGGTAATCATACCTAGATTTATCAATATCCAATAAACGAATAAAAGTTTGTTCTGCTTGCTCTAACATTTTAGCGCTTATATAAGTACGACCAAGAATAACCATTATATCAACGTCATTTGGGTTATTTTCAGATGCTTGTGTAAGTAATTCTATTGCTCTATATGGGTCATTTTGTTGTATATAAGCATCGGCTAAAGATTTAAGAGCTATTTTAGAGGAGGAATTTATTGAAGCAGCCTTAGTAAAAGCAGAAATTGCATCGGGGATACGCCCTTTTTTAGCAAATTCTTGGCCTGCATAAACATAAGCATCATGTGCTTGTTCATCAAGACCTTCAACTTGATAGCTTTCAGCTAATTTTAATCTTACAGCAGTATTTTCTGGGTCTAGGTCAGCTATTTTTTGTAAAACTTCTAAAGCTCTTTTTGTCTGTCCATTTCTTTTATAAGCATCAGCTACAATCAAATATTGCTGACGGGCATCAACAATTAAACCTTGTTTTGAGTAAAGATCGGCTAGTTTTAATGATGTATCAAAATTAGAAGGCTCTAGTTTTGAGATCTTTTTATACATAGCAATGGCTTTTAGGGTAAAACCATTTTCACGATAATTTTCTGCAATACGTGAGAAATTTTGAATAGCTTCTTCTGTTCGACCAGCACGGACGCACAAATCCCCTAATGTATTAATCATAGTTAAATCATTAGGATCGGCCTCAACAATTTTTCTGTACTCATCTATTGCAGCAGGGATTTTCCCTTGTTGAACATATTTCTCAGCCGATTTTAATACCTTTGCTTTATTGAATGACATAGTCCGGCCGCTCCGCAGTTGAAGACTTGTTTTGGGTTTAATTTGAAATGGGTTTAAGGCTAAAAACTAACATACACAACTGCTATTGTCAACCGCTTTATCTTATAGAGGCTATGGCTAAAAGTGCCTTGTTTAGTCATCTTTAGAGTTAATATTTTAATCAATTTCTAAAGGTAATAGCTCTTGTAAGTCGTCTTCTAATACACCATGGAAAGTTTTTCTATGAATAGAACTTGCTCCATGCTTACGCAAACTTGCTAGGTGTTTTGCTGTACCATATCCAACATTCTTAGCAAAACCATAGCTAGGCCAAGTTAAATCATACCCCTGCATTATTTCATCTCTTGCTACCTTTGCCACAATTGATGCAGCTGCAATAGATACTGATAAACTATCCCCTTTAATAATAGCCCTTTGAGCTATTTTTAACTTAGGTATAGAAAACCCATCTACTAATATATATTCTGGGGTAATCTTAAGTCCTTCTATTGCCTTAAACATAGCCTTTAAGCTAGCTTGATGAATGTCAGTTTGATCTATTTCTAAAGCAGAAATCCCTACAATAGAAAAGGCAAGCGCTTTGTCTTTTATCTCACTGGCTAATTGATTTCTTACTTTTACACTAAGTTTTTTAGAATCGTTTAAGCCATTAGGTATATTATCTAGGTCTAAAATTACTGCTGCTGCTAAAACTGGCCCAGCCAATGCTCCTCTTCCAACTTCATCAACACCAGCAATCAACTTGATTCCTTGGTCTGATAACTCAAGTTCTATTTTATTAGTACAAAGGTTTGGCTTTTTCATTAACTCTTAACTCTTAATTCTTAATTCTTAATTCTTAGCTTTTAATTCTTGGGTTTTAGTTCTTAACTCTTAGTTCTTAGCTTTTAATCTTTAACAAAAAGGTCTACTAGAGCAAATTGAGTTACATCAACTAAGCCGCGATCAGTGATTTTAAGTTTAGGGATTACAGGCAGAGCTAGAAAAGACATTGTCATAAATGGGTCTTCTAATTTACAACCTAAACGGCTACTTGCCCGTTTAAGCTCATTCATATCAGCGCTTACTTTTTCAATTGGCTCATTAGACATTAGTCCTGCAATTGATAATTCTAGGGCTGCCTCAATTTTTTCACCATTTGCTGCAACAATACCGCCTTGCATTTCTGCCACTTTGCTTACTGCTCTACAAATACTTTCATCATCTGCGCCAATTGCAATAATATTATGAGAGTCATGCGCTACAGAAGCGGCAAGTGCTCCTTGTTGAAGGCCAAAACCTTGTACTAAGCCAATTCCACGCTGTCCGCTGCCCCTATGACGCTCTACTACGGTGATTTTAAGTAAGTCTTGTTTGGTATCAGAAATCACTTTATCGTCTTTTATTGTAGGTTCTGTAACAAAGCCTTCAGTATAAAGCTGATGTTTTCCAAGCCCTATTACTCTAGCGTGGTGGCTAAGTGCTTTAATAAGAAAATCTTCTGGGCGCAAGCTTCCAATATTTACAGAGTTTCTAGCTTTAATATTTTGGCTATCTAGAGGTGGAAGTAACAACTTGCCATCTACCGCAACTAATTTACCATCCTTATAAACTCTGCGAGGATAAATATCTGTTAATGAGTCAAATGCTACTAAATCAGCAAAATAGCCTGGGGCAATTGCTCCAACTCTATCAATTCTAAAATATTCAGCAGCATTAAGCGTTGCCATACGAATAGCACTAATTGCAGACATCCCTTTTTTAACAGCGGTACGGACAAGAAAATCAATATGACCTTCTTCTAAAATATCATTAGGATGACGATCATCGGTTACTAAAAGGCAACGGCGCTCATTTTCAAGTGTGACTAGTGGCATAAGATCAGAGAGGTTTTTAGCTGCTGTGCCTTCTCGTAGCATTATATGCATACCTAGGCGCATTTTTTCTTTTGCTTCTAAAATACTTGTACATTCATGATCTGAAGCAATTCCGCTAGCAACATAAGCACAAAGTGCAAGGCCAGAAAGCCCTGGAGCATGACCGTCTAGACGTTTATTTCCTGCCAAAGCTAGTTTTTCCATCACATCTTGGTCAGTATTAACTACACCTGGAAAATTCATCATTTCAGCTAGTCCTAAAACTTGAGGGTGATTAATAAATGGCTCTAAGTCTTTTGCTGAAAGCATTGCGCCAGAAGTCTCTAGCTTAGTAGCAGGTACACAAGAAGGAAGCATAAAAAATACATTTAGAGGTACGCCTTGGCTAGAATCAATCATAAATTTTAAGCCTTCTAAGCCTAAGACATTTGCAATTTCATGAGGATCACAAATTACCGATGTTGTGCCTCTAGCAACTACTGCACGGGCAAAACGTGGGACTGTTACCATAGAGCTTTCTATATGTACATGAGAATCAATAAAACCTGGCGAGAGATACAGACCTTTTAAGTCTTCTTCTTGTTTTCCCTTGTAATCAGAACCAATGCCAACCACCACACCATTATCAATAGCTACATCGGTTTGATAAATTTCTCCAGAAAAAACATTAATTAATTGGACATTTCTTAGCACTAAATCTAGAGGTTTATCACCTCTTGCGGCTTGAATTAGACTTGAAAGATCTGTAATTTTTCTTGCCATAAAAATTCCTTTAACTCTAATAGTTACTAAATTATTTACCGTTTTTTAGAGACTGCTCGCGTTTAGCCTTAAACTCTGTCCCATCACGCCAAGTGGGCATTTCTTTAGCATTGGCTACTTCAAGACCTACTTGAAAAAGTAGTTGTAAATCTTCAATTGCTCCGCTTAAATCCCAATCAGACCTAACTTCATCTGAAGGTTTATGGTAATCAGTTGTAGTATAGGCTTCAAAAATCTTTTTGCTTTCTTCTTCTGTTTTGCCTGCTAAAACTTTTCCTTCTCCAGCATCTAAAGCAGGTACACCTTGTTTAGCAAAACTAAAATGATCTGAACGATAAAAATAACCTTTTTCAGGCTCTTGATCAGGTTTGACCTCTCGCTTTTGTGTTGCTGCCACACCTTTAACATAATCATCTAGAGTAGAATTGCCTAAACCAACTACAATTATATCTTTAGTTTTGCCTTTTACGTTCATACTATCCATATTAATAACAGCAGCAGTTTTACTATGTGAATAAAGAGGGTTTTGACCATAGTAGGCTGAACCTAATAGTCCTCGCTCTTCTGCTGTGACTGCTAGGAAAAGTAAAGAGCGTTTAGGTTGGGTAGAGAGTTTAGAATAGGTTTTAGCAAGTTCTAAAAGTCCTGCTGTGCCTGTAGCATTATCTTTTGCACCATTATAGATTTTGTCGTCATTAATTGGCTTACCATCTTTATCTGTAGCCGGTTGGCCTACTCCAAAATGATCCCAATGTGCAGTAAAGATTACATATTCATTCTTAAGCTGTGGATCGCTACCTTCTAATTTAGCAATGACATTATTAGATTCTACTTTCTTAAACTCGTTTTTTGCGCTTAAAGAAGCTTTTACACCTAAAGCAACAGGCTTAAAGTCTTTTTTAAGAGCTTCTTTCTTTAGAGCATCTAAGTCTTTTCCTCCCATTTGGAAAATTTCTTTAGCCTTTGAGAAAGTCACCCAAGACTCTACAGGGCAAAGTGACATATTGTTATTATTATCGCTTATAGTAAAACCACCGCTTCCCCAACTATTTCTTACTACTTCCCAAGGATAGCCTGCTGGCCCGTCTTCATGGACAATAATGCAACCTGCTGCGCCTTTTTGCATTGCCATTTCAAATTTATAAGTCCAACGACCATAGTAAGTCATCGCCTTACCACCAAACATTTTATCATCAGGTAAAGGAGGATCATTAATTAACATAACTACCACCTTACCCTTAAGGTCTTCTCCTTTAAAATCATCCCAACCAAATTCAGGAGCTTGAGCACCATAGCCAACAAAGACTAACTCTGCATCCATTTTAACTGTATTAGTTAGTTGACGAGTCCAAGCAACAAAATCATCACGAAATTTTAGGCTTAGGTTTTTATCCCCAGCCGAGAGTTTCATCTCTACTTTGTCATCTATTTTATAGCTAACTAGAGGGACTTTTTGTAGGAATGTTCCATCGGGGTTTCCAGGCTTTAGCCCTAGTTTTTGAAAATTTTCCTGTAAATATTTAATAGTAAGTTCTTCACCTTTACTATTTGGACTACGGCCTTCAAATTCATCAGAAGAAAGTTTTTTAACATGTTCTAACATTTCAGTAGGGCTAATATTACTAGCTCCTGAATCAATTTCTATTGGTTTAACATCGCTAGACTTTGCTGTTTCTGTGGGTGTTGGACTACTAGTATTAGTCTTAGGACTATCACAACCTACCATAGTTGCAGCACTAAGAAAAAGGAATGCAAAAGAAAGATAAAAACTAGGTTTCACGCCTGAAATCTCCTGGATTTTAAGTATAAGATAAGAATAGTTTTGTAATCTTAATTGTTAGATAGGGTTACGTCAATGTAACAAGAAAAAAACTTAATATCCTTAGTGCTAAAGAAGAAAAGGTTGTTTCTATAATAAAAGCCCAGTAGCTTATCTACTGAGCTTTTATTTTGTCTTCTTAATATGGCAATGAGAGTTACTAAATATTTTCTAGTTAGCTAGTAAGCATTTTTTCTACAGATTGATAGCTTGCGCCTAGAGCATCATCTAGTTTTGCAACATCGCGACCGCCTGCTTCGGCTAAATCAGGTCTTCCGCCTCCTTTGCCTCCAACTATCTCAGCAAGTTCTTTAATGATTTTTCCTGCATTAAGTTTTTTAGTTAAATCACTAGAAACTCTTACTAAAAGAGCGGCTTTGTCTTCTTCAGTCATACCTAACACTACTACGCTTGAGCCTAGTTTTTGACCTAAGTTATCAGCTAGTTGGCGCATTCCGCTACGGTCTAAATCTTCAACTTTTTGAGCTAGGATTTTTACATTATTAATTGTTTTAGCTTGTTCTAAAACATTTGTAACTGATTGGGTAGCTAACTTGAGTTTTAGTGTATCAACTTGGGAAAGAGCAAGTTTTAATGATGTTTGCAATCGTTCAATTTGAGAAGGAATATCTTGCCAGCCAGACTTAAAGTTTACTGCTAGGCCATCTAGGATATCATAGGCTTGTTGATAGCGTTCAATAGCTCCTGGGCCAGTTATTGCTTCAATACGACGAATTCCTGCGGCAACAGAACTATCAGAAATTATTTTAAGTAGCCCAATATCGCCTGTTGCTGAAACGTGAGTACCTCCACAAAGCTCTGTACTAAAACCAGGAACGCTAACAACTCTAACTTGGCTAGAATACTTTTCACCAAATAGTGCCATTGCCCCTGATGAAAGAGCTTTTTCTAGCCCCATTTCTTGTTTTGAAACATCACTATTACGTTGGATTTGCTCATTAACTAAACGCTCTAGTTCGTTGATTTCTGTATCGGTTAAAGCTGCATAATGAGTAAAATCAAAACGTAAGCGATCTGGAGCAACAAGACTACCTGCTTGTTTAACGTGTAGCCCTAAAACCTCACGAAGTGCCGCGTGTAAAAGGTGTGTAGCCGTGTGGTTAAGCATAATTCGGCGACGGCGCTCAGTGTCAACTAAAGCAGCTAGTTTGTCGCCTACTTTTAAGCTGCCTTTTTCAACTTTTACTTTATGAACAGAAAGCCCTGAGACAGGAGAATAAGTGTCTAAGACTTTTGCTAAAGCTGATTGGCTTTCTAAAATTCCTGTATCACCGATTTGACCGCCAGACTCAGCATAAAAAGGAGTACTTTCTAAAATTACCTCACCATCAAACTCATTTTCACTAGCATTTAGTTCAGAGACTTTTTCATCTTTAGAAATTAGAGCAACTATTTTAGTTTCTAGTAATTCCGTTCCTTGATAGCCAGTAAAATTAGTTTTAGTTTGTTCTGCTAGTTCTTGATAAATAGGTTTAACTTTAGCTTGGGTTGGAGCAGCACAAACAGGCTGAGTAGTTTTTTGTAGTTCTTCTAAAGCAGCACTAAAAGATTGATCAAAACTTACTGGATCAAGTTGATGACCTTGTTGTTCTAGCATGACTTTTATTAAGTCTGAAGGCATCCCAAATGTGTCATAGAGTCTAACTAATTCGCTATATGGTGGCATTTGGCTTGCGTGTCGCTCTACTAAATCATGGAACTTAGGTAGGCATACTCTTAAAGTGTTGCGAAAACGTCTTTCTTCACCCTGAATAACTTGGCTAGTTAGATTTCGAGCAGTTAAAAGCTCTGGATAAGCTCCGCCCATCATATGAGTTACAAAGTCAGTGATTTTATGAAAGAAAAGCTCTGATATTCCTAGTTTATGACTACCATGATAAATAGCTCTACGCATAATTTTACGTAGTACATAATTCCGTTCATTAGTTCCAGGTAAAATTCCATCGGCAATTGCAAAAGCAGTAGCACGAGCATGGTCGGCTAAAACCCTCATAGACATTCCTTCTTGAGTATCTGGGTCATATTCTCTACTGCATAATTCACTAATAAATTGTAAGATAGGGCGAATTAGGTCTGTATCATAATTGCTTTTAACACCCTGAAGTACCGCACTAATGCGCTCTAGCCCCATTCCTGTATCAACAGAGGGTTTAGGAAGAGGGGTTAATGTGCCGTGTTCATCGCGGTTAAATTGCATAAAAACTAGATTCCAAATCTCCATTACTGTATCACCAGCCCCATTAACCATTTCAGCGCGTTGCTTTGATAGGTCTTCACCCATATAGTAATGGATTTCAGAACAAGGGCCGCAAGGGCCAGTATTGCCCATTTGCCAGAAATTATCTTTTTCACCAAATTTTAAGATTCTATCGGCTGGAGCACCTACTTTTTTCCAAAGTTCTAAAGCTTCATCATCATCTTTATAAACTGAAAACCAAAGTCTATTTAAGGGTAATTGAAACTCTTTTAGTAATAAATCCCAGGCAAAAACAATGGCTTCTTCTTTGAAATAGTCGCCAAAAGAAAAATTTCCTAACATTTCAAAAAAGGTATGATGGCGAGCAGTCTTTCCTACTTCTTCTAAATCATTATGTTTACCACCAGCACGGATACATTTTTGAGAAGTTACAGCACGAGAATAATCACGTTTTTCTAGTCCTAGAAATGTATCCTTAAATTGATTCATACCTGCATTAGCAAAAAGCAGTGTAGGATCATTAGTAGGTAGTAGGGGGGAGCTTTTAACAATACGATGTTGATTAGTAGCAAAAAACTCTAGAAATTTTTGTCTAATTTCATGTCCAGTCATTTTATTTAAGTTCCAGTCTTTATATTAAATTAGCGAAAAGCGGTAAACCTTTAAGATAGTTCATTTGCCTAATAATGGCAAGGCTTAGAGGCTTAGAGCTTGCTAGATTTAGAAAAATTTCTTCTAACTTCAAAATTTTTTGGGAACTTTTTTCCACTTTTGAGGTTCAACCCTTTGAGCAAGAAAATAATAATAATAATTTTTAGCTGAGCTTTCATTAAAGCCAACATTTTGGAGAAATCATGAGCTTTAAGTACAAATTACTAGTTACAGCAACAGCATTAATTTTAAGTAGCCCTCTTATTGATGGGAATGTATGGCTATTTGCATTGCAACAACCTCGCCAAACACAACCACAAGTACAACCACAAACCCAACCTACTCTTGTAGAGACTCAAAAAACTGATTCACAATCTCAAAAAAATTTAAACGCTAATTTATCAAAAGAAATTCGCACTTTAGCTAAAGAAATTCGCCAATTAAACGCTCAACAACGCCAAATACTAGATTTAATATTCTTAAAAATAGAACAAGAACGTATTGATAAACTCTCTGATAAATTTGCTTCAATAGATGCTCAACTCCGTTTATTAGACGCTAAAGAAAGACAATTAGATTTTAGATTAAAAAATATTGATAAGGAATTGCTATTTAGGAATTTTCTTAATCGTAGTGATGCAGAAAAAGCCATTAAGGATGAAATAGAAAACGAACGAGAACAAATTAAGATAGAAAGAAATAGATTAGAAGTAGATAAACAAAGACTAAGAGAAGATATTAATGCTGGTAATATACAATTAGATATTATTCGGACAAGGCTTTTAACAGGTCTAAGTGGTCAAGTAAATGGAAAAGAACTACTTAACTACCTAGAAGACCAAGAACAAACTATTCCAATGCAAACAGATCCTGCTCTTCGTTAAAGATGAGTAACCCATAAGATTGTGAATTCGCTAAAATAAGAAAGGTTGTTAGTTTAACTAATAACCTTTCTTTTTTTTTACTTTTAACATATAAAAACTAAAAGAATAGCCTAAATCCAAATTGAAATTGACGAGGTGCAAAGGCATTACGAGCACGACTAGCAGGAGCCGTAAAACGGCTACCATCTCTATTAGGAAGTTGGAAATTACCTTGCAAATCAGGTGAAAAAGTCCGGTCAATTTCACTAAAATTAACACGGTTAAAAAGATTAAAGGCTTCAAAGAAACCTAAAATCTTAAAGTTTTCTTTTAGCGCAACTATTCTAGATAATCTTACATCAACATTAGCAAATCCTGTTGTAATACCAGCATTACGAGGTAGACTTACACCTTGAAATAGAGGTCTATCGCCATCACCAGCATCACCATTTTGGTTTAAGTCCGTTCCTGCAAGTAAGTTATAGGGTCTTCCAGAGTTTAAGCTAATTATAGAAGAAATCTGAAAATCTCTTAGGAAAGGATTTCTTGTAAAATTTAAATCCCAAATTCCTGATAATACAAAACGACTACGTACATCTTGGACTGATAAACTGCGCTCATCCCCCGGTTTAAGTGGGTCTAGAGCTTTATCAACTACATCTGTACGCAAGTCAAAAACATTATCAATTGCCTTTGAAAAAGTGTAACTTACAAGAACTCCAAAACCTCTAGTAAACCTACGATTAATTGCTAGGGTTAAAGCATTATAGTAACTATCATAGGCGTTTTCAAATTGGCTAATTTGTCCTGTTGTTGGATCAGAGCGACCTATTCTCAAACTAGTTAGTAAGTCTGCTTGAGGGCGGACTACAGGATTTATTTGTCTGGTAGTAAATAGCTTAAGTCCACGAACATAAGTATAGCTTATTGAGGCTACAGTTCTATTAGAGATTAAGTAATCTAATCCAAAATTACCTTGTTGAGCATAAGTATTACGAATATTTGGGTCAAATTGGAAAAATTGGCTAAGTTGTGGCTCAAACTGAAATCCAGAGGGTAAGTTATTACTTGGTGTAAACTGACGATTAGGTAGATTAAAAGGCAAGATAGAGAAGGGGAAAGGAATTACTAAGATTTTTAAGACCCCTGATCTACTAGGTTCAGAGAGGAAAGAGACTCCAACTAAAGGTGTAGAAAAGAATAAACCATAAGAACCGCGAACAGTGAGCTTAGGCAATTTAAGAGGTCTATAAGCAAAAGCAAGCCTTGGGCTAAAATTACCACTATTATCTGGCATAAAACGAACTCGGTTTATATCATAACGAAGACCTGCTTTAAGTAAAAGGTTTGGTTTTAGTCTAAAATCATCTTGCACAAAAGCAGAGAAAAACTTACTAGGAACTTCTAGTGAAGTATCACCAAAACCTTGAGCATAAATTAAAGGTAGAGGTATATCAGCTAAAGCAACATTAGCAGGAAAGCCTGGAACAAGAGTGGGTAAAAGAGCAGAAGCAGCTTTAAGAAAAGCAAGTTGTGCAGGGGTACGAGCCGCAGGATCAAAGGCTTGTATTCCGCTTAAAGTAGGAAGATTAGGAATACCTGTTAATGCAGTAAAATCTATTGCAGAAAAAGTCCCATTTCCTTGATCTAAAAATGGTACACGAGATTTTTTATCTGGTAGCCCAGTATAACTAAAATCAATACCAAACTTTAGAGCATTACGGCCTTTAGTTAAAGATACATTATTAACTATTTGGTAAATTTCTTCTAAACGAGGCTGGTTAGTAGCAAAGCTACCAAAAAATATTGTACCCTCTGGGGCAGTAACACTAACACCTGGCCCTCTATCAAATTGCACTACATCTTGATCACGATGTCCATATAAAAAACGAGTTTCATTAATTAGCCCAAGACTTGGTTTTACATAGACATTATTAAAAACAACGGTATTATCTGTTAGGTCTTGGATTGAACCATTTTCTTCGCTTGTTAAACCCCCAAAAGGTTTAAATGAGCCATTATAGCTGCTACCAAAATTATAACGGACATAAAGAGTATCATTAGGATTAATACGTGCATCTATACGGCCTAAAAGAGTTGTATTAGCAACAGAAAAAGGAACTGAGCCATTACGAATTAGAAAACCTTGCTGTCTAGCTGCTCTAACAGAATCATTACTAATTGTTACTACTGCATTTTGTTTTACTGTTAGGCGCTCAAAAGATGTAAAGAAAAATATTTTATCTTTTTTAAGTGGGCCAGAAAAAGTGGCACCAAATTGATATTGCTTAAAATCAGGCTTAAAAGTAGCAAAAGCATCTCTAGCGCTAAGTTCATCATTACGGTTAAGGAAAAAAAGTGAGCCGTGATATTGATTAGAACCGCCTTTAGTAACAATATTAACGATTCCTCCTAATGAACGACCAAATTCTGCTGAAAAGTTATCGCTAATGATTTGAAATTCCTGAACAGCTTCTTGACTAAATGTTGCACGTACTGAGCCAGACCCTATATCATTATTACTTAATCCATCAATAGTAATATTGTTAAATCTAGCAGACTGACCATTAAAAGAGAGTCCTGACGTAGCCGTTACGCCTTGAACAGGAACTCTATCAGGAGTTACACGTGCGGCAGTAAGAGCAAAGTCTAGAAAATCACGTCTGTTAATTGGGAGTACTTCTATTTTATCTTTATCAATATTTGTACTAGATTCAGTGGTTTCTTGAGGAGTATCATTAGCTATAATTTCAACTATATCACTAGTTACGCCAATAGGTAGAATAAAGTCTGTGTTACTAGCAACACCTAAGAGTAAAGAAACTTCTCCTGTAACTGACTTAAAGCCATCAGAAGAAACTATAACTGTATAAGTTCCTGGTGGAAGCTGACCAATAAAATAAATTCCATCATCGGCAGAAATTACTTCACGAGAAAGATTAGTGTCTTTTTGTTTAACTGAAATTGTTGCACCTGGTAGTGCTGCACCTCCTTCATCAGTAATACGACCTGTTAAGGCTGAAGAAGTTGAGCCTACAGATTGAGCCATTACTAGTAGAGGTAGAGTAGAAACTAGTAGGACTATTATTTTAAACAAAATGCTTGCTATAATACGGGGCATAATGTCCTCTTTTCTTTGGTTTTTATTAATAGAATAAGGCTTTGAGTATACAAAATTTCTTGTCCTCAATCTACTTAGCTAAAATACGTGGAGAAAAGTTATTTAAAAAGTTTTTTGGTAGAAAATAAATATATTGTGATCTGATTATTGTCATGAAAATAAATGTATGTATTGCAGGGGCTAGTGGGTGGGTTGGAAAACCTCTTTGCTTAGCTTTATCCTCAACAAATGATTTAAATCTTGTTGGTGCTGTTTCTAGGACAAATAAAGGCACTAGCCTAAAAGATTTTTTTAATAAAGAAAGTTTTGAGCTAAATTTTAGTGAATCAGTAGAAGAAGCTCTTAAAGTTCCTACGGATGTTTTAATCGATTACACAAAGGCAGATGTAGTTAAAGCCAATGTAATCACAGCTATTTGCAAAGGAGTTTCTGTTGTTATAGGCTCTTCTGGGTTAACGGATGAAGATTTTGTTGAGATTAATAAGTTAGCTATTGAGCATAATGTAGGCGTAATAGCTGCTGGTAATTTTGCCATTACTGCTGTTTTATTACAACGTTTTGCTTGTGAGGCAGCAAAATACTTATCTCATTGGGAAATAATTGACTATGCGTCAGATAATAAAAAGGATGCCCCAAGCGGTACAACACGCGAATTAGCTTATCGACTTTCAGAAATTAGAAAACCTGAGCTTACTCACCCAATTTCTCAAACAATTGGAGAAAGAGATAGTCGAGGAACAACATTAAATGGAATTCAGATTCATTCTTTGCGCCTTCCTAGTTACGTTATCAGTGTTGAAGCAATATTTGGTGCAAAAGATGAGCGTTTAACAATCCGCCATGATGCTGGAACAGGAGCAGAGCCTTATATAGAAGGTACTCTTTTAGCCGTTCGTAAAGTTAAAAATTATGTTGGGTTAATTAGAGGTTTAGATAAGATAATGTCTTGAGATGGATTAGCTGATATTAAAACCCTTAAGTAGTTTTTAGCTAGTTCAAATAGCTTCTATCTAATTGACAGGCTAGAGTTTATCAGGTATAAATTTATCGCAATTAGATTGTGATTAGATTGTGATTAGATTGCAGTTAGATTATCAAAATTTTATTCCAAACAAAAAGTTTAAAGGATGCAAAAATAATGAATCGTAGAGATTTTGCTAAACTTATGTTAAGTGCTGCTATTGCTGGTATGGTTTCTGGAACAGAAGTAGAAGCTGCTAGTCGTCGTCGCCGCCGTAAAAAGAAGTCTGCTAGTACTCATAACAACCCAAACTCTAATACTCACAACACTAATAATTCTGATAATTCTGAAAAGAGCAGTTGTAAAGGGACAAGTAGCTGTAAAGGAACAAATAGTTGTAAAGGAAAAGAAGCTGGAAAAAGTAGTTGTAAGGGATCTGGTAGTTGCAAAGGAAAAAGTAGCTGTAAAAACCCTAAACAATAAATTCTTAAACCCCGGATAGAATCCTAGGGAACTTAAACTTAAATTAAATTAATAATCTTTCTTTCCAATGGAATTAACCTTATGTCAAAAAATCGATGGAATTTCCCAGACTTAGGCTATGGTATTGGCCTTCGTACAGTACATTATCCAACTATTTTAGAAGAAAGCCCTGCAATAGATTGGTTTGAGATTATCTCAGAAAATTATATGGATACAAAAGGTAGACCAATATATATCTTAGATAAAATTGCTGAAAAATATCCTATAGTTATGCATGGTGTTTCTATGTCTATAGGAAGCACTGATCCTCTTGATATACCTTACTTAAAGAAATTAAAAGAGTTAGCAAATCGAGTTAAAGCTCTTTGGGTTTCAGATCATCTTTGTTGGTCAGGCGTTGCAGGAACAAATATTCATGATTTGCTTCCAATGCCTTATAATGAAGAATCATTAAAATATACTATTTCTCGTGTAAAACAAGTTTCTGAAATTCTAGAACGACCATTAATTTTAGAAAACCCCTCTGCTTATATTGAATTTACCAGTTCTGATATTACTGAATGGGATTTTCTAGTCGCTTTAACTAAAGAATCTGACTGTGGGCTTTTACTAGATGTAAATAATGTATATGTAAGCTCTTTTAATCATGGTTTTGATCCTAATGAATATATAGATGCTATTCCTAGTGATAGAGTAGTGCAATATCACCTAGCAGGCCATACTAATAAGGGCACTCATATTATTGATACACATAGCGATTATGTAATAGACCAAGTTTGGCAGCTTTATGAAAGATCATGTCAGCATACTGGAGGTAGAGCAACGCTTGTAGAATGGGATGATGAGATTCCAGCTTTTGAAGTAGTTCATGCAGAAGTCTTAAAAGCAAAAGCCTATCGTAAGCAGCCAGAAGTAGCAATGGTGGGGGTTTAATGGACAAAGAAAATTTACAAGTAGGACTTGAACGCTTTCAACGCTGGATGTCTGCGGCAATAATGTATAAAGGAACAGATAACCAAGCTCTTAAATCTACCGAGGTTGAAAAAGAACTCCCCTGGGCTGAAGCCTTAAAATTTATTAAACCATCTAAAACCCTAACTCAAATAGAACGCATAGGGCTTTATCGCTCAATGTATATACTTAGGCTAGTAGATGTATTAAAAATAGATTTCCCTTCTATTGCAGCCTACTTAGGCGATGATGATTATTATGATTTTGTTGAGCGTTATTTACAGGTTTATCCTTCACGCAGCTATAACTTAAATAATTTAAGTTACGATGTCCCAGATTTTATTAAAACTGCTCCAAAAATTAAAAATAGAGCATTTCTTTATGAACTAGCTTCGCTAGAATTAATGCTTAGTCATATTTTTAATGTTGAGGAAACACCCCTTTTAACTAAAGAAGATGTTGCTGCTATTACTGCTGAAGTTTGGGAAACAGCTAAAATTATCCCTATAAAGGCATTCCATTTGTTTGCTTTTAAGCATAATACTAATGCTTATTTAGAAGCAGTTCAAAATGAGGTAAAACCTCCTAAAGTTAAAAAACAAGATACTTGGCTAGCCGTTTATCGCCGTAATTATAAGCTTTGGAGACTTCCATTAAGTTATGATGCTTATAATATGCTTAGTGATATTGTAGCAGGCAAAACCTTAGGTGATGCAATTGTTAATGCAATTGAAAAATCTAGTGAATCTCAAGAAGTTTTACAAGGGCAAGTCTTTAACTGGTTTCAATCATGGGTTAAAGAAGGCTTTTTCCAAAAAATAGAAACACCCTGAATTAATAGGTAGCAATTTTGCTACCTATTAATTTTATTAACCTCTTGTTAAATCCACTTTTAGGTAGAGTAGACTTAATAAAAACACTTCTAAAAATCTTTTCCCTCTCTTTAATTGCGCTTAATTAAGTTGGTGATATAATATTTTTTCCTAGGTTTATTACTTTTGACAAAATTCCTTTTCCAAGGATCAATAAAAATGTCTAAGCCATTTAACGAAGTAGATGGAAAAGAGTCTTTACCTGGCAAAGTATTGATTTTAAGCGCTGATGAAACTAGTGCAATCGCTTGCCAAGAACGCCTTGAGCAAGAGCATTTTTATGTAAAGTATAAAAATAATCTAAGAGATGCTTTAGAAGAAGTTAATGGTACTATTTATCAAGCAGTTATAACAGACTTTATCCTTCCTGATGCTGATGCTTTGGCTGTCCTAGACACTGTTAAAGAAAAATCTAAAGATACAATTGTAATAGTTATTACTGATGAAACAGGGGAGCTTTTATTATTAAAAGCAATGAATGCAGGAGCAAGTTATTGTATTCCTAAAGTCTCAGGTTATAGAGAACAACTTCCTTACTTAATTAAACTTAGTCTTGAACAACAGCTTGCTTTTAAGGCAGCTGAGAGTGCTGTTAGTCTTGCTAGCCAATCTACAACAAAAAAATTCTCTTCCCAAACAAGCCTTTCAGCCTTTATTGAGTACAAAGGGCAACTTAGCAATACTACTATGCCCCGATTAATGAGGGCATTCTATCAGCAACAATTAACAGGAGCATTACGAGTCTCTAAAGACGGACAGATTACAAGCTTTTATTTTGTTGATGGAGCAATTGCTTTTGCTCGTAGTCCTGAGTCTGAAACTCTACTAGGAGAAAAATTAGTAAATCAAAGAAAAATTTCTCAAGTAGACCTTGACGCAATTTGTAAATTAATGAGCGATTCAGGTTATAACTTTACTAGAGCTATTACTAAACTAGGTTTAATGTCACTAGAAGAGTTAAAACCTTTACTTGTTAATCAAGTCTTAAAATTAGTCTACTCAGCTTTTGAATGGACAGAAGGAGATTTTATTTTTGAGCTAGGAGTTAAGCTTGAGAATGAAATACTCTTATCGCTTTCAACAGCAGATGTTATTTTTGCTAGTATTCGCCGCTTAAAAAGTCGTAGTTTATTAGAAAAATGGTTAGGTGATTGCGAAAGAGTACTAATTCCTACCTCAGATTTACTATCACTTTTTCAAGCTTTAACCTTACAGCCAAATGAAATAAGCGTAATTGAAAAAATTGATAAACCTATGTCAATAAACCAATTACTAACACTAATAGACTTAGATCCAGAAACAGCATTAAGAACAATTTGTGGGCTAATAGAAACAGGAATGTTAGTTCCTTTTGAGGCTAAAGCAGAACGCTTAATTGTTGAAGTTTCAAAGTTTGCTGAGTTTTTTGAAGACATACCACTAGCATCTGATTTTGATGCACGTTCAGCAGCAGAATTTTGTTATGAAGTTGAATCATTACTACAAAAATTTAGATTTTGTGATCATTACGCAGTGCTAGATGTTGGGCGTAAAAGTAGTAAAGAGCAAATAACAAATGCTTTTCGCGAGGTAGCAAAAAAATTTCATCCAGATAGACACTCTCAACTCTCTAGCTATCACTTAAACTTAAAAACTGACCTTAAAACTATTTTTGAACGCGTTGCAGAAGCCTATTACACTTTAACAGACGATAAAAGACGTTCTGCTTATGACCTTACATTAAAATCCATTTCTACAATTGCAAAAGGTACAGGACATTTTGTTGATGGGAAGGCAAGCGCTGAACTTGGTCAATCTCATCATGGTACTAAACCTTTGCCTCCTTTCATTCCTGGGATGCCTGGAAGCGATGAGTATGAAGTAGCACAAGATTTTTATCGTAAACGTGATTTTGATATGGCTAGAAAAATGCTTCTAGAAGCTGTAGCAGAAGCTCCTTCTAATGCTGAATACCAAGTGGCTTTAGCTCGCAGCTCACTAAAATTACCTGAGCATATTCGACAGGCTGAAACTGCCTACTTAAAAGCTATAGAACTTGCTCCAAGAAATTCTGAATATTGTGCAGAACTAGGACTTTTCTATCAACGTTTCTCACAAACTGCCCAAGCTAGAACTATGTTTAAGCGTGCTCTAGAATTAGATCCTAATAATCCAATTGCCTTACGAGTAAATATGTAAAACGCTTATACTTAGAGAGTAGGAGATAGATTTAGAGTGCTTAAGCTCACTGTAGATGACCACCATGAAATCTTTATACATTCTTGGCCTATTGATTCACCTAGTAAAGTTTTATTAATTGCTCATGGTATGGCTGAACATGGCGCAAGGTATCAAACTCTAGCAACATTTCTTAATAACTATGGAATATCTGTTTATGCTATTGATCATAGAGGTCATGGTAAGTCTGTAAAAAGTGAGGATGAAATAGGACATTTTACACGTAACCCTTTAGATGATAGCTGGGAAAAAGTTATTGGAGATTTAGAAAAAACTGTAAAATACCTTAAAACACTTTATCAAAATACCCCAATATTTTTATTAGGACATTCTATGGGGTCTTTTATTAGTCTTGGCTATGCAATACGTTATGGCAGTTCACTTAATGGGCTAATTCTTTCTGGTAGCAATTTCTCTCCAGCCTTTTTTTATCAATCTGCTCGCATTATTGCAGCTCTTGAAAGCCTAAGACAAGGAATTGAAGGCAAAAGCGACTTAATATCATTTCTTTCCTTTGGCTCATTTAATAAGAAATTTGAACCAGCACGTACAGAATTTGACTGGCTTAGCCGTGATCCTAATCAAGTAGATCTCTATATTAATGACCCACATTGTGGTTTTAAGCTAAGCAATAAGTCTTGGAAAGATTTGCTAGGAGGGCTAATTGAAATTTCAAAACAAGAAAATTTAGCGCGTATTCCTTCAAATCTCCCAGTCTATTTATTTGCAGGCGAACACGATCCTGTTGGTGGATTTGGTAAAGGTGTTAAACAGTTAGCTACTGAGCTTAGTACCTGTGGTATTACTAATCTAAAACTAAAACTCTACTCTGAAGGCAGGCATGAAATGATTAATGAAATTAACAAGAGTGAAGTTTTTCAAGATATTATTGATTGGATTAAAACTATTGTGTAAGACTAGAGTTATGTCTCTTCCCCATTAAAATCAAAAGCAATAAGGAAAAAAATATGTCAGATAAAAAAGTTTTTCAAGTTCCAGATTTTCTTTATGGAACAGCTTGGAAAGAAGATCGCACTACAACTTTAACCAAACTTGCACTTGAAATGGGCTTTAGAGCAATTGATACAGCAAATCAACGCCGCCATTATTTTGAAGCAGGAGTAGGCGAGGCATTAGCTTTAGCTTATCGCAATGGGACACTAAAACGCGAAGACCTATTTTTACAGACAAAATTTACCTATCAACGAGGCCAAGATCATCGCTTGCCATATGACCCAAAAGCTAGCCTCTCTACTCAAGTTGCTCAGTCATTAAATAGCTCTTTTGAGCATTTAGGCACAAATTATATTGATAGTTTTGTACTCCATGGCCCTTCATCTGGCTATGGCTGGAGTGACTCAGATGCGGAAGTTTGGGAGACTATGAGAAAAGAACGCGACAAAGGACATATTAAGCTACTTGGTGTAAGTAATGTTTCTTTAGAGCATTTAGAAGAAATGGTTAGTATTCATAAAGAGATTCCTGCTTTTGTTCAAAATCGTTGTTATGCTCGTTTTGGCTGGGATCGTGGAGTTCGTGCATTTTGTAGAGAAAAAGGAATTATTTATCAAGGATTTTCTCTTTTAACAGCTAATATAGAAGTATTACGTCATCCTTTAATCTTTAGTGTTGCTACAAAACTTCAAGCCACACCAGCACAAGTAATTTTTTGTTTTGCGCGTTTGATAGGAATGTTGCCTATGACAGGAACGTCTGATAGAGAGCATATGAAAGAAGATCTAGATAGCCTTAAACTCTCGCTCCCACAAGATGTTTTAGCTGCAATAGAAACTATTGCAGGTTAATAAGAAATTAGTAGATTAATAGCGAATTTTCTTCTGAGAAAACTTATTTGGGTTGTCAGGGTCAAATAAGTTGTTGTAAATTTTTTAGTAACCTCCAGTGAACTTAAAAAAGCCATCAAATCTTCAAAGTTAAGTGTAGGAGTACTATTACGTGAAAAAGACACTTGTTATTTTAACAGTTCTTATTGTTCTAATAATTTTACCTTTTCGTGAAAAAATAGGGTCATTTTTTGTTTCAAAAAAAGAGGAGAAGCTATCTGTTGCTAATGCTGCTGTTGTTAGACCAGAGCTTGTTTCCCCTAAAAAATTAAATTCCTTAGATAATTATTTTACACGTCTTAGTGATAGCGGTGCTCCTCTAGATTTTCAAGGGATACTTATAGAAACTCTAGATGGAAAAATCTTAGCTGATCGTAATGCAGATATTTCGCTTAATCCTGCTTCTGTAATGAAATTAGCTGTATCTTATTTGGCTTTAAAGCGTTTTGAGCCTGATCATAAGTTTAAGACTATTGCTTATACAAATGGAGTGATTGACGAGTCCAAACAAATTCTTTATGGAGATATAATTGTAGAGACAGAAGGAAATCCTAGTTTTACTCTAGCCGATGCTGCAAATTTAGGCGCAGGCATTCGTAGTCAAGGGATAAAGAAAGTAGAAGGCGCTCTAATTATAAAAGGGCCACTCTTATTTAGGCATAGCTCAAACTCAGAGTATGCTTACTTAAGATTAAAATCAAGCTTAGGTGTTAAATTCTCTAAGCCTGTTGCAGGACTAGAAATTGTTGATAAGTCTAAAGATGGAGGAAAAATCTTATTATCTGCTCATTATTCACAGCCATTAAAAGACTTAATACTTTTTATGAATGCTTTTAGTGATAATTACTATGCTGAGCATTTTGGATTAATGTTAGGTGGAATAGCAGAAGTAGAAAAAGATTTAGAGGCAGAATTTAACTTAAAACCAGAACAACTAGAAATTACACATGCATCAGGTCTAGATTATAACCGTATTACTCCTAGAGCTTCTATAAAAATATTTGGGCAGATGATTCGCTTATTAAAGTCCTATAAAATGAAAGTAGAAGACATTATGCCTGTTGTAGGTATTGACTCCGGCACATTGGTTACAAGGCTTACAGATACAAAGTTATTAGGCTCAGTAGTTGCTAAAACAGGGACTCTACATATTACTGATGATGGCGCATCTATTCTACAAGGTGTAATTTATACTCAAGAATATGGGACAGTAATGTTTGCTCTTTTTAATATGGCTGGAAGAGTTAATTATTTTCGCCAAGAACAAGACCAGTTTTTGACAGAATTTATTCAAGAAGCAAAACTAACACCCAAAGCAGTTAGACTTACAAATATTTTCCCTGATGAAAGCCCTATATTAACCGAAGTTAAAGACTTTCCAAAAAGCAAAGCATATGGCAGGCGAGATATTAGTATTAAAAGCAAAAGACATCGCCGCTAATTAACCCAGACTTCAATAAATCGGTTACTGTGAAGAAAACTAAGATATATTACTTGATAATTTTATTGATTTGTAGACAAAACATCTTAAATTGGCTGGAAAAATTTTGCAGATTTTGAGTAACAATCTTCAGTTGGATTCTCAACCTTGTTTAATTTTGGTAAAAGCTCAAAAGCTTGTATAATTGAACCTTGAATATTAATAGAAGTGGACTAAGATTATATGAATACTGCAATTATAGATACTTATACATTACCAACTGTGCTAGAGGGTATATTGTCTTTTCAATTGCCTAAAAATCTCCCTCAAGAGTCTGCTTTACAAATTACTCTATCTACATTTAATTTTAGTCTTGACCTCAAGCCGCTATCTATAAAGCCATCCACTGATAATCGTACAATAAAAATAGTTGCTACAATCGAGAAAGTAGTTAGTTTGTCTGTATACTTACAAGGCAACACTACCCCTGATGGAGAAAAATTTGAGATAATAGATGCTTCATTAGGGGTTGAAATTCTAAAACAAACTCTTCAAGCTGAGTTTATTGCTTCGTCATTGAGAGCAGCCTTAGTTTTAGAAAACGAAGTACGAATACGTATTCCCATTATTGAGTTTGACAATCAGTTAAAGATCTCTCTACCCGTCAATAAAATTTCTGAAATGCTTAAACGCCGCCAAATGGCTTATAAGCTGGGCGTGTAAATCATTTTCTGTAAACGCGATGATGGCGAAAGCCAGAAATCGCGCTCCCTTTACTAAGTTATTCAATATCAATAACTTATCTGATCGGTAAAAATCCTAGTAAACCAGATTTTCTTCACAAATACAGAA
>JACQZQ010000090.1 GCA_016213785.1 Acidobacteriota bacterium
AGCGTTCTGGGGCTTGGTGGTATCAAATCAATGGTAATAAAATGTTGCTTTTGCGTTGTGCTTTTTGTAACGATACTTTTGACCAGCTTTTTACTCGTTATAAACTCATCAATAAATAGTTATAAACGGGTATTGCTCCCGTCAATAACATTAACAATAACACTAATATAAACACTGTTAATAACACACAAACTAACACAAATCAAAAAACAACAGAAAATAAAGGCTCTTTAGCAGGTCTTACAGTAAAAAAAGAAGAAGCAAACGGTACTAAACCTTTATCCATTGCCCAAGCCCAACAAAAACAAGCCCAAGCCATTATTAGTCAATGTCGTCCAATGAGTGCACCTGCCCCTAAACCTACTACACCTCCTATTAATCAAACAACCGATCCAGCAACAATATTAAGACAACAAATTGCAAATAGTAAAATTACTAGAGGTGACAATAGTCAAGTAAATAATGTATTAAACAATAGTTTTAATCTTCCTAGTGGAGATGGGTTTAATAATAGCGCTACAGCAGTTACACGTAATAATGCTGGACAGATTGCTAATTCTAGAGTTAATTTTGATAGAGGTTCAGTAACTTTATTTGATAATAATGGTAGTTTTCCACCATCAAGCACTGCAACTCTTCCAAGAACTGTTTTTGATAAGGATGGAATTTTATCTTTTTACAAAAATTCTAATACCTTAAATGATGATCAAAAAAACTTCATCCAAAATATCTATGCAAATGATTTGACTTCAAGAGCAAATTACCAAGCAAATGTTACTAATTTAGCTAAAAATCTAACTGATATTGCTGGTGATAATAGTAATATTTCTCAAACCTCTCGTAGAGAAATTAATGACGCTCTAAGTAGTTTACGTAAGGCTTACGATACACTCTCTGATCCAAAAGCACCTGCACCAGACCCAAGAGCACTTTATAGCAATGTTGCTGAAGCTTACCGAGCTTTAAGAAATGATTCAGGTGCAATTCAAAATAAAGTTGATAATGGTTTAAATATTTTAAGCATAGGTGCATCTAATTATGAGTTAAATCGTTTACCTGTAGGAAATGGAAACGCTACAGCGACCCCACCAGCCACACCAACAGCAGCCGCAAATGCAGCTGGTGCAGCCCGTTTAGCCGCAGCAAAAGGTCAATTTGATACTAGTCGTAATCAACCGCTTTCTGATGCTCAAGGAAAATCTGCTCAAGTTTTTGGTCAACAAGTCTCTAGCTTCTTAAATTCTGTAGGTATTAATGGGGTTGATCCTAGTAAAATTTCATTCCAAGTTAATTCTGCTGATCAATTGCAAGCTATTCAAACTAAACTAGCTGATGGTAGGCAACTTACAGCTATTTTTAGTGGAGGGAAAATAGATGCTACTAATGCAAAAGTATCTATTTCTGGTACTGCTAGCGCTCCTAGTAATTCAACTAGCCCAACTAATAGCACAATTCCAACTAACAACACTACCCCAACACAAGATGCTGCAAATGCTGCAAGGGCATTAAAACAACAAATAGCATCTAGTAAAATTACAAAAGGCGATAATAACCAAGTAGATAATCTATTACGTAATAATTTTAATCTTCCAAGTGATGCTTTTGTTCCAAACTCTACTAGGACTACTCGTACCGCCGCAGGACAAACATCCAATTCAACTGTTACATTTGGAGATAATAGAGGTTCAGTAACTTTATTTAATAATAATGGTAGTTTTCCACCATCAAGCACTGCAACTCTTCCAAGAACTGTTTTTGATGGTCGAGGTGTTTTATCTTTTTATAGAGATGCTAATAATTTAACTGCTAATCAAAAACAATTTATCCAAAATATTTATGCAACAGATTTAACCTCAAGAGCTAATTTCCAAGCTAATGTTGCTAACTTAGCTAAGAATTTAACTGATATCTCCAATGATAATGTTAATCTTTCTGCTGATACTCGTAGAGAACTAAAAGATGCTTTAGGAAGCTTGCGAATAGCCTTTAATAGACTATCTGATCCGAAAGCTCCTTCTCCAGATCCAAGATCGCTTTATAGTAATGTTGCTGAGGCTTACCGTGCATTAAAAAATGATCCTAATGCTCCTCAAAGTAAAGTTAACACAGGTTTGAGAATTTTAAGCATAGGAGCATCAAACTATGAGTTAAATCGTTTACCCGTAGGTAATAATCCTACACCACCACCAACCCCAACAGCAGATGCAAATGCAACAGGAGCAAAAAGACTTGCCGCAGCAAAAGGTCAATTTGATAGCTTACGTAATCAACTGCTTTCTGATGCTCAAGCTAAGCCTGCACAAGTTTTTGGTCAACAAGTTTCTAGTTTCTTAAACTCAATAGGTATTAATAATGTTGATATTAATAAAATTGCCTTCCAAGCTAATTCTGCTGATCAATTACAAGCTATTCAAACTAGGCTTGATGATGGCCGTAGACTAACAGTTTTATTTAGCAATGGAAAAATAGATGCTGCTAATGCAAAAGTAGCTTTTAGATAATTTAGGTGGTTTGGCTTTATTTGCTCCCTTGCTTTTAAGAAGTGCTAGGAAATTTTTTCCTAGCACTTTTGGTTTTGTAGCCTCTAATAAAGCTTGCTGGAAAAGAGAAATATAAGTAAAGTCTTAAGGTTTAATTTTTTAAGGGGAAATTTATGAGTAAACCAAAGCTCTTTTTAATTGATGGAATGGCTCAGCTTTATAGATCTTTTTTTGCAGTACGGCAACTTTCTAATAGTAAAGGATTTCCTACTAACGCGCTTTTTGGCTTTACAATGATATTACGTAAGTTAGTTAAAGATGATAAACCAGATTATTGGGCGGTTTGCTGGGATACTCCTGAACCAACTTTTAGACATCAACTCTACCCCAGTTATAAAGCACAGCGTGCTGCAATGCCTGATGAACTTTCCCCTCAAGTTGATTATGTAGAAAAACTATGTAATGCATTAAATCTTTCTTTAATTAAAAAGCCTGGTTATGAAGCAGACGACATAATAGGAACTTTAGCTCTAAAGGCTGCAAAAGCTGGGCTTCAAGTAATTATCCTTTCTGGTGATAAAGATATGGGCCAACTAGTTAATGAAGATATCTTAGTTATGAGAATGGAAAAGGGAAATTATGTCTTACACGATGCCAATGGAGTAAAAAACTGGTTAGGGGTTTTTCCAAATCAAATAGTAGATTTTCTTAGTCTTGTTGGAGATACATCTGACAATGTTCCAGGTGTTGCTGGAATAGGGGATAAAGGTGCTGCAAAACTATTAGAAGAATTTAAGACTCTAGATAACCTACTAGAAAATGCTGAAAAAGTATCACGTAAGTCTTATAGAGAGGCTCTATTAAAAGAATCTAGTAAAGCTATATTAGCACGTCAGTTAGTTACACTAGATACAAATGTCCCAATAGAATTTAATTTAGAACAGCTAAAATATAAAGAAGCCGATTATAAAACAGCTTATGAGGTCTTTTCAGAGGTAGAATTTAAGTCATTAGTTCAAGAATTTGCTTTGCTTCAACCTACTCTCTTAAACTCACCTCAAAGTCTTGTAAATAACGAAGAAAAACTTTCTTACCAAAAAATAACCTCAGATACAGAATTAAAAAGCTTTTTAGATAAATTATGGGCTAATGATGAATTTTCTTTTATTATTGAGCTTTCGTCTGATAATCAAATTAGTCAAATGTCTTTTTCTTTTGCTCCTGGAAATGCTTATCAATTTGATTTTAATTTATTTGGCTTAGCTCCAAATCAAGTATTAGAACCACTCCAAGATATTTGGTCAAACGGTTTTTTAGCCAAAAAAACGCATGATAGTAAACAGGCTTTAATAATTCTTAATAATTTTTACCAAAAATCAGATAATTTAATAGACGGGGCTACTAAAATAGCTTTTGAAAATCTTACAGAAGATACATTACTAGCAGCTTATTTACTTAATCCAGAAGAAAATCGATATAGTTTAGTAGAGTTAGCACAAGAATATTTAGGTGTTTCATCTGATAATTTCTCAAAATATGATAAGGCCGATATTATTGGGCGCTTAGCTATAGTTTTTCATAAAAAGCTGCAAGAAATGGGGTTAGAGGATATTTATCTTAATTTTGAACTTCCTTTAGTTGAAATTATTTACAATATGGAAAGGGTTGGAATAAAAGTTGATCTAGAAACACTCTCAGAACTCTCTAAGGAGTTTGACGAGGAGTTAAAAACACTTTCAACAGAAATTTATGCTTTAGCAGGACAAGAGTTTAATATTAATTCACCTATGCAGTTAGCAACTATATTTGAAAAACTGAATATTCATATCTCACGTAAAACCGCTACAGGTAAAGTATCTACTAGCGCAGATGTCTTAGACGAATTAGCTCATGAATATGAGCTACCTAGGAAAGTTATTGATTATAGAGAAGTTGCTAAATTTAAGAATACCTATATAGATATATTACCTAAGCTAATTAATTCTAAAACTGGAAGAGTACACACTACAATAAATCAAACTGTTGCTGCTACAGGACGACTATCTTGTTCTAACCCTAATTTACAAAGCATTCCTGTAAACTCTATTTTAGGTAGAAATATTAGGAAAGCTTTTGTTGCTGATGAAGGCTATATTTTGCTTTCAGCAGATTACTCGCAAATAGAACTAAGATTACTTGCTCATATTGCTAATGACGAGAAAATGACAGAAGCTTTTCAAAAAGGGGAAGATATTCATACTAAAACAGCTAAAGAGGTTTTTGGAGCAGAGACAGAAGAAGAATTAAAAGCTAAGCGTAGACTGGCAAAATCAACTAATTTTGGAATTGCTTATGGAGTAGGTGCATTTGGGCTTGCTCAAAGAGTGGGTATTAGTCGTAGTGAAGCAAAAGAAGCTATAGAAAAATACTATGCTACTTATACAGGAATTCGTTACTATATGGCAGATATTCCTGAAAAAGGCAGGCAAAACCAAGGAATTGTAAGAACTATTTTTGGAAGGATACGAAGATTAAATGATTTAAATAATAGTAATCATAATTTACGGACTCGTGCAGAAAGAGAAGCTATTAATGCTCCAATTCAAGGAACAGCCGCAGACTTAGTAAAATTAGCTATGATTAGAATTTATAATAGGTTAAAAGAAGAAAACTTAAAGTCTCGTATGTTGTTACAAGTTCATGATGAGTTATTACTAGAAGTTTTACCGAGTGAATTAGATAGGGTTAAAGAATTAGTAAAAAATGAAATGGAGCAAGTTTATTCGCTTAAGGTTCCCTTGGTTGCTGAAGTGCATATAGGAAAAAATTGGTTAGAATTAAAGTGAGGAATTTATTATTGGCTTAAGTAAAAATGCCAGAGTTAACTCTGGCATTTTACTTAAAACAATTATTATCAGCGAATTAGTTACCGATAGGAGAGCTAGCAGAAGTAGCTTGAGAATTAGCAGTGGTAGAAGCGCGAATAACGCCAGTAGCATCAACATAGAATGTACGGTCGCCGCTGCGGTTTACACCAGTGGTGCTAGCAGGAGCAGAGGTTACGTCGAAATCTGCTAAGTTGCCACCAGTTGCAGAAGTTGTGGTTACACGGAAGTTATAACCAGATTTTGCTGCGCCACCTGTGGAAGCTGCTACTAATACATCGTCGATTAAATCTTGGGTATCTAAGTCTGTTGCTGTACCAAAGTTACCATTTCCTACACCAGCTTGATAAGTTGCTTGTACTGAGTGAAATAGTCTCATTGCTTCTACTGCACTTGCTCCGTTGGCTGAACGACGGGATGCTAGTAGGTTTGGTACTGCTATAGCTGCGATGATTCCTATGATTACTACTACGATTAA
>JACQZQ010000091.1 GCA_016213785.1 Acidobacteriota bacterium
TCTGTAAACGCGATGATGGCGAAAGCCAGAAATCGCGCTCCCTTTACTAAGTTATTCAATATCAATAACTTATCTGATCGGTAAAAATCCTAGTAAACCAGATTTTCTTCACAAATACAGAAAATGATTTACACCCTCAAGTATTGCGATAGTTTGATAAATAATTTAGCTGTTATCTCAACTTAACCTCTATTTCACAAACTATATAATCCATATCTTTTAGAGGATTACTAGAATTTACCGCTACATAAGGATTGTTGTTCATAACTGTTTCTGTTTCTATTTCTATAGCAGTGGATTTCTTACGCAGTAGTGTAAGAGCCATATTTTCTTCTTCAGATAGTATATGAAGTGCCCTTTTGTTAAGAAACGGCACTGATTCAATAGCTTTAAGAGAAAATATGACTATGAATTTGTTTGTATTATCTGCTTTCCCTATTGTTAGCCATTCTTTACCATTTGGGAACTTATAATCAGTGTTTGCTTGAATTGAGTTATCTTTTACTCCTGTTTCAGGAATAGGTTTTGAGGTTAATAACGTTTTTATAATATTTTTTTCCCCTGGCATCAGAATATATAAATAACCTGGTTTTTTACTTTGTATATGAAATTGAAATATATCCCCGCTATCAATAGAAATATCTTTTGTCTTGCGTAGTGTATTGCCTTTTTGTGTAACTATTTCTAGCCAATACCGCATTATCTCTTGCTTTTCTACAGGGTTAATTAAAGGGCTAACCGTATTTTCAGTTTTTGTAAAGTCGTTTATGTTTAGAACGGGTTTTTGCAAACTAGAACGTCCCCAATTATAAAAAATCACTAGAAAAATAATGGTTGTAAAAAGTACTGCGATTAACAAATATTTTGAGTAAGTTGAGAATATTTTTTTTATTTTGGTTGTAGAATCCCGATTAAAAGAGCTTTGAATTTTGTTACTACCTAATATTGGTTCTGTATCAGCCAACATTAGCCCATTAATTTTTTTAGTAGATAGCGAGTTAGAAACAACTTCTCCTGTATTATTTGGTGTGGCTGTGACAAAACCTTTAACTAAAGGAGCCGTTACTATTTTATTGCCAGCATTTAAGACATCTGTCATCTCACTTATTGGTAAAGTTTGAGGTCTTTGATTACTAAACTCCTCTGTTTGCAGCGAGCTATGTAGTTGTTCAATTAATTCTTGGCAACTAACGGGTCTATTTACTCTTTCTTTAGAAATAGCTCTTTCAATTGTTTTACTAAAAGCTTCTGATAAATTTGGGTTTAGGTTTTTAGCCGCCATAGGAGTATTAGTAATATGTTTTATAGCTAGTTCTTGCAATGTTTCTCCAGTAAATGGTCTTTGTCCAGTAACCATTTCATAGAGTATTACACCAAGGCTATAAATATCTGCTCGTCCATCTATTTCTACAGATTTTTGTTCTATTTCTGTTTCAGAATAAATTCCCCATTGCTCAGGAGACATATAATAAGGGCTTCCTAGAACTTGTCCTTCTACTGTTAAAGCTGTTGTTCCTATAATTTTAGCAATACCTAAATCTAATAGTTTAACTACAAGCTCATTATTGCTATTATAGTTAACCATTATATTTTCTGGTTTTATATCTCTGTGTATTACTCCTAGTTTATGAGCTTCATTAAGCGCACTTGCTACGGGTTCAATTATTTGCAACGCCTCTTTTGCTGAAAAACATCCTTTTTGATCAATTACACTTCTTAGGCTAACTCCTTCAATATACTCTAAAACCATATAAAGTATGCCATCATCAGTTTCTCTTAAATCATACAAAGTAATAGCATTTGGATGTTTAAAGCGTCTTGCCGCTTGACCTTCTCTAAAAAAACGTCTTTGATTTTCTGGATTGTTGCCAATGTGGGGAGGCATCATTTTTATTGCTACTGTATCCCCTAGCTTAATATGGTATGCCTTATAAACTGCTCCCATACCGCCTTGCCCTAAGAGCTTTTCAATTCGATATTGGTTATCTAAAATTTGGCCTACTAAGTTAGTTAAGTTTGTCATCATCCTATTTGGCTATTTGGCTATTGTTTTTTAGTTTTATTATTTGAATTAATGGGAAAGGGCTTTTCTTCACTAACAAACGATAAAGGGAGATTTTCATTATTAGCAACAGCAGCACGAGGATGTTGGCTGCTTAAATCACTTCGGCTAATACCTTTTTTAACTAAATCTTCAATAAATATATCCACAGCCTTAGGTACTTGGTCTTGAACATATTTAAAGAGTTCTCCTGTTGTTATAGTTTTATCTTTATTAAAATCTGCTTGACCTTTTAAGCCTTCTAATAAGTAGAAAGTAAACACCCCATGTCCTTGCCAACGTTGTTTTTCATTTACAAGATCCTCATAAGAAGTCTCATTAATATCACTTGATGTAATTACAGCCATTCCTTCTGGATTAAATAAAAAAGTCTCTGAGTATTGATTACTAAGATCATTAAGGCTTAAACGACGCATACCTAAACCTCCAATTCCAGATCCTCCAAATCCAGCGCTATGACAAGTGTCAATAAAACTAATTAGCCTTTTAACATTAGACTCATTTATAAGTTTATCTCGTAAAAGCTCCATTTGTAGCGCAGTTTGTGCAATGTTGTCTTGACGAGTATCTGTAGTTAAATAATAGAAAGGAGGCTTAGGATTATTTGAATCTGCATTTTGTGGTGCTCCATGCCCAGCCATAAAAAATATTAACAAGTCTTCGGGTTTAAGCTTTTTTTTATATTCTTCTAAGGCTTTTATAATGTTGGCTAAAGTAGCTGATTCATTGATAAGTAGTTGAATTTTTTCTGGTTTTACTCCTCCTCCTTGAGGTGAAATAAGAAATTCACGAAATGCTTTTGCATCTGAGTCTGCAAAATTTAACCCTTTAATATTTTGATATTTTGAAATACCAACTATAATCGCATATTTTTCTCCAGTAAACTTTTCTGACTCATTAAACTCTTTATTATTTATAGAATAAGGTGCAAAAAGAACGCATGAGCCATAAAGCTCGTTTCCTGTTTTAGTCTCAGCCCTAACTTCAATGGCATTTCTTCCATTTCGTAAAAAGAAATCAGGAATACGTTTTAAGTCTAAAGTAAGCAATTTACCATCAGGTAAAGCTCTTTTATCTGTAAGCCTATTAGCTGATTCACCATTTAAGCTCACATATATTTTTCCTGCATCTAGCTCATCAGAAATAGGTTTAGGAATAAAAACTTGAATTTCTGTAAGACTACTATTAGGAATTCTTATCTCATTACTATCATAAAACTTATTATTAATTTGTGGTAATGAAACCATGAAAAACGGTTGTTCAGAGTGTGTAAAACTCAATGGTATTTGAATAAACAGGGTAGTTAGCATCAAAGCAATAATAATTATTCTTACAAAATATCTCATAAACTTAATCTAGGAAATTTCTTAATAATAAATTTTAAGCATAGGAAAAACCTCTTCCTATGCTTATTGGAATATTTCTAACGTTTAGGACGAGAGGGAGAAGTTTCTGGTTTAGAAACTGTAGGGTTTGTAGAATTTGTAGAATTTGTAGAATTTGTAGTAGCTTGTGTATTTGTAGCTTGTACGTTTACAGGAGCTAAATCTTGAGTAGAAATATTTGAAGTAGGCGCTGAAAACCAAGCCTTATCACCTGATTGAGTTAAATAATCGTAAATAATATCCATATTTGGAGGCACTGCACCAGAGTTATTAATTTTATATAAGCGTACATATTCTTTTAAGTAGCTTGTTATTTCTGGATTTTTGCCAGGATTACGTAAATCCATAAGGCTAAGAGCCATTTGTAGACGGATTCCTGGTAAAGAACCTCGGTCTTTATCAAGTTTGTATGCTGTAGCAAATGAAGACAAAGCACGCTCTTTTTCTATAGGGTTTTTTGATGTAAGTTTTAAGACACGAGCAAAATAATAATGTGCTTTAGCATCATCTGAGCGAATACGTAAAGAGGATTCTAGATTCTTTTTAGTCATATTAAACATGTCATAGTAAAAAGCGATAACTCCATTATCTCGTTTTACTTCTGCCATCAAAACTTCAAAATCTGGCTGACTAATAATTAATTTCCTATCTTTAGCAAGTTGCTCAATTTTTGATTTATTTATAGTTAATTGGTTTTCTGTTTCAGAAATTCGCTCTCCTACCCGGCTAAGCTCTGCCATAAAACCAAGCCCTGCACGAGGTTCTACAAGAACTAAACTTTTTACTACTGTATAAAGTTTTGGTACTTCATTAACATCGTAATTTTTAGCTAAGCATAAATCAAATGATATTTTATCTGCTTCATCTTCTTCAGTTCTTCCCCAATGAGTAATGCCCAAGGTTGCAGCTTTAGCATTAGGATCTAAAAGACTAGCAACGCTATAAGTTATGTCTCCGCCTAGATAAAACCCATCTGCAAGCCTACTACCTGCGGCTCCTGCTATTCCTGTACCTACTACAGAACCACCTAGTGCAAATAAATTTCGTCTTTGCTCTTTTTTTCTATTAATTGCTGCTGCTTCAAGTAGCCTCTCATCATTATATTCACTAAGCGCTAATGGAATCATAACTTTGTTAAACCAATGATCTTTTTCAATATGTGCTATTTCATGCCCTAATACATAAGCTAGTTGAGCTTCATTATCAAGAGTACCTAGCATTCCAGTGGAAATATAAATTGTTCCTGTAGAAAGAGATTCGGCACGTGGTAAAGGGTCTTGTAATATACGAAAAGCATAAACCTTATTTGAATTAGCTGGAACAAGCGATTGACCAACACGGTTGATATAATCTTGCAACATAGGATTATCATAAAGAGTATCACTAACTTCATTACTTGCAGATATAGCCCCTGTATAACGCGCTGAATTGTTACCTCCTTCACCTTCTAAATCTCCCATAACCCTTAAAGGGGGTTGAGTGTTTATCTTAAAAGCTTTTTGTTGGTGTGCTCTTTTTAGGTCATTATAAAATTTTTCCACTTGAAGCTTAAAATCAGAGTCACTTTGATATTTCTTATTTCCATAAACTACTAATTTAGCGACATTAACAGCATCATCTACGGCAATTTGTTTTTCAGAGATTTTTTCTTTTTTATCTTTATCTTTATCTTTTTTTGAAAGACCTGGAATTGGAATTTGCCCATAGCTTAAAGTTTGAATACCTAAAGCAAAGATAACCATTAAAGTATAAACAGATGCTCTATAAATAGGCTTACGAAAACGAAAATATTTCATTTTGTATCTCCTTAATATTAATAAAAACCAATGTTGTAGGGCGTTAATCTTGTATAAGCTCAATTCTAGCAACTAATAAATCGCTAACTGGTGAATTACTTACTTGTATTATTGATGGTGATGGAGCATTGCTTGATAAACTAAGCCGCCGTCCTATAGACACTTTTTCAATTTTAGGTTGACTTTGTCCATAACTATTACTTTTACTTAAAGTAATAGGCTCATCTGCTTTTCGTTTTAGTTCTGACCAAAGTACTTTAGAAGGCTTCCAGGCTTTTCTATGTTCTTGAGAATATAGTTCTAAACTTTTTCCTGTAGGCACTTCAGATATAGGCTTTCTAGTAGCTACAACATAAAGCTGTTGATTTGAAGCCGCGCCGCTAAAATTAAACCAACAAAGATCTGGATTAGGGTTTTCAGATGATGGAATTTCAAATGGTACATGAGATAAAGCTTTATTATTGCCATAATTTAATTTCCTATCTGGGAAAAGTAATTCTGGCTCTCCATTATTCTCAACATAAAAAATATAAATAAAACAATCTATATTTGGTTCAAAAGTAATGCGTATACTATCTCCTGAGCGAAAACGTCTTGTTGGATCAACAGAAACGCACTCATCATTATTTGTACGCATATAAATGGTATATCCAAGACCTAGTATGGAAACATCATCTTTTGGTATAGAGAGTTTTGTATGCCCTGTAGTTTTTGTATTCCCGCTACCATTTTTTGTAGGTTGAGAAGTTTGTTTATTTGTAGCAACAACTTTTTTTTCACGAGAAACTAAAAATGCATCTCTTATACCTGTTTCTATAGTCTGCTCTTGAGCAAAAGTAGTGTAAGCAAAAATGGTAATTAAAAATAAAAATAAGCAAGTAGAGCGCATAATAAACTCCTAACTTACCTTCAGCCTAATTGTTAATTGTTAGTATTTGTAATGTTTGATTTCTAATAAATGCTGATTGTAGCGACTTAAACTTTTTTTACTATTCCACACTTCACGAAACTTGATTGCTAAAAGAAGAATACCTTATAGAAATAAGTGAACTGTGGAATAGTCACTAACCAACTCTTGGTTATTATAAAGAGAAACAATTACAAATGATTGGGCTATAATAAGGGATTAGGTTTTTTTATTTTGAACATTTACAAAGAAAAACATATCAGAATACAGAACTATGTTTTTCTTATATTTGCACCATATAAGGAGATTGCAGCAATGCTAAGTTTCTCAAAAAGAAGTTCTCACGCACGTTCTCAAGCACTATTAATGAGCATAATACTCTCGCTAACAATTATTTCATGTACCAACAAGCCAAAAGCTGTTAATTCTGTAACCAATGTTAGTAAGCTCACACCAGTTTCTAAAGTAGCTACAGATCCAAACCAACTACAGCTAAATAAGCCTGTTGAGCGAGAGTTAGTAGGCGGAGAGATACACTCTTACACAATAAAGTTAGAAGCTAACCAGTACCTAAACGCAGTAGTAGAGCAAAAAGGTATAGACATAGTTGCCGCTCTTTACAACCCTACTAATGAAAAAGTCTATGAGGTTGATAGCCCTAATGGTACAGCAGGCCCAGAACCTATTTACTTTATAAGTCAAGTTGGCGGCAATTATCGCTTAGAAGTTCGCTCTTTAGACAAACAAGCCAAAGCTGGCAATTATGAAGTTAAGATTAATGAGCTTCGTGCAAGCATAGCTGAAGACATAGACCGTGTTGCTGGCTACAAAGCATTAGGAGAGACTGTCTTATTAGCAGCAGAAGGTAAAAAACAAAATGAAGGGTTAGTTATTAATAAATATGAAGAAGCTATTAAGAAATTTGATAGAGCTAATGAGCTTTTAGCCAAAGCTACTGCTATTTTTGGTTTAGGAGACTTTTATACAGATAAAGGAGATTACTCTAAAGCTGAACCTTTGTTAATTCAAGCTTTAGAGATTCGCAAGAAAGCACTAGGAGAAAACCACCCTTCTACTACCTCTTCTATGAACAATTTGGCATCGCTTTACAATGATAAAGGAGATTACTCTAAAGCTGAACCTTTACTAATTGAAGCTTTAAGGATACATAAAAAAGCACTAGGAGAAAACCACCCTTCTACTGCCACTTCTATGAGCAATCTAGCATTTCTTTATTATAGAAAAGGAGATTACTCAAAAGCTGAACCTCTGCTTATTCAAGCTTTAGAGATCCGCAAGAAAGCACTAGGAGAAAATCATCCTGATACTGCTACTTCTATTAACAATCTGGCATTACTTTATTATAGAAAAGGAGATTACTCGAAAGCAGCGCCTTTGTTTATTCAAGCATTAGAGATTCGTAAGAAAACTCTTGGTGATAATCATCTTGACACCGCCCAGTCAATAAACGACTTAGCAACATTTTATCTTACTAAAGAAGATTATGCCCAAGCTGAGTTTTTTTACATTCAGGCATTAAAGATATATAAGAAATTGCTGAAAGAAAATAACCCTAAGATTGCCCAGTCAATAGACGGTCTAGCAGTGCTTTATTCTAAGAAAGGAGACTATAATAAAGCAGAACCTTTGCTAATCCAAGCTTTAGAGATTCGTAAGAAAACTCTTGGTGATAGCCACATTGACACAGTTCAATCTATCAACAACCTTGCAGTACTTTATTCTAGAAAAGGGGACTACATAAAAGCTGAATCTCTTTATAGTGAAGTTTTAGAAATTCGTAAGAAAACTCTTGGTGATAATCATCCAGATACAAGTGCTTCTATAAACAATCTAGCCGCTCTTTATTTTAGGAAAGGAGACTATAATAAAGCAGAGTCTTTGCTAATTCAAGCATTAGAGATTCGTAAGAAAACTCTTGGTGATAGCCATCTTGACACAGCTCAATCCATAAATAATCTGGCAGCTCTTTATTCTAGCAAAGGAAGCTATGACAAAGCGGAACTGCTTTTGCTTCAGGTTTTAGATATACAAAAGAAAATATTAAAGAATGACAGCCCTCTTATTGCTGCAACAATGAGTAATTTGGCAGAACTTTATAAACAGAAAAAAGACTATAATAAAGCAGAAGAATTAAACCTCAAAGCACTGGAAATATTTAAGCAAACGTTAGGAGAAAACCATCTTGATACCGTTCGTTCAATGAGTAATTTAGCAACCATTTATCAGCAAAAGAACGAATACAGCGAAGTAGAAAGGTTAAATCTCCAAGTATTAAGGGTACGTAGAGAGATATTAGGTGAACATCATCCCGATACTGTGGTTTCAATGAATAACTTGGCAACATTTTATCACACCAAAGGAGACTATAATAAAGCAGAAGAGTTAAACCTTAAAGCGCTAGAAATACGTAGGAACATGTTAGGAGATAGCCACCCTGATATAGCAAATTCAATAAACAATTTAACTGCTCTTTATTTAAGAAAAGAAGATTACGAAAAAGCAGTAAAACATAATAAAGAAGCAAATAATGTAAGAGAAGGAGAGCTATCAAAAAACTTATTAATAGGCTCAGAAACACAAAAGCGGCTATATATACAAAAATACTCATATGAAACAGATGTAACTTTATCCCTACACCTCCAAAACCTACCCAAAAACTTAGAAGCAAGAAAATCAGCGTTAGCAGAAGTGTTGAGAAGAAAAGGGCGCTCAATTGATGCAGTAAATCAAAGTGTGGAGGCACTCAGGAAACGCTCTAGTCCAGAAGACGTTGAATTACTAGATAAATTATCGGAAAAGACAGCATACTTATCTAATTTAACAGTGCAAGGGTTGGGCAAACGTACTCCAGAAGAGTATAAAAAATTACTTGAGTCTGTGCGAGAAGAAGTAGAAGATCTTCAATATAAAATAAGCGAGAGGAGTGCAGAGTTTCGTGCTGTGTCTAAGCCTATAATGCTGGAAGATGTGCAAAAAGTCGTGCCTAAAGACGCTACACTTGTGGAGTTTGCTTCTTATCGACCTTATGATGCTAAAACTAGGGTCTATGGAGCACCTCGTTATGTGGTGTATTTACTTAACAATGAAGGAGAACCTGACTGGGTAGACTTAGGGCTAGCAGAGCCTATTGATAAGCTAGTGGATAGTTTAAGAGCAAAGTTAAGTGATGGTAAAAGTAGTGTAAACAGGGAAATTAAACCTTTAGCAAGAAAGCTAGATAAATTGGTGATGCAAGATGTGAGAAGGTTAGTAGGGAGAGGAAAAACGCTACTGATAGCACCAGATGGAAAGCTAAACTTGTTGCCATTTGCAGCACTTGTTGATGAAAGAGGTAAGTTTTTAGTTGAAAATAACAAAATCTCATATTTAACAAGTGGAAGAGACTTGCTAAGACTAGAAATCAAAATAGAAAATAAGCAAACTCCTGTAATCATAGGAGATCCAGACTTTGGCCCTATTCCTGATGCAGCAAGTATCAAGGAGGGAAGTACATTATATGCAAGGCTAGGATTTAATAGGCTAGCCAGCACTGAATTAGAAGCTAAGGCAATTAAAGAA
>JACQZQ010000093.1 GCA_016213785.1 Acidobacteriota bacterium
GGCGTATGTGGGCAGAAGTTCCCGCTACGTACCGAGGATGCCGGTCACTCTCTCAGCTTGTGGCACTTTGCACTAGTTGCGGACAGTGAAGCCGCGACTACAACCGAAGCGTAGCGAGGTTTAGTCGTCGGAGCATTCACTTCTCCAAAACCTTAGAGTTGCGTTAACAATGACCCTCTTTCGCTCAGAAAGAATGATTGATTGAAAAATTCTTTTGATTTATTTAGAAAGCTAGAAAAAGGATTTCTATGCTGCTAGATAGTTTTGCTAGCTTAGAGCTTCTATCTATAGAATTTGAACTTTTAGCTTGTCAGCAAGTTTCTTTACCAAGTTTTCTTGGTACAAGTCTGCGAGGGGCTTTTGGCGAGTCTTTAAAACAAGTTACTTGTGTAAAAGGTATTATAAATTGTACTAATTATTGTACTTCAGAAGTGTTTTGTCCTTATGATTATCTTTTTGAAACAGCCTCGCGTAGTGGTGCTAAACACTTGCAGAAACAAGAAGATACACCTAATCCTTATATGATAGTCCCTCCGTCACTTAATCCAAGTGAAAAACTTAAGCGATTTGCTGAAGGAGAAAAGCTAAGCTTTGGAATAAAATTAATTGGAAAAGCTTGTGATTATTTACCTTATGTTATTGAGACAGTTAAAGAGTTATGTCAAAAAGGTTTAACAGTTAAACGAATACCTTTTCAGCTATCAGAAATTAAGCAAACCTCTAAGCCTGAAAGTCTAAAAAGCCTAATTGAAAAGCGTTTGGCAGACTTTAATAACCTAACACAACTTAAAGTAGAATTTCTGACACCCTTAAGACTTCGTACAAGCAGAGATATTTATGTAGGGATGAATGCAGAAACTAAATTAACTTTTGATTTGCTAGTAAAAAATTTGATCCGTAGATTTTCTTTATTATCTCGTTTTCATGGTAAGGAATTAAGCTTAAGAGAGATAGAGAGTTTTAATGGCTTACTTAGCCTAACATCTAGCATAAGTTCAACAAATGAAAATATTTATTGGTTTGATACAGAACGCTACTCTAACCGACAAAGGGCTAGGTTAAGATTTGGTGGTTTGATGGGCCACATAAGTTTTATAGGTAAAGCATTAGAAGAATTTCTTCCTTTATTACTTGCAGGTGAATATTTAAGTATAGGAGCATCAACAACATTTGGGTTAGGAAGATTACAAATATTAGAGTAAGTTTACTTTAGATCCTCTTTTAGCGCTTGGCATTGTTCATTTGTTAAAAGAGCTTCTACCTTATATCCTTCAATATCAACACCTGCGGCAATTGGGGTTTTACCTTCAGTAGCAAACTTAAGAAATTGAACTGAACTAAGTTTTCCTTCTTCTCTTTGTCTTTCATCAAATTTGGCAAAAATACGAGTTTGATCTTCTAGGAGTAAATAGATTTTTTCAGGTAACTGCCACCATTCTTTAAGTTTTACTTGTCGAATTCTAGGATCGTCAATTTCTATTAGAAGTGTAGCGCCTAACTCTTTATTTTGTCCTAAAAGCTCATTATAAGTATTTATCTCATGGACAATATTAGATTCTTTAACTATTCGTTCAGCCCTCATCATTTCTTGTATTTGATAGCGGACTGTTAAATGATTTTCAAATAGTAGAGTTAGATTTTCTCCAATATGAATGCGCCTTACAGCTTTAGCCTTAAGAACTTCTGCTCTAAACAGTGGTCTAGTTTCTTCATAAGTTTGATAATCCACTATTTCGCTACGTTGAACTAATCTCATTTATTTTCCTTTTCCTCTTTAACTTCTATTTTTTCCTTAAACCCATCTTCACGATAAGCACGTGCAAGTATTGACATAGGATGCATTGGGCTTACACCAGCGTGTTGCTTAAATTGTATAGCGGCTAAGGGGCAGTCAGTAGCCCATATTTCGGCTGCTTTATTGTCTTTCATTCCATCAAAAGCTTTTTTCCCAATTCTTATTGAAGGTTCGAAACCTTCTTTTGTCATTGCATATGTACCGTTATGACCACAGCATTCCATAACTGTAGAAGGAATAAGCCCAGGAATTTTACGTAAAAGATCTCTTCCTTTAAAACCTACGGCTTGTGCTCTTAAATGACATGGAGCGTGATAAGAAACAGCTTTTCCTGGGGTACTACGAAAATTTGTATTAAACCTAGGTTCGTTACGAATAGACCATAAGTATTCACTTGGATCCATAACAGAGGCAGCAAGTTTTTCAGCTTGGGGTCTATCAATTGGGTCAAGAAGTGTTGGGTATTCTTTTCTCATCATCATTGAGCACGTTGGATTAATAGCTAATACTTTAGCGCCTTTTTCTACAAATGGAATTAATATTTTAAGGTTAGCTTTAGCCTGTTTTTTTAAGGTTTCAAGGTCGCCATGTTCCCAAGATGGCATTCCACAACATTGTAAACCGGCGCTACAACGTATATCAACTTTGTTTTTTTCAAGTACTTCAATCGTATCTCTACCTATTTCAGGTTGGTTATTTTGCACATAACAGGTCTGGAAAAGAACAGCCTCGCCGCCTATTTCCTCTTTAATTTTTCCTGTCATTGCTGCCCATTTTTCAAAAGTGCTTGAAGCAAAATCTGGGAGTAGTTTATCTTTATGGATACCTAGGAAAAGTTCCATAAAAAATCTATGAAGTTTAACCCTATTTGCAACATTTGCCATTCCAAAGCTAGCACGAGCCATTTTTCCAGCAGCATCAGGGCTACCTAGTATTTCTTCACGAAAACTTAAACCCTCGCGTCGTGCTTTTTGTGCTTTATAGCGATGGACTAATTTAGGAAAATCTAACTTAAATTCATGTTTATCCCTAATGGTGTATGGACACTGGACTTCACAAAGTTTACATTGAAAACAAGCATCCATAACGCTTTTTGTATCATCAGGAGTAAGTTTTTTTAAATCACCATCATAATTATTATCTACTAGGGAAAATAGTATAGGGAAACTATCACAGTACTTAAAACAGAGCCTACAACCATGACAGATTTCAAAAGTACGCTGAATTTCTTTGTTTAAGGCTTTAGCATCCCAGTATTTATCTTCGCTTGGATCATAAGATAAGCCATCAGTAGGTTGATATGAAATATTTTTATCTTTGGTACTCACTTAAGACTCCTGATTTTGTAGGACTAGAGTCCAGGGTGTATTTAGTATCCCCAGAACTAGAGTTTCTGGGGATATAAAGAGGTATTACTTAAGAAATTGAGTCTAAGAGGTTTGAAAAGCGCCCTGCGTGGGATTTTTCAGCTTTAGCTAAAGTTTCAAACCAGTCGGCTATTTCAGAAAAACCTTCTTCACGAGCAGATTTTGCCATTCCAGGATACATATCTGTATATTCATGGGTTTCACCATGAACGGCGGATTTTAGATTAAGTGCTGTATCACCAAAGGGTTGATCGGTAGCAGGATCTCCTACTTTTTTAAGGTAGTCTAAGTGACCATGAGCGTGTCCTGTTTCGCCTTCAGCAGTATCACGGAAATTTCCAGCTATTTCTGGGTAGCCTTCAACATCAGCGATTTTTGCAAAATAAAGATATCTACGGTTTGCCATAGATTCACCTGCAAATGCATCTTTTAAGTTTTGATGTGTTTTAGTTCCTTTAAGTTCGGCCATGTTAATTTCTCCTTTTTTATTTGATTTAATTTGAGGATGTATAAAAGTAGTAGTGCAAATACTATAGGGCGTTTTTTATCATATGAAATTAGCTTTGTCTATGGTTTTACTTCTTTATTTTCCTAAGTTATAGCATTTTTGATACTTTTAAGTTTAATAACTAAAGTAACTAAAAATTTTTTAATAAAAGTGTTTTTATCTTGACAGCATTACAGTAAATCAATATTATGCTGTTATGGTTACAAAAGATAACGAACAACAAAAATATAATCTAGAAGAGCTATCGCAAGCTGTAACCAAGATGCTTGATGAGCAAGGGTTATTAGATGCACAGCAAGATAATCGTGTTTCTGCTGCACCTGATGCTAGAACTATTCGCTACTATACTACACTAGGACTCTTAGAGAGACCAAGCATCATTGGACGGCAAGCTTATTATGGGTATCGCCATTTATTACAGATAGTTGCCATTAAAGCTCTACAGGGGTTATCTTTGCCACTCTCGGAAATACAAGCCAAATTATATGGTCGTAGTAATCAAGAATTAACAGCTATTCTTTCAGCCATTTCACAAAATCATGCCAAAAAGCCTATAGAAGTTCGCTTGTTACATTGGCAAGAAGTAACAATCGAGCCTGGGCTAAAGATTATGGTGGAAGAAGGCTGGACACCCTCACAAGATATAAACTCAATAATAGAAAAAGTCCATGCGGTTTTAACCACTCTAGCCAACTCCAAAAATAACCAAAATTAGAATGAAAATCATTCAATATCAGGAATCCAATAAACTCTATCACCTTTAGTTACTTTCTTTAGACCTAAAGTAGGTAATTTATCTTCTGTAACTCCTATATAGGTAAAGTGGGGTTCATCAGAAACTACTGTTTGAAACCAACCATAATTGGCTAAAAGACTGCGAACATTGGGATTAGCATGCTCTGTAACATCAAGAGCAAGCATTGAGATATGTTGAGATGTACCTACAGCAGCAACAGAATATAAAATAGATTTATCTAAGCTTTTACTAAAAAAATAGCCTTTAGATTCTAGCTTAAGGATTTCTGGAATCTGTTGTGAGGGAGAGAGTTTTTTAATTCTATCTACATCTTCTTGACTTATATGTTTTTGCCTAAGATGAAAACTTAAACCAGGGTCAACTCGGCTACGCCAGAGTTTAGCTGTATCTCTGTAGCTACGAGTAGATGCAGTTGTTCCATTAGGTGTAATGCTTAAAGCTTTCTTATGTGCTTCAGTTTGTGCTTCAATTAATGCTTTCATTGCAGAAGATTGTAGGGTTACTAATATTCCATTCATTTTTTTTTGTTCAGATTTAATGCTACCTTGCCATTTGCTTACACTAGACTCATCTGGAAAAATTACATAAGGAGGGGCAATAGCTGGTTGTGTAGTAAATATGGCACCATATTCAGATAAAATTCTCATAAGAATTTTGTCATTTAGGTCATATGTGATTTTATTATTTTTTAGATGTTTTTCAAAAGCAGGGTTAATTTTATAATTTAGAGGTTGGTTACTAATAATACTACTATTTACAATGGTAGGTATTATAAAAATAAATAGGCTAAATATAGCTAGCATAGAGTATTTATTAAACATTTAATTATTTATCCTATATCCTTAATTAATAGTTTTATTTACATAATATTTTGATATTTTCATTTTCTTCTTAGCCAGACTAAGGGTTATTGTTTTTAGATGCTGTAGTTTTAAATCACGAATAATTATTAGAAACTTATTTATAGATTAAAGGCTGTTAAAAGATTTTTAACAATACCGTTACAATGGTTTTGAAATCAAATTGTAGTTAGGTTAAACTCTGCCTACTGTTTTGAACTAAATAACTTAGTAATAAGAATATATATAACAATGTCATATTCTAATCTTTTTCCGCAGCTAGCTTTAATCTTTATTTCTTATATTTCTAATAATTTAACCTTAAAAATAAAAATTTTAGGTTGTTATAAATAGTTCTTAAATGGCTATAACTTATTGAAATGAAAATCCTTATACTAAATATATTTTTATAGGAAGCAAATAAATGAGTAAAGAGAAAAAAACTAAAAAACTAGATCCTTCTTCATTAAACCCATTAGTATCAAGCTCACAAGCAACTACTTTAGATGATGAGAATGCTAACGAGAAAGTTAATAGTAACGCTAGTAGTAGTGCTAGTAGTAGTGCTAGTAGTAACGGTAATAATAGTGCTAGTGAAAATAATAACCCAAGTAACACCAATGGCGATTTTATAAAAATTGAAAAAACAACAAAAACTCTACCAGATAATAATTTAGAGAAAAGAAAAAATCCAAAATCTTCTGCACGATTAACTGATGCTGCTAAAGCTTCAAAAAGTAACCACCTAGGAGAACCTATTAAAATGGCAAAAACCAAGAAAACTTCTGCTTTAACTACTCAACTTACTGAAAAGAGTGAAGAGAGTTCAAGTGTAAAAGCTACTACTATGCTTTCGCCTACATATCCTAACTCTGAAGAAGATACTGTTTTTTTTGGCAATAGTCCTACTGTTCTAGATACACAACCTAATAAAGCTCTTCTAGAAGATTTTTCGCAAATTTTCCTAAGAAGAGTTGAAGAGCGTTATACTAAGCGCCTTTCCCCTGATCAACTTCGACGCAATATAGCTGAAATGCTTTCATTTATTTCTGAGCGTAAAGCTGGGGAAATAAAGATTCGTTCTATTTTTATGCATAAAGCTGGGCTTGATCCTAATGAAGAGCTTGTAGCAGTAGAAACTTGTATGGAGGATCAACCTTTTATTGTTGACACCATTAAGTTGGCTTTTGTTGAGCAAGGACTTGCAGTTGCCTATGCTGTTACTTTACTTGTTCCTGCACAACGTGATGCTAATGGGGTACTTTTATCTGTTAACCCTGATTCTAGTGTTCAAGTTGAATCAGTTACTCGCTTTTTACTGCAACGTGTTAAGACATTGCAGATACGTCAATTTCTAGTTAATGATTTACATAACCGACTTTCGCTTGCACGTGCTACTACAAGTGCATTTTTAAGATTAAAGAAACTTGGTAGAGAAATTATTAATGAGTACCATTATTTAGGACAAATTTATTCAAGTCAAAAACATCTTTTCCAACAAGTTTCTGACTTTTTAAGCTGGCTACTTGATGAACATTTTGTTTTCTTTGGAGCCTCATTCTATCAGCCTAAGCTATTAGCTAACAATAGTTTAGGTTCTGCCTACTCTTTAGTCAAAAACGGGAATAATTCTGTTACTGTTGCAGAGCGTTTCTTTTCTCCTAATCATTTTAATCGTGAGCGTTTTGGTGAGGGTGATTTAATTAAATTTCATAAAAGTGGCTCAGATTCACAAATACATCGTGCTGGTAAAATTCTAGATATAATGTTTCGTCGTTTTGATGATGCAGGAAATGCTAATGGTGGAGTTGTTTTCCATGGATTGCTTACTCAAAAAGCTATTAGCTCAACTGCTGGTGATATTCCTATGTTTTCTTCTCGTCTAGACACATTGCTTAATTCAGAGGAAGTAGGGCCAGAAAATCATCGTTATCGTGCAATGCGAAAAGCTTTTGATGCTATTCCAGTAGAGTTTCTTTTAGAAACTTCACCTGCTGGCTTAAAAGATTTAGTGACAGCCGCAATAAAAGCAGAATCTACAGGTGAGGCTGTTACTCAGGTTGTTTTTAACCCTGATGAACAATCTGTTTCTGCTTTTATGCTAATTACTCAAGATGTTTTTACAGATAGTTTAAGGGAAACTCTTCAATCAGCCCTTAGTCAAGGAACTCAAGCACAATACAGTGATCGTCGAGTTACAGCAGGCTATGGTCGTTTAATAGGGTTATATTTTTATCTAGCAGGTTGTCAACGTCTAGATTTATCTGTAGAGGAACTAGAATCTCAACTTCTTTCCCTTTGTACTCCTTGGCTTGAACAATTAGGTCATGCTTTAAGAGTTCGTTATGATCTTGATACAGCTAAACATCTTCAACATTATTTTGGCCCTGCATTTCCTGATTCCTATCAACGCTCAACTACCCCAGAACATGCTGTTAGAGATGTAGCGCTACTTGAAATGGCTGTAAACACTGATGAAATTAGATTTGATATTTTCCAAGAATCCGAAGATATTGCTGAAAACCATGCAAGACTTCGCCTTTATTATAAAATTTCCTCTAAAGGTGAATTATTCCTATCAGATATTTTGCCTATTTTAGATAATTTTGGTTTTCGTATAGTTGATCAAGAGGGTATTTTACTTGATTTTGAAGACTCTAATAGAATGCAGATGGACACTTTCCGTTTTGTTTTGCAATCTAATTTTGAGCAGCTTTTTGATCGTAAACTACTTTTAGTTAACGCTCTTAGAGCAGTATTTCGCGGTGATGTAAAGAGCGGTAGACTTAATTATCTAACTCCACAAGCAGGTTTAAATTGGGAAGAAGTAGATATGCTACGCGCCTATGTTGGTTATGCGTTACAAATTTGCCCAACCCTTGCTAGAGAGGCTGTTAACCGTGTTCTAAGACAAAAACTTGATGTAGTACGTGCTCTAGTAGATTTATTTAATGCTAAATTCCTTCCAGATGAAACTCGTAATCTTAATGGGATTACAACTGGTAGAACCGCTAGAGTTGACCAAGTTAGAGAACGCTTAAATACAAAACTTAACTCTATTCAAGACGCAACCGAAGATAGAGTGCTTAGAACTGTAGCTAATTTAATTGAGTCCACAGTTAGAACAAACTTTTTCCGCACTGATAGAAAGAGCCATTATATTAGCTTTAAGATCAACTGTGCCAACCTTGAATCAGTCCCAGAACCTCGTCCAAAATTTGAAATATTTGTTCATGCATCAACTGTTGAAGGTGTCCATTTACGAGGAGGCAAAATAGCAAGAGGCGGGTTGCGATGGTCAGACCGTATAGATGATTATAGAACAGAAGTATTTGGACTTATGCGCACTCAAATGGTTAAAAATGTGCTTATAGTCCCAGTAGGAGCAAAAGGCGGATTTATCTTAAAGCTGGAAAAACCTGGAATTGACCGTCGTGCTTTTGCTGACAAAATGTATGAAACCTTTATTCGTGGGCTACTTGATGTAACAGATAATATTATTGAAGGAAGAACTGTTACCCCTGCTCAAGTAGTATGTTTTGATGAACCAGACCCATACCTTGTAGTAGCAGCAGATAAAGGAACTGCTCATTTATCTGACACCGCAAACCGAATAGCTCATGAATATGGTTTTTGGCTAGGTGATGCTTTTGCATCAGGTGGATCTGTAGGCTATGACCATAAAATCTACGCAATTACAGCAAGAGGCGCTTGGGCTTGTGCTCGCCACCATTTTTCTTTCTTAGGTGTTGATCCTGAGCGAGATGTTATTAGCGTAGTAGGTATAGGCGATATGTCAGGCGACGTATTTGGAAATGGGCTACTACTCTCTAGAACGATTAGACTTTTAGGAGCATTTGATCATAGACATGTTTTCTTAGATCCTAATCCAGACCCAGAATCCTCATTTGAAGAGCGCTCTCGCCTATTTAATTTACCAAGATCTTCTTGGGCAGATTATTCTAAGAAAGTACTTTCTAAGGGCGGAGGTGTATTTTCAAGAACAGATAAAGAAATAGTTTTATCTGAAGAATGTAAAGCTATGCTAGGAGTAACTGAGTCTGCCTTGCCTCCAGAAACCGTTATTAGAAAACTTCTTACCTTAAATGTAGATATGATTTGGAATGGTGGTATAGGAACTTACTTTAAGGCAAGTGATGAAGAGCATGCTGCTGTTGGTGATAGAATAAATGATGCTTTACGTGTAAATGCTTCTGAAGTTAAAGCTAAGGTAATAGCAGAGGGTGGAAACTTAGGTGCAACTCAAAGAGCAAGAATAGAATATGCTCGTTTTGGTGGAAGAATTAATACAGATGCTATAGATAATTCAGGTGGTGTGGATCTTTCAGACCACGAAGTTAACCTTAAAATTCTTCTTGCACCGCTAGTTGCCCAAGGATCACTTTCGGTTAATGATAGAAATGCTTTAATAAAAGAAGTAGCTCATGACATGTGCACAAAGGTAGTTGATAACAATAATGCACATGCATTACTTCTATCTTTAGATCAAATGCGTAGCAAACAAGACCCTCATGCATTTATGAGAGTTGCTAATTTCCTTGCCGAGCAAAATGCTGGTATTCCTGAACAAGAACAATTTCCAAATACAAGCACCCTACTTTCAAGAGGTTCTCAAAATGGACTATATCGTCCTGAGCTAGCTAAACTAGTTGCTTATATTAAGATGTTTGTCTCTGATGAGCTACTTAAGGCTGATCCTTTACGTTTCCCTGATAACGAAGGGTTATTGCATTCTTATTTCCCTGAGCTAATTTCAAAGAAATATCATGATGCAATAGAAAGACATCTTTTACTTAAAGAATTACTTGCAACATTAAGAACAAGTGAAATAATTCAATACGCAGGAGCAACATTCTTCCCTGATTTAATGCTAGAAACCAATCGCTCAGTATCAGATGTGGCAATGGCATATTCTTTAGCAATGCATTGGTTAGGGGCTAGAGAATTACGCGCTCAAGTCCTAGCTCAAGATAATGTTGCTGCCGAAGTTCGCTATCAAGCAATAATAACAATAGAAGAATCCTTAAGAGAATCAACAAGCTGGTTACTACATTTCTTACCAGGGGAATTACTGTGGAAGAGATCTTTATCACTATCTAAATCTAGAGCTAAGAAAGGTGAGACAGCTAAACTATCAGGTGCTTTATCAATGATAGATTATATGACAGCCTTAGCATCTCTAAGAGAGCACCTTCCAAGTCATGCTATAAAAGCTTGGAAGAGAGTAGAAAATGATTCTGCAAAACTTCAAGACTTAGGATTTTCTCAAGATCTAGCAATTAATATAGCTTTTACACATCAATGGCCTAAAGCATTTCCTATAGCTGAATTAGGGGAGCGTTCACGCCGTCCTATTAATGAAGTAGCACAAACCTATCTTTCCTTAGGCCAACTTACTCAACTTAATGCTTTAATACTTAGAATAGGTCGTCAGCCTGCTTCTGATATTTGGGAGGCACTTGCATTAAGATCCTTAAGGGCAGCTTTAGTTAAGATTCTCTTTGATTTTTCTGCAAAACTTCTTTCTTCTCGCTCAAACCCTGAAGAATTACTATCTCGTTATCCAGCATTTCTTTCTATTGCGGCTGATATTTCTCGTGCTCAACCTAATCCTGATGCAGCCGTTTCAGTTTCCGCACTTGTTGTAGTATCCGAAAAACTTCGCAAGGCATTAGATTCAATTTCTTTTGATTCTCCTTCGTCTTTTGCGTAAAAGTGTTTTTTACCCAATAACTCAAGTTGTATCTTGGGTTATTGGGTATTTATGCTAACCTAAGTTTTATTCCTTCTTTTAGCTCCAAAGAATCCGTATACTCGATATGTAAAACCCTACGAGGCTGATTAGTTTTAGCTTTTGACGAGGAATGGATTATTAAAGGACGCATAGCTAAAACACCACCTTTAGAAACTAAACACTCTACAAACTCTGTTGTTTTAGCATAGTTAAACACCTGCTCGTCTGTTAATACACCTAATAAATGTGATTTTGGAATTACTCTTAAAGAACCGTTTTCTCTAGTTGAATCATCAAGATGAATACGTAAAGCTACTATACGAGATAGTGCCCAAGTAGGTGCATGAGCATAATTAATTCCCATCTTTTTTGACCAAGGCCCCCATTCGCTGCTTTCAAAAATATTTTCTAAAGGAAGTGCAGTATCTTGATGCCAAGAGACTAACCAATTCGATTCTATAGACTTATTAAAAAATGTAGCTCGAAATGCTATTGCAGGTTTTCCTAATATAAAACTTGCTAGCTTAATTAACCTAGGATCTTGAGCTAGACTAGATACTTTAGGATTAGACATTAAATGCCTTGCTCCAGCACGTTTTGTGGAGGGATTTATAGAAGAGAGACTAAATATTAGTTCATCAGACTCTTTAGCAGTAATAATATTATTTTCAATAAAATAGCCTAAGTCCATAAAGTTTACGGTTTATCTTAACTTTAAGCTACGAAGTGCAATAGGATGGTTAGGAGATAGAGTTAAGCAATAATTAAACATTGCCTCGGCTCGATCTTTAAGATTAAGTCTCTGATAAAATAGTCCAAATTCTGCATAATAATCTGCATTGTTTGGCTCAAGTTCTAGGGCACGGTAAAACTCTAGTTCGGCGGCTTGAAACATTCCTGTTAGTTTTGAAAGTGCACGGGCTAAATAAAAATGATATTCAGCTAAATTGGGTTGAAGTTGTATAGCTGTTTCTAGAGCATCTCTTGAAGCGGCATATCTAGCGTCTAGATAGAGGCTTTGACCATACTCAAACCACTCTTGAGCACTACGAGGGCTATTGCTATTTTTAGATTGACGATTAATAGCACGTGCAGTAGCACGGGAATAAAAGGCTGTTGAATTTTCATCACTAGGATAAGTTTGAGGCTGGTTATTAGAGTTAAAGGAACTAGAGTTTTGTGTTTGTTCTTGAAATGGATTTCTAGAATAAAAGCCTGTTGTACGAGAATTACTTGATGATTGACGGTTTCTAGCTTCAGGACTCTTTAGCATTTCATAGGCTCTTGAGATTGCATTAAAGATTCTTTCTAATTCACTCTTAAGGCTAATATTATAGTTGAGTAGTTGAGAATTGCGGTCTGGATGAAACTTACGCGCTAGATTTGTGTAAGCTTCATTAATTTCTACCTCGCTAGAGTTACGAGGAATTTCTAGTATTCCAAAAGCGTCAGAACTTTCAATACCAGCTAGTTTACCTTCTACTTCATAACAAAAAGCTGCAACTGTAGAAAAATCTAAGTCCTGAGGAAGTGGATTTGGTTGTGATAAAACATTTGCAACATTTGCAACATTTGCAAGATGTGGTTTTTCTTCTAATAGGCTTTCTTCTTTAGGTGCAAGTTCAAGCATTCCAATACTAATAAGACCACAAACTGTTCTTAGCGTCTCGTTTTCTGGCAATCCTCCAAGTGATAACAAATCTTCTACAGACATTGCAGAATCAATTCTAGAAACTATATAACCTTCATGTGGTTGAAGAGTAACAGCTTGATATAAAAGTAGAGGATCGTTAGTTGTACAAAGCGGCCTAGTAAAATCTCCTAGCCATTGTTTTATTAGCTCTAGATTATCTAAGCGACGAATTCCTTCAAAAATTATATCTGCTGTAGAAAAGGGCATCTTTATTGTTTCAACTACAGGAGAACTATTTAAGAATAAATATTTTCCATCTATCCAATCAAAAGTGGAATAAGTAAGATGTGAAACATGTTCTACTACTATAGGAGTTAAATCTTCTAAAGAAATAATTCCTAATCTTAAAAGAACCCCTCCCATTCTTTGTCCAGTTTCATCAACAACTTTAGTTGCGCGAGCTAAATTTTCAGAAGAAATCCGATTAGTTTGTAGTAAATGTTCGCCAAGCCGCTCTTGTCTTTGAGAGCTAGAGGCAAAGACTATTGTGCCTTGATCAAAGAAAATAGTTTTATTGATATTTCCTCGACTAAGGACTAATTGACCTGAAAGACCTAAGTGATAACACCGAAAAAGCAGAGCCGGAATAGGTATATCAGATAGAGAACCACTTTCTATAGTAGTTTCAGTAGCAATATGCTCTTTAAGTGCTGTAAGAATATCTGAAACAGGGACTACCAGTAAAGATTCCATTAAAGCACCCATATTGAAGGAGCTAACATCAATGGGTTCTTCAGTGTAACTTTTTTCTAAATTATCTAGGTTATCTATAGTAGCAGTAGCAGGATCATCGCCTAAATTACTAATAATAGGTGCTGGACGGCTACCTTTTGGCAAAGGAGGAATCCTTTCCATATCCTTAAGATGTTGTAGGATAGTTGTTGCACTATCAATGCGAAGGTCTGCGTCTCTAACTAATATTCTGTTAAGTAGTTCACGAAATGGCTCGCTTGTAGCAGCATGTTGTTGCCATTCCACTCTTTGAGTTCGAGCATTAGTTAATTGTGAGGGGTGAATACCTGTAAGGAGTCTAGCAATTGTTGCTCCTGCGGCATAAAGATCGCTTTGTGGTAGAGGCTGACCAAATGCTTGTTCAGGTGGAGCATAACCAGGAGAGCCTATTAAAGTCTGGCTGCTAGCTTTATTTGCTGCTCTACAAACTGCACCAAAGTCGATTAATAAAAGCCTTCCATCAGAATGACGCATTAAATTTTGTGGTTTTATATCACGATGAATAATAGGAGGGTTTTGATTATGCAAATAACTAAGAATTTCAGATATCTCTCTAAGTAATGTTCTGGCTTGGGCTTCGCTATAGGTTTCTCCACTCTCTGTGGCAGCCTCGGCTAAATTAACTCCAGGAATAAACTCTTGTAATAAATATGAATAGGCATTTTCTATAAAGTATGCATAAAGCCTAGGAATACCTATATGATTAAGGTTAAGTAGGGTTTGAGCTTCACGCTTAAAAAGCCTTTCAGCCGTAGCTTTTCTATTTGCTGTATCATTTTCTGAATCATCTATTTCACTTGGGGATGCTGGTCTTAATTCTTTTAATATACGTGGTTCATCAAAACAATCTTGGTCTTCGACTAAATAAGTTGTTCCAAAACCTCCGCGACTTACTAACTGTTTTACTAGACATCGGTTACGTACTAAAGTACCAAGCAATAAGGAATTACAGCTAAGACAGCGACCAGAAGGCCCAGCTATTGGTTGGTTACATCGTGAATTTGAACATTTCTCTTCAGAATTTTCAAACATTCTTAAGTCGCAAAAATAGCGCCCCCTATGTTTTTAAGCTAACATTTTTAAGTTAAAATGACATATTTTTGATAATAGTCATATAATGTAGGTAATTTATATATGAGAATAAGAAATATTTATTAATAAAGCAACAAAGTTGAATATTTTATTATAAGGAGAATTATTTTTCTTGTTAAAATCCCTTGAGAAAAATATATTCTTAATAAATAGTTAAAAATAATTAGTTAAAAGTTTACATTTTGGAAAAATCAGATAATCTAATAATCTAACAATCTAATTAATTTAATCTAATTAATCTAAAAACATATTCTTTAAATCCCAAAACCATCTTCTAAACTATTAGGAAAATTTAGAAGTTACTTTTGGAATAGAAAATTACTCAAAATATTTACTTAAAGTAGTAAACTAGAATTATGACACTTATGGGATTTGTTACTTCTACTGTCATAGGGGTTACTGACATAGGTTCAGTACGTGAGCACAATGAAGATGCTTTTATAATAGCCTATCCAAAAACAGGACAGCGGCTAGCTGATAGGTGTCGAGTAACATTGCCTGCGGAAAATAATAGTTTGCTTCTTGCTGTATCTGATGGTATGGGAGGAGCAAGGGCTGGTGAAGTGGCTAGTGCAATGACTATTGAGAGCCTGATAACAGAATTATCTAGACTACCCAAAGTCCTTTCTCCTCATAGTCGTTTAGAAGCGGCTGTTGAGGCTGCTAATTATATTGTTTGGTATAAACAACAAGAAGATAAGTCTTTAGCAGGGATGGGAGCAACCTTAACATCAATTTTTATAGAACGTGATTGGGTTTATATTTCTGAGGTTGGCGATAGTCGTGCTTATATTATTCGTAATGGTATTATGAGGCAGTTAACAAACGACCAAACCATACTACAATTTCTTTTAGATAATAATGCAATTACTCCTGAAAACGCTTCAACAAGTTATTATAAAAATATGTTACTTCAAGCCATAGGCCAACAAGAATATTTACAAGTTGCTTGTAGCTCTATGCGCTTACGTAGCGGAGATGTTTTTCTATTATGTTCTGATGGTTTATCTGGAAAAATGTCTAAAGATGAAATGCACCAACTTATTAATGAGTCTGCTTCTTTAGATATTGCTGCCCATCGCTTGATTAATACAGCTAAAGAGCGTGGTGGGGAGGATAATATTACAGTAATTTTAGCTCAATTTGATGGACAGGTCTTAGAACGTAGTAGCGAGACTATTAGTGACTCAATTCGTGTTCATACTCGTTTTGATCCTGATATAGAAACTAAAGCCCAGCCTATGCGAAAAATTAGAGAGGCAACTTATCAGGATTGGTTAGCTATGGCTGTTGTTGGGTATTATGCTGAAACTGAACAACAAAAAATAGCTCTAATGTCTCTAGGTCGTTATGGGGATTACATAGTATTTCGTAAAGGAGATGGACTTGTATTTCAAGGACAAAGAGGCCCTGATACTCAATATCATTACTGGCTAGTATCGGGGCGTTACCGCGTAGAAATCGAGCTTGAGACTAGTGAACATAAGACTTTAGCTATTATTGTTCCTCCTACAGATATGCGTTCTAATTATGAGCTTACAGATGATTTAGGTTGTAATGTTCCTATTAAGAGACAGTTTTTTACTGCTTCTATAGCGATGCTTGAACAGACTAATCAAAGAACTGCTACAATTTGGTGTGAAGATAATGAAAATATTGCTATTCGTGTACCAATGATGTTATATCAACGTGTTGCAGAAATTCTTGGTAGTCGTTTTCTTAATGCAGTAAAAAATTCTTAGCTTTTAAACCTATAAGATTAAAGGAAAATTATATGCGTCAAACTGGCCCACCTTGCCCTATTTGTAGCAATCCTGTACGTGCTCTTGATTCTACGCGTAAACTTGTATTTCATAGTAAAGAGGAACTTTTACATAATCGGTGCTGGTATGAAAACCAAGATTTTATTGCGCTTTTAGAAGAGGAAAATAAGGACTTAAATTTAGCCGATGCAGTAAAAAAGGCCAGAGAAGCTAATTTGTAATGTCTAGGCTTTGAATATAAAAAATATAAATTAGCTTTTAGTAAATAAACCTAACACTTCCAAACAGTAGTCTTAAATTTATGAGTGAATTAAAAGGATATCATTGTAATACTTGTGGGGCTTGGTTACTTGTAGGAGAAAAACATACTTGTGATCCAGAAAAAATAGATATGATTGATCGCATTGCTAATTTTTTAAGCCAACCTCATGAAGATGAACTAGATGCCGAAGAGCTACAAAAGAAAGCTTTTCCTTTTACTAGCTCAATTAAAGAAATCCCTAAAAACTAAACAACATCTAAATAAGCTTTAGCTAGTCTTTATCTCTGCACTTCCATTAAATGTCAGGGTTTTAATTTTTACCTACCATAAACAATTTGACCTTTCTCCTCTTAACTCCCATAATAATCAAGTAATAAAAATATACCCCTTTTGCCCCATCACCCAAAAAAAATTAGGAGAAAAAAATGTATCAGAGAATACGCAATCTGCTTTTATGTCTGATACTACTAGTAATGTACTTAGGCTTACCTGTTGCAGAAGTTAGAGCGCAATCTGGTGGGTCAACAACAGCAGGCATTACAGGAGTAGTAATAGACGAAGAGGGAGCCGTAGTTGGAGGTGTAAGCGTTACAATAAAAAATCTAGAAACAAATGTTTCTAGAGAGTTGGTTTCATCAGAAGATGGCCGTTATTTAGCTGTCCAACTAGCCCCAGGTAACTATGAAATTTCAGCTTCAGTTGAAGGTTTTACTACTCAAACTTCTAAAGTAAATCTAGCCTTAGGTGTAAATACAGAAGTCAATTTTATAATGCGTATTGGCGCAACTTCAGAGATAATTGAAATTCAGGCTAGTAATTTAATGGAAGTTGGTAGAACCGAAAATAGTACTAATATAGATCGTGGTAGAATAGATTCGCTTCCAATTAATCGAAGAAATTTTCTAGATTTTTCTCTTACTACGCCTAGAGTTACTGCTGATCGTGTTCCATCTCAAGGCGCTTCAAACACTTCTGGTTTATCAGTAAACGGTCAAACTGCTAGAGCTAATAATATTACGATAGATGGTCTAGATAATAATGACCTTGCTTCTAACTCTGTACGCTCTACATTTAGCCAAGATGCTGTACAAGAGTTTCAAGTAGTTAGTGATAGTTATTCTGCTGAGTTTGGTCGTGCTTTAGGTGGTGTTATTAATATTGTAACGCGTGGAGGCGGTAATGAATACCGAGGGACACTCTTTTACTTTAATCGTAATGATGATACTAGTGCTAGAGATGTTTTTGCTCCTTTTGAGCCAGAATTTCGACAATACCAATTTGGTGCTAGCTTAAGTGGCCCAATTAAGAAAAATAAAGCTTTTTATTTTGCTTCTTTTGAACGTCTTTCTGTTGCTCAAAATAATTTTGTTACTATTAGTAATGATACTATTAACTCAATTAGAAATGTTGGTTTTTCTATTAGTAATGGCCCACTTGGGCAAAGTATTGGTACAACCACAGGGCTAATTCGTACAGATTTTCAAATAAACTCTAAGGATAGTATTTATGTAAGATATAATTTTGGTGGCAGCACTAATAGCGCATTAGAACCTTTTGGTGGGCTTGTAGCTCAATCAAATAGCGGGATCCAGCGTTTAGATGATAATTCTATTGCTTTTACCAATAATTATCTTAATACATCTTTAAATTTAGTTAATGAGACTCGTTTTTTATATGGAAGACGAAACCAAGAAATATCTGCTGTTGATCCTGGCCCACAGGTTAGAATAATTGCTCCTGAAGGACAAGTTACTTTTGGCCGTAGTACTTTTTTACCTCAATTTAGGCAACAACGTAACTATCAGATAGTTAATAATACTACTCTAACTCGTGGTCGTCAGACACTTAGGTTTGGTGTTGACTATATTTTTGCTGATTTACCAGATAAAAAAACTAATGTACCAATATTTCCTGGAGGACTTGCCTTTTTTGTTCCTATAGACTTTTCTTCAGCTTTAGGTATTCCTAACCTTCCATTCTTTACAGGGATTGAGGCTTTTGACCCAAATAGGCGTTCTCCTGCACAAAAAGCTTTTTTAGCAGTTGCAGCAACACAACTGCCTTTACTTGTTCCAGGATTTCCTGTCTTACCCTTAGCTGATTTACCGCTTCCAGGCGCTTATATTCAAGGTTTTGGAGATACTTCCTTAATTGTTCCACAAAACCTTTTTTCTTTTTTTGTGCAAGATGAAGTTAAGTTGCGTCCAAATTTGCTTGTAAAAGCAGGACTACGCTATGACTTAAACCGTGTTAGATTTCAACCTGATAATAGTGGTAATTTTAGTCCAAGAATTGGCCTTAGCTATCGCCCAAAATCTTTAGAAAGGCTTAATCTTCGTGCTTCTTATGGGATATTTTTTGCAGGTATCCAAGTCGCTGGTGCAGCATTTGCAGTACAAACTACTACAGGAACAAATCCACCTACTTTAACCCTTCCACTTAATTTCTTTCCTATTTCAATACTTCCCTTTATTCAACAAGGAAGAAAATTCCCTGACTCTAATAGTGTTCCTGCTGGGCTTCCAGTACTTCCACAACTTACTCAATCCTTTAGATATCAAAAAGGATTACGTAATAGCTATACTCAGCAAGCAAGCCTTGGAGTAGAATACTTAATAGGTCAAGATACTATTGTTTCTGCTGGATACCAATATGTTCGCGGGATTAAGTTATTTTCTGTAAGAAATATAAACACTATAGCAAATCCAACTACTGGTAATCCAACCTTAAATGCTTTAACAGGGCGAGTTGATCCTACTAAAGGAGATATATTTGAGTTTGAATCAGCTTTTGATAGCTATTTCCACTCGCTTACCTTATTAGTTAATCGTCGCTTTAATAAGCGTTTTGGAGTACTTGCTAGTTATACTTTTTCTAAGAGTATTGATAACTTTATTGATGTACGCACAGATTTACAAGAAACAGTAGATCCGCTTAATCCACGTCAAGAAAGAGGACTATCACTTCAAGATACTAGAAGTCGTTTTGTTCTATCAGCTGTTGCTGATGTTGGTTATGGAAAAAGTCCTTTTTTAAGCGGTTATCAACTCTCAACCATTGTTAGTCTAAATTCAGGTCGTCCATATAATTTACTTGCTGGAGTAGATCTAAATCGTAATAATGATAACCCTGTAGGAGATCGGCCATTAATTGGTGGTACTCCTATTGCTCGTAATTCTGGACTCACACCTGGTTTTGCTAATGTTGATTTAAGGTTAACTAAAACAATTTCTTATAAAGAAAGATATAAATTCCAAGCTTTTGCAGAAATATTTAACTTATTTAACCGAGTTAACATTAATGATGTGTCTAGAATATTTCCACCTGATGCACAAGGTAATTTTAATTTACCTCCTAAAGATGGTGGTCGTTTTACTGCAACCCCTCAACAATTTGTATCAGCCTTCTCTCCTCGTCAAATTCAACTAGGCTTACGAGTTAGTTTCTAGTTTCTATTGAGTAGAATAGGATTAATCTTATTCTACTCAATAATAATTACATTAAATAACAAAAATTGGTTGAACCTCTTTTGTCTCATAGCTATACTAGCTTAGTTAAAAAACTTATAGATATAGATTTTTTTATTTACACATAATTTCTATAATTTCTATAATTTCTATAATTTCTATAATTTTTATAAAATTTAATAATCTTTAACCTAACTTAATATTGACCAACAAAATACCCAAAATCTTATACTTAAAAATAAATAAATTAAGTCTTTATCAGTTTTAATTAAATGGTCTTATAATAAAACAATAAATCTTAAGCCCCTAAGGCTCTTTAGTTTGTTTAGCCCTATTTTATTTTTTAGGAGGAAATAATGTACCAAGCAATGCGAGTACTACTTTCTAGGCTCACTTTGCTGTTTGTAACCCTAGGTTTTGGTTTTCACCTTCTAGTAATGGCTCAAGGAGGTGCTACTAGCTCTGGCCTTGCAGGTGTTGTAGCAGATGAACAAGGCGGTGCTATTGCTGGGGTAACAGTAAAAGCTAGAAATGTTGAAACTAATTTAATTCGTGAAACAACTACTGATGATACTGGTAGTTATTTGCTTACGCAGTTAACCCCAGGAACTTATGAAGTAACAGTAAGTGCTGATGGGTTTACTACTCAAAGTTCAAAACTAGAATTAACTTTAGGAACAAACCTAAAATTAGATTTTAGTATGCAAATTGGTAGTACTTCAGAAATTATAGAAGTAACTACTAATACAGTAATTGAAGAAGCTAAGACAGAAAATAGCACAAACATTGATACTCAACGTATACAAAGTTTGCCAATTAATAAACGAAGTTTCTTAGATTTTTCTTTAACTTCTCCTCGTGTAACTGCTGATCGCGTACCTGCACAAGGTGCAGCAGCAACTTCAGGACTCTCCTTTAATGGTCAAAATGGTCGTGTTAATAACATTACTATTGATGGACTTGATAATAATGACTTAGGTACTGGTTCAGTACGCTCTACATTTAGCCAAGATGCTATACAAGAATTCCAAGTAGTTAGTGATAGCTATTCTGCTGAATTTGGCCGTGCTTTAGGTGGTGTTGTTAATATTGTTACTAAAGGCGGTGGTAATGATATTCATGCTAACTTATTTGGCTTGGTTCGTAATGATAGTATTAGTGCTAGAGATGTATTTGCTCCTTTTGAACCAGAATATAGACAATATCAATTTGGTAGCGTTTTAAGCGGGCCAATTAAAAAAGATCAAGCTTTTTACTTTTTATCCTTTGAAAGATTAACCATTGCACAAAATAACTTTGTTACTATTTCTGATGATTCTATAAAAGCTCTAAATAGAAACGGGTTTACTACAGATCGCAATGGCCCAGTACCTTTTTCTATAGGTAACACAACAATACTAGCTAGATCAGACCTAAGGGTAAATGACCGTGATACTCTTTGGGTACGTTATAACTATGGTGGTGCTTATAGCGGTTCATTTGAACCATTTGGAGCATTAATAGCTGAAAGCGGCGCTAGTCTTCAACGCTTAGATGATAATACTATTGCTGCTAATAATACTTATGTAGGTACAAAACTAGGATTAGTAAATGAAACACGCTTTATTTATACAAGACGTGATCAAGCTGTTGATCCTTTTAACCAAGGCCCACAAATTCGCGTAGTTGGCCCAGAAGGACTCTTCCAAGCTGGTCGTAGCACCTTCTCCCCTCAACCTAGAGACTTACGTGTTTATCAATTTGTTGATACAGTAACTCTTACTAAAGGTCGTTATACAGGTAAATTTGGATTTGATGTTAATTATTATAACACCCCAAATCTTAAAACTTCTGTACCTGTTTTTGGTGGTGGATTTGGTCTTTTTAACCCAATAGATTTTTCTGCTTTAACTGGCATTCCTAATTTACCATCTTTTACTGGTTTACAAGCCTTTGACCCAGGTTCTCGTACTCCAGCACAACAAGCTTTTCTTCAAGTTGCTTCTCAACAATTACCAGTACTTGTTCCAGGTTTTCCAGTATTACCATTAGCTCAACTTTCTTTACCCACAGCCTATATTCAAGGTTTTGGCGAACCACGTATTCAAGTTGATGCAACACAACTAAGTGCATTTGCACAAAATGACTTTAAGATTAAACCTAATTTTACATTAAAATTAGGGGTACGCTATGATCGCAATACCCTACGCTTTATGCCAGAAAATAGTGGTAATTTTGCTCCTAGAATTGCCATTGCTTTTCGCCCAAATAAATTACCTAAATTAAGCATTCGTGCTTCTTATGGGGTATTTTTTGCATCTACTGTAACAGGCCCAGCTTTTGTAATTGGCCGTAGTGTAACAAATCAACTTCAACAACTATTCTTACCTTTCCCATTCTCAATTATTCCTTTTACCCAACCAAATCGTCGTTTTGAAGAATCTGTAAATATTCCTGCTGGTGTTAATTTTGTTCCACAACTTAATAGAAGATTTACTTATGACGACGATGTAGTAAATAGCTATACTCAACAAGTTAGCTTAGGTTTTGATTATATAATTGGGAATAACACTGTAGTTTCTGCTGGCTATAATTATGTTAGAGGTATAAAACTTCTTTCACAAAGAGATATTAATCCTATTGTACGCCCAGTAGCAAACCCAATAGATAGTGCTCTTAATGGTAGAGTTGATCCAACAAATGGAACTAATTTTCAATTTGAGTCTTCTTTTGATAGCTATTTCCATGGTTTAACTTTATCTGTAAACAGAAGACTTGCTAATAATTTTTCTGTTTTCCTTAACTATACATTTTCTAAATCAATTGATAATTTTATTGACTTACGCTCTGACTTAAGCGAAATTAATAATTCTCTTAACATCCGTCAAGAACGTGGTTTATCTTTACAAGATGTACGTAGCAGATTTGTAGCCTCTGGAACAGTTGATTTTAGTTTTGTAAAGAATCCTTTAACCAAAGATTTACAACTCTCCACAATTATGACGCTAAATACAGGTCGTCCATATAATATACTTGCTGGTCAAGACCTAAATTTTGATGGCGATCAACCTGCTGGAGATAGACCCTTATCCTTAGCTCGTAATGCTGGCGTTAGCCCAGGTTTTGCTAATGTTGACCTTCGTTTAACTCGTAGTTTAGTAATTAAAGACCGCTATAAAGTTCAACTAGTAGGCGAAGTCTTTAACCTCTTTAACCGTGTAAATATTAGTGAAATTAATCGTGTTTTTCCAAGACAAGCAGATGGTAGTTTTGGATTACCAACCCAAGATAATGGCCGCTTTATTGCACCTAAAGAGCGTTTCCTTAATGCTTTTGCACCTCGTCAATTCCAACTGGGTTTCCGCTTTAACTTCTAAATAGTTAAAAACTAAACATAAAATAAATAGGGAGGAGAATTTCCTCCCTATTTATTAAATCCTATATAAATAGCTTCGGGTTCAAGCCAAATATCAAATTTTTCTTTTACTTTTTCTTGAATTTCTTCTGCAAGTAAACATATTTCTTTAGCCGTCCCATTTTCTTTATTTATAAGTGCTAAAGCATGTTTACTAGAAATAGCCACTCTACCCTTTTGATAGCCTTTCTTAAAACCTGCTTTTTCAATTAACCAAGCTGCCGAAAGCTTAACCATTCCTTCTCTAGCTGCAAATTCAGGGATATTATCATTAACTCCTTCTTTTAATAGTTTTTCTTTTATTAAATTTAATTTTTTTTCTTCAATAATTGGATTCATAAAAAATGAACCAACACTTCTAGAGTTCGGGTCTTGAGCATCTATTACCATTGACTTACTACGTCGTAGCCTTAAGACACTTTCATGAATATCTAAGAGTGTTGGGGTTGAAGAAATATTTTCTAATACATACTTTTTTAACTCAGGATAATTAAGTCTTGGAGGAGTATTAAGACTTAAAGAGTAAGTAACTTTAAGAATAACATAGCGATCCTTAGCTTGAGACTTAAAAAAACTTTGACGATAGGAAAAATCACACTCTTGGTTAGAAAATGAGACTAGCTTTTCTAATTTTCTATCATAAGCTTGGACTTCTGTTATAGTGTCTTTTACTTCCTGTCCATAAGCACCAACGTTTTGAATTGGAGTTGCTCCAACTTTTCCAGGAATACCAGAAAGACATTCAATTCCTTGCCAGTTATTTTTTACTGCTAAGGCAACAAAATCATCCCAATTTTCTCCTGATGCTAGAGTTACGAAAACTTTATCATCTTTATAATTACTCTCTATTGCTCGAGTATTTATATGTAGTACTAAACCAGAAAAACCACTATCAGCAACTACTAAGTTACTACCTCCTCCAAGTACAAAAAGCTCTTTTTCTTCTTTATTTGCCCATTTAATAGCCTCAAAAATTATTTCTTCTCTATCTGCATCAACAAAATAACTAGCTAGACCACCTATGCCTAAAGTGGTATAGGGTTTTAACAAAACATTTTCTTTAAGCTTTTCCTTAAAATGCATAACTAAGTTCAGATTCTTGAGGCTCTATCATAGTAAAATATTCATTTATTCTATCTATAAGCTCAGCTACAGTGTTTGAATGAAAAATTTGATTACGGAAAATAGCCCCTCCAGGAAGACCTCTAGTAAAATGACCACAAAGCTGTTTTACTTTTCCTAATGCAGCTTTTTCTGTAGACATTTCCTTAAGCATAACATCTAGATAGTCTATTAAAAAAATTCTTTTTTCTTCCAAAGTTGGTTGGTGAGGGGTTATCTTACGCATTAGTTCATCAGCTTGGCGAAAAATCCAAGGATTAGCCATTGCTCCACGTCCAATCATTACACCATCAACATCTGTTTCTCTAAGCCTTTGTAATGCTTGTTCTGCTGTAGTAACATCACCACTACCAACTACAGGAATTTTTACAGCCTGTTTAACTTGTGCAATAGTATTCCAATCAGCAAAACCACTATAGCCTTGCATACGGGTACGGCCATGAATTGCTAATTGCTCAATCCCACAATTTTCTGCCATTTTGCCTACTTCAATAGCATTAATAGAATTTTCATCCCATCCAATACGGTATTTTAATGTAAGAGGGATTTTGATAGCTTTTCGAGTTTCTCTTAAGATTTTTTCCATTTTAGGCAAATCTTTAAGCAAACTAGAACCGCCTCCACCATTAACCACTTTTTTAGCAGGGCAACCACAATTAATATCAACAATATCTGCTCCTGCTGCCTCTGCAACTTCGGCTGCGGCTGCCATTCTATCAGAGTTATGACCAAAAAATTGGATTGAGATAGGCTTTTCTTCTTGCTCAAAATACATTAATTTATGGGTTTTTAAGTTATTTCTTGTTAAGCCTTCAACGCTAATAAATTCAGTAACAATAAGCCCAACTCCGCCACATCGCTTTATTAGTTTGCGAAAAGCTGAATCTGTCACCCCTGCCATAGGAGCAAGTATTAAATTAGGCTTAATTCTTACATTACCTATATAATATTCTGTTTTCATAATTATTACCTAAAACCTTGATAAACTCAGAGAAACGCTAATTATAACATTAAAATAAACTTGTGGAATTGAAGAAAACACTACTATATACAGTAGACCAATTTTTTAATACTACTATATATATGTTTTGGACTCTCTTAACTAAAGCTGTCCAATGAGTCTTTGTAAGCTATTGATTTAATTAGTATGTAACAAAATTTTTATTTTTTTGTTACATAGTTTTTACTTGTCTGAGATAATAGAAAAAATCAATAATGTTTATAAGAAAAATAAATCTTTAACAATAATATAAACAAGGACTTACAAGAATGGAAAAACTCTATTCTTACTCTAAGTGTGAGGTAAATTTATGGAATGGTTAACAAATAATCCAATAGCCAATTTACATGGTTTTGAGTTTTTAGGTTTTTACCTATGTTTTGCAGTTTTAACAGTTGTAACTTGTTGGTTACTAATAAAAAATACTGATCAAAGTAATAGTCTTCCTCCATTGGAAATACCACAAATTCCAGATCCTTACGAGATAGCCTATTTAAGGGGCAAAGAAAACGAAGTGATTCGTCTAGCGATATTTAGCTTAATAGATAAAGGGTACTTAAAACTAGGAACTGATTATATAGAAAAAAGAGAAGGTCATCCTGATCCTAGTTTACTTCCTAATTTAGAAAAAAGTTTATTTGGTTGGATTTCACAGCAAAGTACAACTGTAACAGAAAATTCTGTTACTAAAACTATTAGTGGTGTTAAGCCATATGAGCTTTTTAGTATTAAAAATGGAATGCCTAGTCGAGCAAAGGTTTACTGTGAGTCCTATCAAAATCTTTTAGAGAAAAAACGCTTAGTTACTTCTGAAAAAGTCAAGGAAGTTGCTTGGAAAGTTGGAACCTCTGGAGTATTAATTTTAATGGGCTTAACAGGATATAAAATTGCTATTGCTTATAGTCAAGGACGGCACAATGTTGGGTTTTTAATAGCCTTAACAATTTTCTCTATAATAGCTTTAATAATAGCTAGTGTTCCATCCCGTTTAAGTAGGCGTGGAAAGCTTTATCTAAAAGAACTACAACAAGCTTTTGCCAACATTGCTAAAACCGACAAGATGAATGTAAGTTCTCCAAATTATGACTCTCAAGTACCAACATTAGCAATGGCAATTTTTGGTGTGGGAATCTTGGCAGGCACGTCATTTAGTCTTTTTGAACAAATTTTTCATCGTTCAACTTCAAATAGTAGTTATGCGGGTAGTTACTATGGTAGTGGTTGTGGTAGCAGTAGTTGTGGTAGTGGTAGTAGTTGTAGTGGTGGCGGCGGTTGCGGAGGTGGCGGTTGTGGTGGTGGCGGCTGTGGTGGTTAATCAAAGACTAAGATAAATTCTTAAAGATAAAAGATAGTTAATGGGTTAATATATGATTTTAGATAACTTACCAACTTTAGGCGCTGGAATTGGATTTCGAGATGAGTTTATAGGAGAACTTTTCCTTAATCGTAACAAAGTTGATTTTTTAGAGATTATCTCTGACCACTATATTGACCCACATCCAATAAAAACAGAGGAATTAGCATTGATTAGAAAGTATTTTACGCTAATTCCTCATGGAATAAATCTTTCCTTAGGTAGCGCTGAAGGCTTAGATAAAAATTATGTTAAAAAACTAGCTAAGCTAATTAATGACTTAAACCCGCCTTGGTGGAGCGAACATATTTGTTTTACTCAAGCAGGTGGTGTTGATATTGGACATCTATCCCCACTACCCTTTACTTGGGAAGCTATTAATGTAATAGTGAAAAACATTAAAGAGGTTAAACAGCTTATAAATTCTCCTTTAATTTTAGAAAATATTACTTATATGCTAAAAATTCCTGGTGCTGAAATGAGTGAAGCCGAGTTTATTTCAGAAATCCTAGAACAAACCGACTCAGGAATGTTACTAGATATTACCAATTTATATATAAATTCTATTAATCATAAATTTGATATAGAAGAATTTTTAGCTCAAATACCTTTAGAAAGAATAGTTCAGCTACATTTTGTTGGAGGATATTTTCATAGAGGAATGCTAATTGATAGCCATTCTCACCCAACTCATAAAGAAGTTTGGCAGCTTATGGAAAGACTATCAAAAATTACTAAGCTAAAAGCCACAATCCTAGAACGTGATGAAAACTTTCCTAAATTTACTGAACTTTTAGAAGAATTAGAACATGCTCGCTCTATAGCCTTTAATCCTTCTAAAGAAAGGGCTATGTCGTGGGTTTAACAGAAGTTCAAAAAACACTTGCACTGCTTTATACAAACCGCGAATTGCGGGAAAAGTTTTTGTCTAACCCCCAAGAAATAGCAAAAGATTTTAGTCTAACACCTGTAGATATTGAGCACCTTACAGCCCTTTCCGCTTTTCATTTAGATGAATTTGCAAACTCTTTACAATATAAACGCTTAGGTGAAGTAATTAAGGTTTTAAGCTTGACTGAAAAAAGCTTAAAATCAGAATTTTCTGACCTATTTCTTGAGTTTACTAATAATTACCTACCTTCAGGAGTTAAAAAACATCGTGATGATGCACTTGCTTTTACTAAATTTATAATGAGTAAAAAAAATATCCCTGACTGGTGCAAGGAAATTGCTGAGTATGAAGCTACACGTATTGAACTAGGAGAGGCTAATAAACTACTGGTAATAAAAGTATTTCGCTACCCATTAAAACAAATTATCCAAGCACTTTTTCAAAATGAAGAGATAAATATCAGAAAAAAAAGGACTTTGGCTATTTGGTTAAAATTACCTAGTCAAACTAAATGGTATCACCGGTTTTTAACTCTTTTTGGTTCCTAGCCTTCCAAATTTTCTAAAAAACAAGTAGATTAATTTTGGTCTGAGGAAATTGCTAGCATCAGACTAGAACACTATGTTATTTTGAAATATCTTCAAACCTATCAACATAATCTAATCATTCAATAGTAGGTTAGCTAAATGGACGGTTAAGCACATGGCAAAAGCTAAATCTCTAGTTGTTACTTCACTTTTTGCTTCTTCTGATATTGGCAATGTTCGTGATAATAATGAAGATAACTTTATTGTTGCTAATTTAATGAATGGTGAGTCTTATAATTTTCCTCAAAGTGTTAAACATCAAATAGAAAAAAATCGACTTTTAATTGCTGTATCTGATGGGATGGGAGGAGAGCAAGGTGGTGAAATTGCCGCAGCAATAGCCGTTTACGGCCTAAAGCTAGAATTAATGCGTTTACTTAAGTCTCAAAATGATGATAGCGAAGTAGATTTACTAATTAAAGCTTTAGAAAAAGTAAACCAAATTATTTGGCAAACTAGCCAAGAAATAGAAAAATTAAGAGGGATGGGTGCTGCTATCACTGCTGTACTAATTTTAGGTACTCGTGCTTATATTGCAGAAGTCGGTGATTCTCGTGCTTATGTAATTCGTGAAAGAAAAATTAAGCAAATTACTACTGACCAATCACTTTTTGAAATGCTATCTCAAACAGGTTCTTTTGAAGGAAAAGTGCCATCAGAAAACACACGTAATATTATCCTACAGTCAATGGGAGGTCAGGAAAAGATTCATGTTGCGGTTACTACTTTAGAAATACAATTAGGGGATTATTTATTGCTATGTTCAGATGGTTTATCTAATATGCTTACTTTATCAGAAATATGTGAGTTTATTTCTCAATCTTCCAACCTAGAAAGAGCCGGGGCTAAAATGATTGACCTAGCAAAAGAAAGAGGTGGAGATGATAATATAACTCTAGTAATTGCAAACTTTGAAGGTACAGCTTTGTCAAGAATCGGAAATAAAAGTATTACCCAATCTATAGAAGTACTTACAGCTTTTAATCCATTAACAAGAGATGTTGAACGTCGAGTGCGTCGTATAACTCAACAAATGGGGTCAGGAGAACTAAAGCAGAACCCTAGTCTTATATTTCGTTCTACTCTAGGGATTATGCCGCCATCAGAATACCCTAATCGCAGTCAGGCATTAAATGAGAGTGATAAATCTATAGAACATCTTTATAATGCTGGTAAACAATTATCATCTGTAATTAATCAAGTGCAAGAATTGGAATCTTGGTTAGAAAAACAAGGTCGTCTTGACCCAACTCTACAAAAAGCTATTGTGCATCTAGAATATGCAATAAAAAATACTCAAAAAATAGAAATCGTTGCACGTAAAGCACGCTCTTTAATAGAGCGCTTAAGTGCAAAACCTAGTTACCCTATAGATAAAAAAACTTAGTATATCTGCTAGTAGACAGAAAAAATCTGTTTCAATCTTTTAGGGTTCGATTTAGAATAAGCAAAATTTTAAGGAGGTAGCAGTGAGATTTACTGAAGAAGTTCCGCGATGTTCGTTTTGTCATAAATCGAACAGAGAAGTAAAAAAATTAATTGCTGGCCCATCTGTTTATATTTGTAATGAATGTATTAATATCTGTAATGATATCCTAGCAGACAATACTAAGGAAGTTGAACAGCAACAATCTGGCCTTCCTGCTCCAATGGAAATTAAACGATTTCTTGATCAATATGTAATTCAACAAGACGAGACTAAAAAACGCTTAGCTGTTGCTGTCTATCAACATTACAAACGAATTGCCATTGCTAAGAAAAAAGCTAATAACAATAAAAAAGCTGATGTTGAAGTTCAAAAGAGTAACGTTTTATTAATTGGGCCAACAGGTACAGGAAAAACCCTACTTGCACAAACCTTGGCTAGAATGCTGGATGTACCTTTCTGTATTGCGGATGCTACCACTTTAACCGAAGCAGGCTATGTTGGCGAAGATGTAGAAAATATTATTAGTAAACTACTTGAAGCTGCTAGCGGCGATGTAGAGCAAGCTCAAATTGGAATAGTCTATTTAGACGAAATTGATAAAATTTCTCGTAAAGATGATAACCCTTCTGTTACAAGAGATGTTTCTGGCGAAGGTGTCCAACAGTCTTTACTAAAAGTCTTAGAAGGCACAGAAATTTTTGTCCCTCAAGCTCGTGGCGCTCGCTATGTTCAACAAGAAAGAGTTAAAGTAGATACTACTAACATTCTCTTTATCTGTGGAGGCGCTTTTGTTGGTTTAGATAAAGTAGTTGAACGTCGTTTAGGAGGAAAAACCTTAGGTTTTCAAGCTGATATTAATAAACGTAGGTTTAGCGCTAGGTCTAATTTACTTTCACATGTTGAACCCCAAGATTTAATTAAGTTTGGAATGATTCCTGAGTTTGTAGGTCGGCTTGCCTCGGTAAGCTCTTTACATGAATTAGATGAAGCTGCACTAGTAGAAATTCTTACAAAACCCAAAAACTCTTTAATGAAACAGTATCAAGCACTTTTTGAACTTGATGGTATTCGCATGACTTATACTGATTCATCTGTAGAAGCTATTGCACGTAAAGCTATAGAATTAAAAGTAGGTGCAAGAGGCTTAAGAATGGTGCTTGAGAAAATTATGTTAGATGCTTTTTATAATTTACCGTCACAACGTAAGATAAAGAAATTTGTTCTTACTAGTGAAATGGTTGAAAGTGGAACATTGTCTTTACAGGCTTTAGAGCAAGTTAGCTAGTAAAAATAATCTAAGAAAATAGTTAGAGTTATTAAAATCTAATATAGTTTACTAGCTAGCTTTTTCTAGCTGTTGTTTGTTTTATTAACATCATTTTCTAAGTAATCCTAATATAGCTATAAGTCTTGTCTAAGCATATTATTTCTAAATTTAATCCTAGTAGGTTTTCCACAAATTTTTCCTAAAAATCATCGGTAAATTTTTCTAGTTTCGTTTTAGCTTTGAAACGCCAATTTGGGAAGCTTTATATTAAAGCTGGTGGTTAAAACTATTAATTAAATCAAAAACATAGTATTAATAGCAGCATGTTTTAATTTCTAATTTCTTAAGAGAGGCTAAGAGATGCAAACTCTATATGATCCTATTGAACCCTTTGATCAAGGGATGCTTACGGTTTCATCAATCCATAAAATCTATTATGAACAAAGCGGTAATCCAAATGGTAAGCCAGTAGTTTTTCTACACGGTGGCCCTGGCGGAGGTACTGACCCAATGTATAGAAGATTTTTTGACCCTCAGGCTTATCGAATTATAATTTTTGATCAACGAGGCTCAGGTAAAAGCGAGCCATTTGCTTGCCTAGAAGAAAATACTACATGGGACTTAGTTGCAGATATTGAAAAATTACGTGAGCACTTAGGTATTGAGCATTGGGTAGTGTTTGGAGGATCCTGGGGAAGTACCTTAAGTTTAGCTTATGCTGAAACTCACCCAGATAGAACAGTAGCTTTAGTTTTACGAGGCATCTTTTTATGTCGCCCTAAAGAAATAAAATGGTTTTATCAAGAAGGGGCAGATGCTATTTTTCCTGATGTTTGGGAAGATTACTTAAATTTAATTCCAGTAGAAGAGCGCGCAGATATGTTAACAGCTTATCATAAACGTCTTACTAGCGATGATGAAAAGGTGCGTTTAGATGCAGCAAGAGCTTGGAGCATTTGGGAAGGCAGTACTTCTAAATTAATTCCTTCTCAATCTCTAATAGATAGTTTTGGTGAACCAGAAAAAGCCCTACCTCTAGCTCGTATTGAATGCCATTATTTTATGAATAATGCGTTTTTCTCATCAGATAATTACTTAATTGAAAATATAGGGAAAATTCGACATATTCCTGCGGTAATTGTACAGGGTAGATATGATGTTGTTTGTCCAATAATGAGTGCATGGGAACTACATAGAGCTTGGCCTGAGGCAACACTAGAAATAATCCCTAATGCAGGACACTCTGCAACAGAGCCAGGGATTATTGACGGACTTGTTAGAGCAACAGACAAATTTAAAGATTTATAGGATGCTTTACTAATAGCTAAAAATTGAGCACAAAATACTTAGTTTTTAGCTATTCTGTTTGTTTAGGGCATCTAACCATCAGCTTTTTGGCTTTTAGCTCAAATGTTGCAGGTAATTGACCAGCATACTCTCCGTCCATCTCAAGACGGACTAAAGTTTTTGAATTAATAGGTTTAGCTATGATTTTTTTAACTCTTGTAGTTGCAACATAAGGTAAGTCTAAATGTGTGCCTGAATAAAGATGATGTGCATTAGATAGTATAGCTATTTTACTTAATTCTTTTATTACAATTACATCAAGAAGCCCATCTGTTAAGCTTGCTTTTGGCGCAATTTTCATCCCTCCACCAAAATAACGACCATTACCGATTATTACACTAGCTATTGTCCATCTTTGAGGCGACTTATCATCACATTCTAGAAAGATTTCTGGGCATTCATAGGATAAAGTAGTAGCTAAAGTAGCATAAGCATAAGCTAAAGTTCCACCAAAGGTTTTATTAGAAGATTCTGAACGCTTTACTACTTCTCCACCCATACCAAATGAAGCAACATTTATAAAATAGCGAGATTCTTCTTTTAGTTTAGTATTAAGAAAAGTTGCTTGCCCTACATCTATTAATTCAGATTTTCCTTTTGCTAAAGCTAATGCAGCATCTTGAAAACGTTTAGGTAGATTTAGGCTTTTAGGAAAATCCCCTCCACTTCCATGTGGTAAAATTCCTAGTTCTGTATTAGCCCCTGAATTAATAATTCCATTAGTAACTTCTGATATTGTGCCATCGCCTCCACAAGCAATAATAAATTTTCTTCCCTCACTAGCAGCATTAGCCGCAATTTCTTTAGCATCACCAGCTTTTTTAGTAAAAGCACAAGTAAATTGACCAAAATAAGAGCTAATACAAGCAGCAAGCCCAGGCCAACTACGCCCAGTTGCCCCATTAGCCGAAGCAGGATTTACAATTATTAATGGCAAGGAGTTATTCATTTATAATGCGCTCGTCTTGATTAAATTTTAGGTTTATCATTTTTTTTTGGCCTTTGCTTATATTTTTTACTTTCACAGCATAGCCTTTTCTGTCTTAAATGAAAATCACTTCCTACTCCCATTCACAGTATAGTTTACAGGATTACATTTTGTGCACTATCAGAATTTTTATTCTGAGTTTCCAGGAACTTTGAATGATATGTTTTTATAAAACTATCACTAGTGTGTAGGGAAGTTTATGGGTTGTGTATAAAACTAATAATATTTTGTTTAAGGGAACAGCAATAGCTGAGTATTAAATATTTTAGAAGATGTAATGCAACTAATTTTTTCTTTATGTGGAATGGGCTTACTGGATCTGGGTCGTCTAATGATGTGAATGACGATGATATTATGGAAGGTATGTTTGGTTAAAGTATAACTATAAAAATACCTATTTAACCAAACTAACCAGTATTTTTATAGTTGGCTTGCAAGTATCAAATTTAATTCCTTTCATTGCTTCAAACTTGATGCGCAAACTTTCTTAGTTTTTGAGCTAGCTCATTGTTACTAGCACAATGAACTAGTTGCTAGTGTCTATACCTATAAGATAGGAATTTTATAATTTATTATGGAGTAGAAAAAATGTTTTTTAGTAAATCAAAATTTACCAAAATAATAGCAATTTTTAGCATAATGTTAATGCTAATGATGAATGTAACTGTTAATTTAGCACAAGAATTACCCTCACCACCTAACTTACCTCCAGTACTTGATCCAAAAGGAGCGTTCCAAGAACCATTAAAATCATTTCTTAGCACGGTTTTTCGTCTTTCTAACAATAGCTATAAAGATCCTTTTATTAGTCTGGCTGTTAACTCTGCTCAAGGGTTGCAATACTCGCAAGTAAAATTTGGAAATGGTGTTGGCAACGGAAGTATTTCTCTTTGTTTAGGTTTACCAGGTCGATCACCTATAGGCACACGCAATCTAAATGACTTACAAACACCTTTTCCTCCTACTGTTATAGCAGAAATTCCCAGAGTAATATTAGATCCTGAAGGAGTATTAACTTATGCTGCTAGTAGTTCTGCTTTAACAACAGATCAAAAAAATGCGATTGATTTTTTATATAAGGTTGATAAAAAATCTCGTGGTAACTATGCAGCAAATCTATTAAATTTAGCTAGGATTTTAACTGTACTAAAAAACAGTGCTAGTAGCGATGACGTGGTAATACGTGGAATTATTGATGAGACCATCGGATTTTTAGGAAATGCCTATGCTACATTAGCAAATTTTAATGCTAATGCCCCAGACCCAGATTTAGTTTATGGAGTAGTGGCTACTACTCTCAGACAAGTATCTACTAGTAACAGTATTAATAAAGCAACAGTTACAAATGCATTAAATATTCTTGGTATTGGTTACTCCAATTATATGTTTAACCGTTTACCTATAAATGGTAGTAATAACGCTACCTCCTCTGAACGGGATCCTTTACCAGCATTTACCCCAAACGCCCAATTAAGCCCTGCTCAAGCTAATCCAGATGCAGTTTTTGGTTCAAGAATGTTGTCCTATTTATCTTCAATAGGTATACAAGTTTTGGCTAGTAAAATAACTTATCAGGTAACTTCTGACGATAAACTACAGGCTGCAATAGTTACACTTGATAATCAGACAATGACTATATTCTTTAATAGCGCCGAATTTCCGTCTCCTAATAATAACCCCCCACAGATTGTTTTTAGTACTGTTCCAAATACATTTCCATTTATTAGAACAGGCTCAAGCCAATATACAAAACTAGCCACAAATGATCCTGTGGTAGCACAAAGAATACAAAAGTTTTTTGCTAATAATTCTTTACCACGCGCTGCTTATTTAGCTAATCTTAATAACTTACTCTATGGGTTTACTGTGTTAGATTCTAACCCTAACCTACCCCCTAAAGTGCGTTTTGCTGTTCAAGATGCTAAAGAACAACTACAAACAGCTATAAATGGGTTAAATCAAACCCCTGTGGTTATCCCTGATGTTTTAGCCCTTTATAAGCAAGTTAGCGGAGATTTTGACGATACAATTTCAGGACTAACTTCAACTACAAATCGCCTAAACTTTACTCAAGCGCAAACAACAGCACTCGTTACTTTAGGATCTTCTACTTTACCCATAGGACTAATAAACTATTACACTAGAGCCGTACTATTATCTCAAGTCTAATACAGCTTTTTATTCAAATCTAGTTATTTACAGTAAAGGCTAATACTAGCAGTCTAAACTAGTATTAGCCTTTATTAAAAATTCTCCCAACTCCCTATACCTTTAAAATGGATATTCTCCAACATAAACACCAAAAGTCCCATAGATTACTACAATACTTAAGTAACTATACAGACTGTAGAAAATTTGCCTAATAAAGCCATTTTATGGGTAGGTAGTTGACTTTGCTAGTGATTCTTCTTTTGATCCTCTTAAAGCCTTAGTTTCAGGAGCATAAAGTGCTCGGTCATTTTCCCCAAGCTCAGCAACTTTTGTCATTATATAATCAGAGATTGCTTTATAGGTTCTGACATGGTTTTTCATTGCATAAAACTCAGTCATATCTAAACAAGCTCCAAAATGAATACGAATCTTAGGGCCTCCAGTCCAGTTTCCTAAAACTTGTTTAGATAAATTGTCGGCTCTAAGCCCAGCAATAAAAATAGGTAAAACTTGTGGTTGAGTTTCTTTAATTATTTTTCCTGCACCAGGTTGTGCAGGTAAAAAGCTATAAGGATCAGGATTTTTATTACGTGTGCCTTCTGGATGAAACCCTATTACGTTACCAGCCCCATTTCTACATAGTTCCATAAGGCAACGAGAAGAATATTGATCAAAAAGACGTTTTTTAGGATCTTGGAAAATAGGAGGATACATTGACCAGAGTCCCATAACTAAATTGACAAACATTCCTAACCAAGAATCATAAAAAAACCGTGATCTTACAGGAAAATAAAGATGCTTTTTCCAAGCAGTGTTTTTATAGAGCATTGCTGAGACTACATACATATCAAAAAAAGAGCGATGATTAGCCACTAAAAGAACAGGACGAGTAGGGTCGATAGTATTTAGGTTTTCTAACCCATAGAGTTTCATAAGGTTATAAGTACATATATCAATCCAAAGCCTGCCAAATAGCATTTGGCACCAAGTCCAGAAATCTTTTAAGCGCCCTTGGTTCATTCTATGAACAAAGCGGAAAAATCTTTGCTCTTTAGGTGAAAGTACTGTTAATTCCTCCAAAGAAGGATAAAGAGAAGATGCTAATGGAACAAGGTTTTTATTTTCTGTCATAACGAAATAAATTTTAATGCTGGCTTATCTAAACAGTTGATTTTAATAGCTGTATAAGCCAAAATCTTAATTACTATAATTTAATTAAATTTCAAAAATTAAAGGACATTATTATGACCGAATCTAATGAGCCAATTAAAAAAAGACTTTTGCGTTTATGTTGGCGCTTATTTCGGTCTTTTATGTTGGTGTATCTAATTGTGTTAGCGCTACTCTATTTTTTTCAAAGCATGCTAATTTTTCCTGGTCGCACTACACAAGGTCGTGTTGAAGCCAATTTTATTCCACCAAAGGGTACAGAACTAGTCAAACTCACCACCAAAGATGGCGATCAAATAGTGGCACTTTTTGGTGCTGCTATGGACAAAGAAGCTAAACCCTTACTAGATATAGCTAATCGTCCTACTATGATTTATTTTTATGGTAATGGAATGTGCTTAAGAGATTGCTTAATTGAATTTCAACGCTTCCGAATGTTAGGGGTTAATGTTTTAATCCCTGAATATGTTGGTTATGGCTTAAGCTCAGGAAAAGCTAGTGAAAAAGCTTGTTATGCTACTTCAGAAACAGCTTATGAGTATTTACTAACACGTAAAGATATTAACCATAATAAAATAATAGCTAGCGGTTGGTCATTAGGTTCATCAGTTGCAATAGACTTAGCTTCACGTAAACAAGTTGTTGGTTTAATTACACTTAGTGCTTTTACAAGTATGGTTGATATGGCAAAACAACTCTATCCTTTTCTACCCTGGCCGGGTTTAATTCTTGCATATAAATTTGAGAGTGAGAAAAAAATAGGTAAAGTTAACTGTCCTGTTTTTCTTAGCCATGGAAAAATAGACCCGCTTATTCCTTGGGAAATGACTGAACGTTTGGCTAAATCTACTCAGGGAAGTAAAACAATTCTTTACATTGATAATGCAGATCACTTAATCTTTTTACCTGATGGTGAAAAGCTTTTTGCAGAATTGGGTAAATTTTTGCAAACCCTTCAATAATATTAACAATTCTAGTTTCAACGATTAGACATTGCTCTAAGCCTTGGCTATGATTCTATAGAAATCTAATAAATAAATAAAATTTAAGTAAGACTAAAAGGAGTCTAATAGAGTGGAAGGCTCAAGCAGTTTTGTTACTACACAAATAGACTATATTTTTAATTGGGCAAGAAAATCAGCAATTTGGCCTATGACTTTTGGCTTAGCTTGTTGTGCTATAGAAATGATGGCAAGTGGCGCATCTCGCTTTGATATGGATCGTTTTGGAGCAGGTGTTTTTAGACCTAGCCCTAGGCAATGCGACCTAATAATTGTTGCAGGAACAGTAACATTAAAAATGGCTAAAATTGTTCGTCGAGTTTATGATCAAATGCCTGAGCCTAAATGGGTTATTTCTATGGGTTCATGCTCAAATGTTGGAGGCCCATTTAATAGTTACTCTACTCTCCAAGGTGTAGATAGGGTTATTCCTGTTGATGTTTATATTCCAGGTTGTCCTCCACGTCCTGAGGCTCTAATTTATGGATTAATGCGCTTACAAGATAAAATAATGAAAGAACATCCTAGCAAATATTTTTTAGGTAGAGGAGATGTTTTGCCTCCTGTTCTAGAAGAAGAATCATCTGTTACTAATGAATAAATATTAGCAGTTACTTATCTAGGATACTGACATAAGCAATCAGTCTTTTACAACTGATTTTGTCTTTTCCTTTTTTAAGTAAGCCTAAAATGTAAGATTGACAATATAGCTTTCTATTAGGATAATGGGATTGATAGACATAGATTTATTGGTTTTTTAAGAACACCAAAATTCTAAATTAAGCTAATATAGTCTATTAAATTTTCTTCTAGCCAAATTAATTTATAGCAATTTAATAACTACCCTATTTTTGGGAGGCTGTTTCCATGGGCGATTTTGAAAACAAATTGCAGGAGCAACTAAAAAATCTTGCTAATGCTCATATTGATGATCTTGAAAAAGAAGTGGCAACTCTGCAAGAATCCTTTCAAGATTTAGTAAAAAGTAGTTTTGGTAAAGTATTAAAAACAGCTTCTCAAACAATGGAAGCAGTAGCTAAAAGTGATAGTATCGCTAAGTTAGCTAGTGATATGAGCGCACAACTTGTTGCTGAAAAATCCCAATTAGAGACTTCACTAGCAACACTTAAAACAGAGAATGAAAAGCTTTTAGCTGAGAAAACTGAGCTAGAAAATAATACAAAAGACCTTAAATCAAAAAATAAAAAACTATCGAATTCAAAAACAGAACTAGAGACTACAATAACCGACCTTAAAACAGAAAATGAAAAAGTTTTAAGTGATCTAAAGATAGAAAACGAAAGACTTTTAGCTGAAAAAAAGGCTTTAGCAACTAATCAAGCTACAAAGGCTAGCGAAAACAAAACAAGTACTAGTTTAGCAATTCTAAAAGCCGCTATTAATGAAATTCAGACTAATAAAACCCAATCCGATGTTCTTTCGGCTTTAGTTAGTCAGGCATCCAGTTTTTCTCCTAGAATTGCACTTTTTATTGTAAAAAGCGGCAATGCCATTGGTTGGATGGCGCGAGGCTTTGACAGTGAACAAGTTAATAATTCTATAAAAGGGGTATCCATTCCTTTACAAGCAGATACAGTGTTAAGAGCCGTTTTAGGAAAACAAGTTGTTTTTGTTGGTAGCCCTAGCGCTCAAGCAGAAAATCAAATTTTATTTTCCCGTTTTAATAATAGCATTCCAACTCAAATTTTAGGTGTCCCTTTACTTGTAAGGGGTAAAGCTGCGGCTGTTCTTTATGCAGACTCTAGTAATTTAGAAGGTGATGTAATTAATGCTGAAGCTTTAGAAATTTTAGTTAATATGGCTGGGCTTGCTATAGAGTTAATTTCTGTTCGTCCTCGTCCAGTAGAAACTGCAACACAACCAGCAGTCGCTCCCCAACCTCTAGCAGTACAAAATGCACCAGCTATAGAAAAGCCTTCTGTTATACCTTCCCAAAACCCTATAGCTGCTATTCAATCTCCTCTACCAGCCGCACCTCTAACAACAACGGCTTCTACTCCTGTAGTATCAACTCCTTTACCTGTCCAAATACCAGAAATAGAAAAACCTGCTAAAGCTGCAAAACCAGAAAATTCAATATCTTCACCTGTTCCAGTTCTAGATACTAAACCTAAACCAGAAAAGATTGAAAAAGTAGAAAAAGTAGAAAAAGTAGAAAAGACAGGAAAAATAGCAAGACCAGAGGAAGTAAGATTAAGTTCACCTCCGCCATTTCCAAGAATAGATTCTATAGAGCCAGCTAAAAAAGTAGACCTACCAGAAATTTCAGCCTATGCTGCTCCACCTGATGCAAAAGCCCCTCCAATAATGCCTATGCTAAAATCTTCTGAAAAGTCTACAGAACCTAGTTTTTCTTTTAAGGAAGAAAATTTACTAAAAGGTTCTTCTGCTGGAGTAAAAGCTAATGCTCCAAATCCTTTTGCATCTGAGCCTCCCTTGCCAAAACTATCTCCTCCTGATTGGCAAGCACCAATAGATTTTTCTAAACCCCCAACAAAACCTTTACCTCCAATAACACCACAAAGTATTCCTGTTCCAATCTCTCATCCAGGCCAATCTAGTGCAGGGCAAAAAGTCCAACAGGTTAAACCGGTTCCTGCTAATGATGAAGAACAAAAACTCCATAATGATGCACGTCGATTTGCTAGGCTACTAGTCTCAGAAATTAAACTTTATAATGAACAAAAAGTTTTAGATGGCCGTAAACATAGCGATCTTTACGATAGATTAAAAGAAGATATAGATAGATCCCGTCAAATGTATGATAAGCGCGTAAGTGCTTTAGTAGCAGCAAAATACGATTATTTTTATGATGAGCTTGTAAATACTCTAGCTGAAGGCGATGCAGTAAAACTAGGACGTGATTGTCCTGGCCCCTCAGTTCAAGTAGCTTAGATATTTTATATTTGCAAAAACTTTAGCCACAGAGAATTTATTTTCTTTGTGGCTAAAGTCTTTTATTAACAAAGGAAAATTTTTAATGGAAACCAAAAAAGGTGATTTTTTAATTAGTACAGATAACTCTTCTTTAGACTTAAGTGTTATTCATAGTTTTTTAACTAATTCTTATTGGGCTAGTGGTATTCCTATAGATATAGTAAAAAAATCAATAGAAAATTCCTTATGTTTTGGGCTATATAACCAAGGAAACCAAGTAGGATTTGCTCGTGTAATTAGCGATTATGCGACTTTTGCATATTTGGCAGATGTTTTTATTTTACCAAGTGAACGTGGAAAAGGTTTATCTAAATGGCTAATGGAGACTATTAAAACACATCCTAAGTTACAGGGTTTAAGGCGTTGGATGCTTGCTACTAGAGATGCTCATGGACTCTACAAACAATTTGGTTTTGAACCTATAGCAAATCCAGAAAGATTAATGGCTATTCTAAACTCAAATGTCTATGAATAGTAGAGCTTAGAAGCTAGAAATTTAATAAATTTTTATGCCAATTAAATATGCACTTTTAATAGGAAGAGTACTACAAGGTGAGCGAGATGATGAGTTTTTAGAGTCACCTCATTACCGTATTTTTGTTGATGCTGATGGTGAGGCTTATCGTATTGTTGTTAATATTCAGTCTAAGGATGGTTCCGAAGTACTTTTCTTTATTGATGAAAATTTTGATCGACCAATAATTGATCGTATGATTTCACTTGATGATGGGCTACATCGTGTTAAGAAAAGACCTAATGCTTTGGCAATAGATTATTTACGCTCACATTATTTTGAAAAAGAAGAAATGACGACTCTTCCTCCAAGTGTAGAGGGTGAAAATAATGATGTTCAGGATTTTCTTGATCGTTTAGTAAAAAAAGCTGCTTTAGAAAAAGATTTAGGAAGTAGAATTTATATTTGGGGCGCTCCTTTTCCAAATGGAATGCATGATGTACATATGAACCAAGGTAATTTTGGTAATTGGAAACAAGATAATGCTACTTGGCAAGATGGGGCAATAATTTTTTATTTTCCTCAAGAAAATATTTATAAAGCTTTCTTTTTAGCTTTTCAGAATCAAAGTTGGAATACTGATTCTGATGGCAATCCAGTTAAATATAGATAATTAAACTTAAAAAATATTTTTAATAAATATTGTTAATATTCTTGCCACTCAATACGAAATTCACAAAATAAGTCATTTTGTCTTTGACAGCTAGTTTTACGTACTAACGCATTTTTACCACCACAAAGTTCTACAGCACGACGAAAATAACCTAGTCCACTACGGCAGAAATTCTCTGGAGGAACTACTGGGTATTGGAATTGTACAAGTGCAGCATTATTAGCAAGTTTGAGATATTGGGCATCACCAAAATCTTGATAAGTTTTATGCAAAACTGCTGTAAGTTCTAAAAACTCCTGAATGTTTTTTCTAGTTAACGGTTCATAAGCGCCGCTAAGGTTTACTCCTGCTGAAAAAGTACCTAAATCTTCAAACACTTTATCACTACCTGAGGCAAGGACATTACTAATGGCACGGTCTAAGAGCATCAAGGCCGCAATTGGATACCATTCACCAATATATATAGGTTTACTTAATAGTTCTTTAGTTTCTTGAGGGAGTGTTTCTAGGACTTGTTTAACGGCTACTGCACCATGATTAACATGGATATAGAGCATTCGGGCTTTTAGTAGGCTACCTTGAATATTATAGCCTTGATATTTTTGTATTTCTTCTTTTGGATCAATGGCAGACATTGCAAACATTATTCCTCCACAGAGCTTTTTATTTTGCTTATTATGTCTGTCTAAGCCTATTAGAGCAACCTATTCCAACTTGCTGCTATTATTACTCTATATAGATCGACTAAGTTATAAATTGGGTATCAAGAAAAAAAATTTAAGATTATATCGGGTAAAAAAGCTTTTGTTTGATAAGCTTAGTAGTTAGAATTGACTCCCTATCTTGAAAATTTGTAGGAATTTATAATGGCAGAAGATCGTAAAACAACAAAAGCATATAATAATTTAGAGTTTCTTAACAGCCCTGACGCTAGGTTAATTCGGATTCTAGCTGAATATTTAGAACCAGCACGCCGTTTTCGCCAGTATCGTATTCAAGACACAATAGTTTTTTTTGGTTCAGCACGTATTAAAGCTAGAGAAGTTGCTGAGCCTAACTTACGTGACTTAGAAGAAGAGGCCGCTAGAAGTGAGAAAGTTTCAGAGGAACTAAAAAGCCGTATTAGAATTGCTCAAAATGAGCTAAAAATGTCCCGTTACTATGAAGATGCAGAAGAAATTGCTCGGCTTCTCACTGAATGGTCAAAGAATATGCGGGGTAGTAAACATAGATTTATTATTTGTTCAGGTGGCGGCCCAGGAATTATGGAAGCAGCTAATCGAGGGGCTGCGGCTGCAAGAGGCATTTCTGTAGGGCTTAATATTGAAATCCCTTTTGAACAAAGCGCTAACCCTTATATTTCCCGTGAGCTTAGCTTTGATTTCCATTACTTTTTTATGCGTAAGTTTTGGTTTACTTATTTAGCTAAGGCTCTAGTGATTTTTCCAGGCGGCTTTGGGACATTTGATGAACTAATGGAGGTCTTAACCTTAGTCCAAACTAATAAGCTTCATAAACCGATGCCAGTAGTAATTTATGGTAGTGAATATTGGAAAGAAGTCCTTAATTTAGATGCAATGGTAAAGTGGGGAACCATTAGCCCTCAGGATATAAACTTAATGCATTTTGTTGATAGCCCACAAGAAGCTTTTGAGTATTTATCTTTACGTTTAGATGAACTCTACCCATCAACTTAAAAAATAGCTCTTAAGATAAAAAGTTATTTTTGTTAAATATAACAAACTTAATATTTTGTGTAGTTTAAAAACCCTTACAGAGCTTTTGATAATAGCCTTGCCTTTTAAGGCACGGCTATTTTTCAGGTGGAACTCTATTAGCATTTTGTCTACGCATTCTGCTACGAATTACTCGAAATACAATATATAGTGGTGTTCCTAAGAATACTACTACAGGAACTAAAACTCCCATTAAACGAATTAGACCAAAGACTATTGATTGAGAGATTTCTATTCCATCTGAGATAGCAGCTTTAAACTCAGAGAAAAAGCCTCGGCTAGATTGTGTAACTAAAGGTTGAGGGGTTTGTAGGCTTAAAGTAATCGTAGATAAACTAGCTTGATTTTCTAGAAATCGAAGCCGTCCTTCAATTTGCTCAATTTCTGTACGTACAGCATTTAAGCTATTTTGGACTTCTAACATATCAGAAACTTTTATGGCTTTTTTTAGAATTTCTAAAAATTGGTTTTCTAATGCTACTTTAGCGCGGAGCCTTGCTTGAAGGTCAACAAACTCTTCTGTTACGTCAAGACCCGTAGCTTTTTCTCTTAATACTCTACCATTACCAACAAGCGCTCGAATATCTTTCATTGCTTGGTCAAATTTACTAGCAGGGACTCTTACAACTACAGACATCCTTACGCCATTTGCTCCTATTTGTTGGCTTTCAGACGTTACAACAAATCCACCTAAAGAATTGGCAAGGCTAGAAATTTGGTTAGCAATTTCAGCAGGTTTTTCCATCTCAAGATCAAGTTCCCCATTACGAATAATTTTTCGCTCAATAGGTGCTTGTTCTTGGTTGGAAGGACTATTTTCACTAGCTTTAAGAAGTTTAGCTTGGTTTAGTTTTCCATCAATATCACCTGCAACACCGCCTAAAACCCTAGCTTCTTCTGCTGGTACTGCTTGTCTAGCCCCACCACCACCGCCACCACTAGCGTTATAAGCAAGTTTTTGTTCTCTTTCTGGTGCTGGCATTTCAGACGGAGAAGAGCGGTAAGAATTATATGAAGCTTTTCCGCAGGCCATAAAAAATAAAAGTGCGACAAATAAAATAAGATGTTTCATGTTGCCTCCATAAGGCGGTTGGTTGTAACCTGATTATCTCAAATTAAGTATCAGGCTTACATTGAATTATTAAAAAAATATTAAGGTAAATTTATTCTCTGTTGTTTATTTTATCGCAGGACTTAGCTTTCAGTTCCTTTACTTGGAGATTTTATTTATGGATATATTGAAAAAAATTGTTGCCAAAAAGAAAGAAAGGCTAATTTTAGCTAAAGAAAAATTACCACTAGAAAGATTACGTCAAGAGTGTATAAAGCGTTCTGCTGGAAGGTTTTATGCTGCATTAGCAAAACCTGGGACTAATATAATTTCTGAAATAAAAAAAGCCTCACCCTCTAAAGGGCTTATTTGTAAGGATTTTAACCCTATAGCTATTGCTCAAGCCTATAAAGAAGGTGGTGCAGCAGCAATTTCGGTTTTAACAGAAGAAGATTTTTTTCAAGGCTCGCTTGAAATTCTAAAATCAGTTCGCCATAGCGTAGAGTTACCATTACTAAGAAAAGATTTTATAGTTGAACCATATCAAGTCTATGAAGCTTCTTATAATGGCGCAGATGCTTTTTTATTAATTGCAGCGCTTTTAGAAACACAAGAAATGGTTGAACTTGCTTTGTTAGGAGAAGAATTAGGTTTAGATGCCTTGGTTGAAATTCATACTGAACAGGAATTAGAAAAAGTGCTAAACTCCAAACTAAAGATAATTGGCGTTAATAACCGTAACTTAAAAACTTTTAATGTTGATCTTGACACTTCTATAAAACTAGCCTCACTGATGCCTAAAGAAGCCATTTGGGTAAGTGAGAGTGGGATAAATACAGCATTAGATATAGAGAGACTAAAAAAAGTAGGCTATAAGGCTTTTTTAGTTGGCGAACAGCTAATGCGGGCAAGTGATCCTAAAATGGCTCTAAGTAAGTTATTATAAAATACTTAGCAATTTATCTGCTTAAGGAGCAAATATGGTAAAGGTAAAAATTTGTGGGATAACAAGTTATGATGATGCCGTTGCAGCCTTAGACCAAGGCGCTGATGCAATAGGCTTTAATTTTTATAGTAAAAGCTCTAGATATATAGCTCCAGCAGATGCCCGGGAAATAGTTGATAAACTTCCTCCCTTTGTAAACATTGTAGGAGTTTTTGTTAATGAGTTTAACTTAGATGCAGTAAAAAGTATTGCTGGAATGGTTAAATTAAGCGCAATTCAATTGCATGGAAACGAGAGTCAAGAATATTGTGCTCAGTTAACAGCTTGGCGAATAATTAAAGCTTTAAGGGTTAATGAAAATTTTAACCCCGAGCATGTAAAAGATTTTCGTGTTAGTGCAATTCTCTTAGACGCTTATTCAGCAGATACTTACGGAGGAACAGGAACACTTTTTGACTGGAGACTAGCTTTAGCTGCTAAACATTATGTTCCAAGAATAATTTTAGCTGGTGGTCTTAAGCCAGAAAATGTTGTTGCTGCGATTAGAACTGTAAAACCTTATGGTGTAGATGTTTGTAGTGGTGTAGAAGAATCTCCTGGGCGTAAAGATAGGGTTTTGCTTCAAACCTTTATGCAAGAAGTCCAGCGAGGTCGGCAAGAAATGATGAAGTCCACAACATCTAAACTCTCACGAGCATTAATAGAGGACACGCTAAATAAGCGCTAATTTTTATAACTTAAAGCTTACATTAAAGCTTTTACTAAATTTTTAGAAAGTAAGATCATTATAGGAAAATCTATTAAATGGAAAACTTAAAAGAACCACAAGAATCTCTAGATACTGTTGATGATACTATTAGCTGGCCTGATTCTAGAGGGCATTTTGGTGATTATGGTGGTTGTTATGTACCAGAAATCTTAATGTATCCTTTGGAAGAATTAATTGCTGCTTATAAAGAGGCTAGGCAAGATCAAGGTTTTATTAATGAGCTAAAAAGTTTACTAAAAAACTATGTTGGCCGTCCAACACCGCTTTTTTTTGCTAGTCGATTAACTGAGTATGTTGGAGGAGCAAAAATCTACTTAAAACGAGAAGATCTTAACCATACTGGAGCACATAAGATCAATAATGCATTAGGACAAATTCTACTTGCACAAAGAATGGGCAAGAAAAGAATAATTGCCGAAACTGGTGCAGGTCAGCACGGCGTTGCTACTGCAACTGTATGTGCCTTAATGAATACAGAATGCCGTATTTATATGGGTACTGAAGATATGAGGCGGCAAGCCTTAAATGTCTTTCGTATGAAGCTTTTAGGCGCAGAAGTAGTTGGTGTTGATTCAGGAAGTCGTACATTAAAAGATGCAATTAATGAAGCTTTAAGAGATTGGGTAACTAATATTAATACTACGTATTATTTACTTGGCTCAGCTTTAGGCCCTCATCCTTATCCCCAAATGGTTAGGGACTTTCAGGCAATAATAGGTCAAGAAGCACGCTCACAAATCTTAGAGCTAGAAGGAGTTTTACCTAATTTGCTTATTGCTTGTGTTGGGGGCGGAAGTAACGCGATAGGGCTATTTTATGAGTTCTTAAAAGATTCAAATGTTGAAATAGTTGGAGTTGAAGCAGGTGGGCGAGGCCAAACATTAGGTGAACATGCTGCTAGGTTTCACTCTGCTGGAGGTGGTCGCCCAGGCGTATTACAAGGGACTTTTAGCTATATCTTACAAGATAGTGATGGTCAAATTGCTTCTACACATTCAGTCTCAGCAGGGCTTGATTACCCTGCTATTGGGCCTGAACACGCTTATTTACATGACACGGAAAGAGTTAGCTATGTATCTGCTTCTGATAATGAAGCTTTAGAAGCTTTTCAGCTACTTGCAAAGCTAGAAGGGATTTTGCCAGCTTTAGAGTCATCTCATGCGGTGGCTTATGGCTTAAAAGCCGCAGCAAAATTAAGTAAAGATAAGGTTGTAATTGTAAATTTATCTGGTCGTGGTGATAAGGATGTACATACGGTTGCAGATGTGTTGGGGGTAAGTTTATGAGCCGAATAGCTGAAAAGTTTCAGGCACTTAAGAAAGTAGAGCGTAAGGCTCTAATCCCTTATATTACCGCTGGAGATCCTGATTTAGCTATTACAGAGCAGTTAATAATTAAAATGGCTGAGTGTGGGGCGGATATAATTGAGTTAGGGGTTCCATTTTCAGATCCAATGGCAGATGGGCCGGTAATTCAAAGGGCTACCGAACGTGCGTTGACAAAAGGGATTAAATTAGTAAATATTCTCGACCTAGTTGGCCGAGTTAGAAAAGTTAGCCAAATTCCAATAGTTTTATTTAGCTACTTTAACCCATTACTTCAATTTGGGTTGGAGAATTTAGCAAAAAAAGCTAAGGAAGTTGGTATTGATGCTATTTTAGTAACAGATCTTTCTCCTGAAGAATCAGAAAATTTTCTTAACATACTGAAAAAGCATAACTTAGATATGATTTTTCTTCTTGCGCCTACTAGTAGTGATGAACGTATGGCAAAAGTAGCAAAACTTGCTAGTGGGTTTATCTACGCAGTATCTCGCACAGGTATTACTGGTATGCAGCAAAAGCTTTCAGACACAGTTAAGCCACTGGTATCACGAATTAGAAACCATACTAATTTGCCTATTGCCGTAGGGTTTGGTATTTCAAATAGAGAGCAGGTAAAAGAAGTTTGTTATTATGCTGATGGTGCAGTGGTTGGGAGTAGGATTGTTGCTGAAATAGAAGTTTCTAGAGATCAAAGTGAGTTAGTAGAAAAAATTGGTAATTTGGTAAAAGAACTTTCGTCTTAAAATAGTTAATATTTTAAATAAAAAGATTAAAAAGAAATGACTTTTAACATAAATTAATTATAAGTTTTTGTAGTAATTAATATAAATTAATTTTCTAGGAGAAGATGGCTAGATTTTTCTCGCTATTAGGCAGAAAATAGGCTAAATTTTCAGGCAAAATCTAAAGCAAAAAATTGCGCAATAGTTAATTGGACGTACTGCTAGGAATAGTTTATAGTTCCAAAAGCATCTAACCGCTAGTAGCTTTGCACAAAGAAAAACAGACTTTAATTCTCATATGACCGGTAAACAAATCTTAAACTACAAGATTGGCAGAAAACTAGGTGAAGGTGGGCAAGGACAAGTTTACGAAGCTGAAGATATTAAACTACGTAGAAAAGTAGCTCTTAAGATTCTTCCTGCCGAACTAGTTGCTGATGAGAAGTCCCGTAAACGCTTTCTTCGTGAGGCTCAGCTTGCATCTGCTTTAGATCATCCTAATATCTGTACAATTTATGAAATAAACGAATTTGAAGGTATGCATTTTATTGTAATGCAATATTTAGAGGGTAAACGCCTTAAACAAATGGTAAGAGGCACGGCCTTAGAACTAGATTTTGCTCTCTCTATTGCAATGCAAATGGCTGATGCTTTAGGTACAGCACACCAAAGAGGCGTAATCCACCGTGATGTTAAAGCTACAAATATTATGGTTAATGATCGAGGACAAGCTAAAATCCTAGATTTTGGCTTAGCTAAAGGTACTACAGATATTGGAGATCGTGCAGTACAAGACTTAACTCAACAAGGTGTGCCTTTTGGGACTGCTGGTTATATGTCTCCAGAACAAGCTCGCGGTTCTAATATTGACCTAAGAACAGATGTATTTTCGCTAGGTGTAGTACTATATGAAATGGTAACAGGAAGATTACCCTTTCCTGGTAAAAGCAGCGTAGAAATAATGCATGCTGTTTTACATGATGAGCCTGTTCCAGTAGTTCAAATAAATAACACTTTACCTCTACGTTTAGAGCAAATAATTGAAAGAGCTATGACTAAGGATGTCAATCAGCGTTACCAAAACATGGCAGACTTCTATAATGATCTTAAAGCTCTTTCAAGAGAATTACAGGTTCGCCCAGGTAAATATTATGAGCCTACACCCTTAGTTGCTCCAAAATCAAAGAAAAGTTCTTGGCTACGCGAAGGGATGATGGGATGGTTATATAAAAGATTTCGCCCACGTGAATCAACCTTACCATCTCAATCACCAACCCCAACCCCCTCAGGAGCTACAAGTAATATTCCTGGAACTACAAATAACCGTTCTACAATCGATGAAATACCAGCAATACTAGATTCTAGCCCTCCATCACAAGTTAGAACTAATGAGCGTACAGAAAAACGTCGTACAGTTGCTATAATGCCGTTTAAGAACTTAAGTGGAGATATTGAGACAGATTTTTATAGTTTTTCTCTTGCTGATAGCGTAATAACCGAATTAGCTTCACTAAAATCCTTAGTTGTGCGGCCTTCTAGCTATATTGCTCGTTATCAAAATCAAGAAGTTGACCCTCAACAAATAGGAAAAGAGCTTGCTGTAGATGCTGTTTTAATTAGCACTTACTTAAAAGCAGGGAGTCGGTTTCGTGTTACTCCACAACTAGTTGATATTGGAACAAATGAAATCTTATGGAGTGATAAGATTGATGTTGACTACGAAGATATTATTACCATTCAAGATAAAATTTCTCACCATATAGTACGCGGCCTATGTATCAATATTAGTGATGCAGAAAAAGGTAATTTATTTAAGGCTAGTACTAATAATGCTGAAGCCTATGAACTTTACTTAAGAGGTCGTAGTAGCTATTATAAATTTGTTTCTCAAACACTTAATAAAGAAGATATTGATGCAGCTATAGATCTTTTCCAAAAGGCCATTAACCTTGATGAATCTTTTGCTCTAGCCCATTCGGGGCTTGGTAACTGCTATGTAGATTACGTATTAAAAGGTATTGGCGGGGCAAGCTACTATGAACTAGCAGAAGAAGAGTTTAATCGCGCTCTAGAGCTAGATTCACGGCTAGTTGAGCCACAACTAGGTATGGTTTATGTATCACTGCTTAAGGGGCGCAAGGCTCGTGCTCGTGAGCAAATAAGGGTGCTTGTTCGTACAGCTAGTAATGATTCAAATGTTCATTCAACAGCAGCAGATATTTTCCGTATTGATGGCCTTTATAAACAGGCAATGAGTGAATATGGACAAATGCTTAGAATGAATCCTAATGATATTGTAATGGTAAGTTATAATCGGGCAAGAATTTTCCTTTATCAACATATGTTTGAAGATGCAGAAAGAGAGCTAGAAGCCTGTTTAGCAATTGAGCCAGGACATGGTTTTGCTAGAATGTTTCTAGGGCAAGTTCTTTATCATAAAGGAGAATTAGCAAAAGCTATTGAGATTTTAACCGATGTATTAGATAAAAATCCTGCAATGTATGGTATGAGGCCACTACTCTCAGCCTGTTATTCTGTTGAAGGCGAACATGATAAGGCTAAAGCATTAATTATTCCACAAGTTATAGATGCTGCTTCGGCTGACCAAGACGTATCTTATTGGTTAGCTTCATTCTATGCTTTAGAAAAAGCAAAAGATAAAGCGATAAAATGGTTAAAAAAAGCTGTTGAATTAGGAAATGAAAATTATCCTTGGTTTTCTAGAGATCATAACTGGGAAAGTATGCGTAACGATCCAGAATATAACCAAGTTATGGAAGACTTAAAGCTTCGTTGGGAACAACTTAAAATAGAATTTCCTGATTAATTGCTTGTAATTGCTTATAATTGCTTAAAAACAAGTATAAAATACTAATACTTTTATTTAAGCAATAATTTTTCGTGCAATAATTGCTAAAAACCATTAAAATAATATTAACTATCCAAAATTTTCTATAAAATTCAAATAAAATCTATTTTATTAGTTTATTTATACTTGGGGACTCCTACATGAAAACCTATGTAATTGGTGATATTCACGGTCGATTAAGTCAATTTAAAGCGTTAGTTGAAAGTTTAGATTATGACCCATTAGAAGATAGGATTATTTTATTAGGAGACTTAATTGACAGAGGAGAAGATTCCCCAGGCGTAGTTAATTACGCTCTAGAATTACAAGAACAAAGTCCTAATTTTATTTGCTTAAGAGGCAATCATGAGCAAATGCTTTTGGATTTAATTGAATATGGTGATTTACTTTGGCTTGTGCCAGAAAATGGCGGTGCTGTAACAATTGCCCAATATGGTTGTAAATATATTGAAGAAACCTCAACTTTAAGCTTGCAAATCCCTGTTGCCCACCTAGAATTTTATAGTAATACCCTACCTTATTTTGAAGACGATAATGCCTATTATGTACATGCAGGAATTACATTAGGTAGACACCCTTCAGAATGTGACGATGAAACTTTAAGGTGGAAGCGAGATCCAGTGTTTTTCCGTCGTTATAATGGTAAGCCTTGTTTTTTTGGACATACTCCGACACGTTATTTACCGCCTAATGGACGTAAGGCGCAAGATGTTTATATTTGTGGCTCAGCAATTGGGGTTGACACAGGGTGCGGGCCTGATGATCCGCTAAGCTGTGTTCAGGTTGAGACTATGATGGTTTATCAATCCTATCTTGATGGGCGTATAGTTACCTATCAAGCTAAATTAGGTAGTGTGACTAGTCTAGCAATGCGTTAAATTATATCTAGATAAAAGAAAATGAAAATAAAAAAGACTGAGGAAAAATTTTTTCTCAGTCTTTTTTTATAGGTGATTTTGTTGAAGCCTCTTGGCAAACGCAATCTCGGCTTCTTCAGAGCCGAGTCAAGTTTGCCATCACGCCTTTAGGTGTGATGAAAAAGGATTAAGAAGGACGACGTTGTTGGTCAATATAATCTTTAATAATAGCTAAAGGAGCA